>JBPCOJ010000068.1:0-43064 GCA_051000345.1 Pyrinomonadaceae bacterium | reverse complement strand
AAGTTGGTGAGCGTGTAATTGATTTGACTACTCAAGAGATATTGGCAGTAATCAAGTCGCGTCGCTCGTCGGTTGGCAGTCATCATCCTGCCATTATCTACTTCTTAGCTTTTTGCGTAAGTCCTATCTTTTTCAGATTGTCATCAGCCCAACTATCGCCTGTCGAACTACCTGCTGCATAAGCGGTATCGAAAGCACGATACCCGCTATCGTCATCTTCCATGAAGTCGTACAGGCGTTCACAAATTTGCGCCATTTGATCCCATGATAGCGTTTTACTTTCGAGCAACGTCCCCGCGTGGATATGTTCGGCAGCGTTTTTTTTGCTAGTGCTGTTTCGCATTGCATCGCGCAATTCTTTACTGAATAAGCCAGATACTTGGGGTTGCAACCCAGGAGGTGGAGTAAGCCCGGCTTTATTGAGTAGCGCTCGGTAACAAAGCACATGACGGTTGTAACGAATGGTCGCCGAACGGTCGGTTGGAGCAGGCGGATCAAATACAATTTGCCGAAAATTACCGATGAACTTCGTTCCTTTGTCGTCAGCTAAAATTGCATCGATGGTTTGTTTCCCTGTCTGTAAGTTACCGTCGAGATAAAAGTTCAACAACATCAGCCGGCGCTCCGGATCATGCGGGTGTGCGGTGATGCCGTAGGTAACGACGTCGTTCTTGTCAGCACTCGGATGGGCATCGCGTAAGTTCTTTATTGCCGCCGCACTGCGCCCGCCGGTGGCATCTTGTGTGTTCTCATTCGCATACTCGCCGTTTGCATCAAAGACAAGTTGGCCGACGCGTAAAGTCCGCGGCACCGACTCGTACCTAAGATCGAAGACTGACTTGATAATAATCTTTGTCGTGTTTGATTTACCGCTCCGGGTCATACCAAAGAGCGCCGTTTTCTGCGTGAGCAAGTCGGTCGGTGTGATACTTACTGGAACATCGTTTACTCCCTGAAAGGCACGGTTGGTAGATGCGTAGCGAACATCGCCAACTTTGACATTGACATCTGCCTGCGTATGCAGCCTATCAGGGTCGCGGTAATTAACGATGCGAGCCAGCGCCGTGCCATTCGGCTTATAGACCTTCAAGCCACGATTCGGGTAGTAATTCGATAAGTCGCTGCCAAAGCGCAGTTGTAAACTGGGATGTCCTGCGACGTGCGAGCCTGCCTCGTTAAGATAAAATGTTCCTATGACGCGACACTTGACGCCTGCAAACGACAATAGGTTCTGGGTTATACCATCCATTGCTCCTTGATCGTCCCAGTGGACGGTCGGGTCGCCGCTTACCCGTTGAGCCACTTCAACGCGAATGCGTTCAGCCTCAGCCGCGTTTGGCAAAGGTGCTGCATCCATCACGCGCAGAAGAATGATGCTCGCATCCTCGCTCATAAAATCGGTTCCCTGTCGCGGATCAACGCGCGTCGCGATCAGAAAACACAGACTTGGAATTCCGCCGACATTTTGGCGATGTTTGTCGTGGATCTGCACTAATGCAGAGTCGTAAGATATCGAGTACACATCCCCGACATATTGATCGAGTTGTATTAGTTCGCCAAAAATCCTTTGAGATTCCGACTTGAGAATCTCTTTCTCATCGGCGGCGAAAACTTCAGCAAGATGCGAGCTCATAGGACTATCCTTTAGGCTAAACGGTTTTTTTGCGTTGCGCTGCTAGCGCTTTTACATTATGTAGTAATGTGGGTTCTAATTTCAGCAGTGGAGTGGGTAATGCGAACAGCAGCGTCATATTAACATCCTTCAGCATAAGCGTATATCCTTAACCTTAACTCGCTTAAAAACAAAACATCGCCCATTGCACAGAAAACCTCACAAAAGGTGAAGAGTCAAATGCTACATGTAGCATTTGATTTTCAACAGCGACTTATGACCTAATATACCCTCGTAAATTTCCATTTTTGACGCGCCTAAACTTCCTATTGTCACATTTCGATTACTAAAGTCGCACAACTCTTCGCTTGCCTGTCTTTTTTAGTATTGATTCACATATTTAGTAGATTTTCGCTCAATAGCTACATCCTCAATTTTATCCCTGTGCTTCCTTCCCCGACAATTTCCTTCGCTAATAGTCCGTCGATTACAGCGTTAATGCACGAATCAAGATGTGTGCCTGTGCGGCTAAAACCGAAGAGTGAGCGCACGCTATTAGTCAGAGCTTTACGATCAAGCCCGTCTCCTACCCTGAGCACCATCATCAGGGCGGTTTGATATTCTTCCGGCGCGATGCGCTCCGGTAGGATTCTTGTCCCAGCGCGCGAACGCACCGGTATGCTTTCATCGGCAACAGCTTTGAAAACAAAGTCTCCGCGCATGGCAAGACGTTCTTGTCGCGCGCCATCTTCCACAATAGCGCGGATGCGACGCTGCATAGCCTGACCTGCCTGACTATGCCCCCAACTTGCTACAACGCGGGCAGCCAAGTCCTTGATATGAATTGGCGCTTCGACCTTAACAACATCTTCGATTGCTTGGCCGATAAACGATGCGGGCGCGGCATGGAAATCCTGACCGTAATACCGAAGCGGAGTATCCGCGAACACGTAAGGTTGTGCTTCCGGCGAAATATACGCTGCCATAGCGTCTGGCACAGCGCCGGAAAGTTTTTCGTCTTGTGCCCGTAGCACCTCTTCCTGCTCAATCGCAGCAAGGCGCGCGTGCGCCTCCTGTTCTGCCGCTTGCTCCTCGCGTACCGTAGCTCGCGTTCGTTCGATTAAAGTCAGTAACCGCTCGATCTGACCACCGCGATCCTTAAACCAGTCGGTCGACCACAGACGATGAATAGTCCAGCCACGCGCCTCTAATACCTGCTGGCGCAGACGGTCACGGTCGCGCGCCGTTTCGGATGAATGGTAAGCCGCGCCGTCGCATTCAATGCCGCACAGATAGCGTCCCGGCAGTTCTTCATCCCGCACGCCAAAGTCTATGCGGTAGCCTGCGACGCCGACCTGCGGTTGTAGTTGAACGCCGCGCCGCATAAGTTCTAAAATACACTTCCCGCTCAAAGGGCGATTCGGTTTGTGCCGCCGCGCTGGCAGTTGTGCTGACTAATCGTCCGCGTTCAGCGTAAAGCAGAAAATCGCGCAGCAGTTGCGGCCCCTGTGATGTGGCATGTACAGGATTAATCTCGTCACCCTTCATCGAAGAGAACACGCGCATACTTTTGCGCGCACGGGTGGTCAGGACGTTCAGCCGCCGCCAGCCGTTTTCGCCGTTCAAGGGGCCGAAGTTATAACGCAACGCGCCGTTTGCATCCTTGCCGTAGGTAACACTCAAGAAGATCACATCGCGCTCATCGCCCTGAATGTTCTCTAGATTTTTAACGAAAAACGGTTCGCGTTTATTGCGCGCGAAGAAAGGCTCAAGGGTAGGATCATTGCGCCTACGCACTTCGAGTTCATCTTGGATAGCAATTTGCTGGCGCAAATTGAACGTGCCGACGCCCAGCGTAAGCTCTGGCAGCGTTTTCGCGTGGCGGACGACTGCGTCCACAACACGCCGGGCTTCAGCCATGTTCAGCCCCTTGCCCTCGTACACGCCGTCCGGCACATATTCAAAACTCAAGCCCGCATTGTGGCTATCAATGTCAACGCTCGGAAAGGTATAAAGTTCTGAATCGTAGAAACTGACATTGGAAAAATAGATGAGCGATTCATGCGCGCTGCGATAGTGCCATTTAAGGCGCGTGCTCGGCGCACCCGATCCCATGAACTCTTCCAGAATACTTTCGGTATCGTCAAAAAGCGGCACGCCGTCTTCGCCGATTGGAGCAACGGTCGTTCCGCCCATCACGGAAAAGAAGTTGGTGGGCGGAAGCTGTTTCGGGTCGCCGACGACTACCAGTTGATTGCCCCGAGCGATAGCTCCGACGGCGTCTTCGGCGGGCAGTTGGCTTGCCTCGTCAAATATCACAAGATCAAAGCCGGAAGTTGTGCCGTTAAGTAATTGCGCGACGCTAAGAGGACTCATTAAAAAGACCGGCTTAATGGTACGAATAGCCGCATAGGAATGCTGGAAAGTAGTGCGTAACGGACTCAACCCCCTCTGCAATGTAAGTTGTCGGCGCAAGAAACGTAATTCATTCACGGCATCCGGTGCTTGCAACCCTGCCTGTACGCGGTCACGCAAGCAGCGCACAAGCTCAGTACGATTTTCTAATAACACACGCTCATCAAGGTTTTTGAATTCCGCAATGCGCTGTTCGTGTGTAAGCGTATTAAAAACGCGGAGCGGTTCACGTTGCCGGACGACATCGCTTAACCACCGCTGATAGAAGGCACGATGAAAAGCGGGCGCAAGATCAGCGAACGATGCTTCGCCTTTCATCGTTGCTTCCAACAGTTCTGCAGCAAGCCCCGCAGCGACTTTCGCACGCAGCCCTTCGAACGCTGCCCAACGCGGCGCAAGATTTATGTTTTGGGAAAGCGCCTCAATCCTTTCAGCAATCTCAGCGATAGGGGCGGCTGCAAGATAAACTGGTGCCCATTCAATATGTCTATGTAGCGCGTCCAACTCCTGCGTGATTCGCCCAGTTTCATTGTGCAGGGATTCGATCACGGAAACATCGGGATGTGGGCGCGCGGCGACTGTAAGAGCCTGTTCTTTTAGTCCATTTGTGACGCATACGCCGCGAAACTCGACAACCCATTGAATGTAGTTTTCCAAAGCATCCCAATCGGAACGCTCGCCCTGCCACCACGCGCCGAAAAGCTCCCGCGCCTGCGCGCTTGCAGCTTCCAGTTCGGCGCGTTCATGTCGAAGCGTATCAGCTTTACGCATGTCGGCGGCTTGTTCCAGTAGCGTCGCCTGATACGAAGGCAAACGGTAGCCGAGCCATCGGCGTTTGATGGTGCGGAATTGCCCGCTTAAGAAATTGAGAAAACGTAACGCGCCGTTTTCCTTTGATTCGACGAATTCAATATCGACGGCGTGTTCCTGTTCCAAGGCGTTTGCCGTAAATTTTTGCTCCACTTCTTCGCGTAGGGCTTTAAGGTCGCGTCCCCTCTTGACAAGTTCAACGGCTTCGCGCGGCGGCGCATTCCAGACATCGCTTCGCAACACCGAAAGCGGCGCGCCGGGCGAACGGGCGATTACTTCTGCGACTGACGCCGCCGTTCGCACATCCACAAAAGTATTAATCTGCGGCAAGCTAAATTCACTTTGTGCCTGCGTTGCGAGTTCGCCAATGCGCGTAAGACCGGCGCGCAAAGATGCCAACATATCGCGCGCCGTATCTAAATCCTGTTCGGAATAAAACGTGCGCGCCGTATCACGCCATGCATGCGTGGACGGGTTGCCGATTGGTTGCGCGGCTTCGGCGAGATCGCGCAAGCCCCGCTCGGTTTCCCCTAACTGTTCGCGCGTCACAGAATCAATGGGGCGCGTGAATTTTAGTTTCGGCGCTTGCAGTACCCGTTCGACTTCGCCGTATGCCTGATATGGCGAAAGACCGAGCGTGCCAAACGGTTCATGTACCGCCTGTGCGTAAGCTGTCAATTCCGCTCGCACGGCGCCGATACGCCCCGTCGCTTGGTCTTCCGTATGCGGGCGCTGAAGCGAAGCATCCAGCGCTGTGGCTAATTCCTGCATTACGGCGCGCTTGTTCGCTTTCGTCGAGTGTAGTTCCAAGCAAAACTCGCCGAGTCCGGCTTCGACTAAACGGCTGTAAACAACTTCCAGTGCCGCCATCTTTTCGGCGACAAACAATACTGTTTTATTTTCCGAAAGAGCCTGCGCGATCAAATTAGTAATCGTCTGCGACTTGCCTGTGCCCGGCGGGCCTTCCAACACGAGATTGTGATTGTGTGAGACGGCGAGGATCGCGCGTAACTGGCTCGAATCGGCGTTCGTTACTTGCGCCGTTTGTTCCGGCGGGAACGCTTCATCCAACTCCGCAGTGCGAATCTCTTCAGGCAATGCACGCAGGCTATTGCCACTACGCAAGATGATCTGCCGGATCAATGGGTGTGACCCAAAGGCAGCGGCGTTCGCCTCAAGGTCTTTATACATAACGAATTTTTGGAATGAGAAGAAGGATAGATAAATATCCGTCTTCACTTGCCAGCCTGTTTGGTTAGCTATCGCTTCGGAAGTTTGAATAAAGAACTGTTGCAGATCGTACTGCTCCGGCAGATTTGTAAGGTCGGGCAAGTCCGGCAACGTGACGCCGAATGCCCGGCGAAGATACTCGGCGAGGGCGGGATTAACAATCGGGTCGTCGTCTGTTGCTTCGATGGTGTAGCCGGCGCGCGCAGTTTTACGCTGCAACGAAACGGGCAATAGCACCAGCGGCGCATGAAACATTTCATCCGAAGACGTGGATTCTTTGTAATTCAACATTCCGAGTGCCAGAAAAAGCGTGTTGACGCCCTGTTCTTCGATACTCGTTCGTGCTTGATCGGCGATGCGCCGCAATGAGTTATCAAGGTTTTCAGCCGATAGGGATGTTTGTAAAAGGTCATCCGTATAATGGGCATCAAGACTGGCGGCTTCGTAGGGAGCGAAGTTAAATGATGGGCTGTACTCTTCGATTTCTTCCACTGCCTCGTCTGTAGCATTTGTCGGTACGGGCGTGCCGCTCGTGATTTGTAAAGTATTAGATTGTTCCGGGGCAGGCAGAAAACGCATTTGCTGCTTTTGCAAATACAGGAGCCTGAATACCTCCGTCGGTTGTTCATCAATGATGGTGATGGTAGTAACTTTATTGGGTCTGAAACTCAGTGCGCGATTACGCTTACTGACGTCCAGGAGCTTACGTTTCCAGTTCCCGATAGTCGCTGTGATACGATCACTATCCGAGCCGGTTATGGCTCCGTCGCCTTCAGTTGGATCGCTCGGAATATTCGATTCGTTTGTCGCCATCTAAAGTGTCTCCAGTCCCAGCGTAGTTTTTTTTAATGCATCATATGGTTTGATGTACGCGCTACTTGTGTAGTCCGACAGGGCGCCTAAAGAGGTTTCTTCAGTTGCGCATAAGCAGCGTTAATCTCTTTCATCCGTTCTTCAGCGAGCGCAATGAATTCCGGCGCAAGATTAGCCAACCGATCAGGGTGATACATCTTCGCCATCTGGCGATAAGCCATAGTTATCTGCTCAGCGGAAGCTACTCTATCCAGTCCTAAAATTTCGTATGCCGATTTAGTGCCGTCCGTAGGCTCTGGCTTCCTTGTTCCTGTGCCGCCTGCTGGTCGGGACGTATTTGGGCGCGGCGGCGGCTGTTTATAAGGACGTGCCGACAACACGCGGTTGAAGCCATCGGCGAAGTATGTGGCAGCTTCAAGGTTTGAGACATGTATATGAATATTAAGTCCGGTGCCGGATTGAAGTTCGAGCAACCCATATTGTGCTATCGGTAGCTGGCGATTGTTTGAAAAGCGCCGGTCGGGGCCGCCGTTCTTATTCACATACTGCCATGTATGATCCACGACCCGCGCGTCGCGCGGCACTCCTCCATCTTCAATAAAGCGTGTGGGTACGAAAGAAAAATTAAGCGATGCATAAGATACTGCGCCGTACTGGTTGCGCTGACGGACGAGCACATAGTCAGGCATAAAATATAGTTCGGAGTCGTCTAACCGGATACCGAATATATCCACGTTAGTAGCGATGTACGGCGGCGACATCTGACCAGCGGCAACAACCTGTCGCGTCAGGATACTTGATGCGCCAGCGTTACGCTTCCAGTCGAAATTTGGGCGCTGTGTTCGTACGCGCCAAATTCTGTTAGAGCGAGAAAGGGTATTGAATGCTTGTTGAATAGCAGTAAATCGCGCGAGCGCATCCTCCGTGAGTTCATAAAACATTGGCGTCGTGCGGCGCAGCATATCTTCGCGGTGAACGCTCCAAGTAAAAATGCCGCCGACAACAGCGGTTGCAAGTCCTGCCACCATAGCCAGCACTGTAGATATAGTTGTTATGGCATTGCGATCGTGCATGAATATGCTTAGTAAGCCAGCAGCAATGAAAGGTGCGGCAAAGAATACCGCCGGTGTTAAACCGATGGTCGCAAGCAGCGCGAAAGGTGCGCTACGCATGATACGAGAGCGCGCATTTATTTCGTTCAGCAGTTTGGCGCTCGATGTTTCGACTAAGCGGCTAACATCCGCTGTTCCGATCACATAAGCATTATCAGCAAGAGTTGTATAGACTTGCGGTTGTGGTGACGCTTTTGGGGATGCTGGTTGATGACCATATGAACCACCAATTCGCTGGCTGTAATAAAAGCCATGCCTGCCGGCGTGGATATATGTGCCGCGCGGGCCGGTAGAAACGCGCGCGCCTTTGACTCCTGCCGAGATACCGATGCCCCCCTTAGAAAAATTGAGGCGCATCGGTCCAAATTTTATGCTTTTACGGAAAAAGAAGCCCATGCTACAGCTCCTAATTGAATCTTATATCTATTGGCAATGATTATTGGGGCAAAGCGCGGAATAAGCATAAAGTACGATGAAACGCGCCGCGCATTTAAGACTTGATCGGTAATACCTTCACTCGTGAATTTGAAATGCTTGGTGGGTGCAACAAACGGTGAGTTGAGCACCGGATTTTCGATAATAACTTGTGACACGACGGGGTTCTCCCTTTACAGACACTATGTTTATACTATGCACTACTATATCGCGCAAACAGGCTGCCATTTCGTAAATCCTGCGAATAGCGACATGTCCACTTGCATATATTTATACCCAGAGGTATAAATATATCGCTGTTACGGTTTTTGATATATAGTGCCTCTTGCATAATGTTCGATATTACGGGGGATAATCAGGAAACTGGCTTTTCAAAATACCATATGCAAAAGCGTTGATACATTGCATTGACACGCACATGCGCTATTTGATACCATCCCTGACTATGAAACAGCTTGATGTGGCTATTGAACGAAAACAAGCAAACATTCAACGGCTACGCGCTGAGTTGACGCAGGAAGAAGCCGATCTGAAGTCCATGCTAAGGACGCGGGAGTTAGTTACCGGCGGGAACGCCACGCCGGCTCCATCGGCACGGCTGTCCATCCCGGACAACATTGAAAACATATTGCGGGTCGCGGGCGCGCTTCACGTTGATCAGATCCTCGAGCGGCTCCATGAGCTCGGCTTCGAGACCGTTAATAAACAGACGGTGACAAGCGCACTGACCCGCTACCACAATCGAGGCAAACGATTTATACGCACAGGCAAAAATAAGTATGCCGTGCGTGAGAATGACAAACAAAACGAAGATGAGCATGAACAGGAAAACGAATAAAGATAGAAAAAGAGCCGGACAGCGTTAGAGCGCCGTCCGACTCCTATTGATTAACCACCAATCGTAGCCGCGCTAAGTGTGTTGGAAACAGTCAAGCGCGACTGCAAACCGGAGGTCTCTATGAGTCTGCATTATAGCAAACACCACAAATCTGTCCACTCAAAAGAGTGCAGGAGCCGCAGCGGCCTGTGCTTCCCGCATCAATTCCTACATCAGGCTTTGCGCCGCTTATTCAGGCACAACTGTCCGAAAAACCGCTTTATCAAACTGCTCGCATTACAGGGAGGTGGGCGATGAAAGAAGGCGATGTTACAGGGATCGAAGAACTGTCTGAAACACAAATTGAAACCATCGCGCGAAATTACCGACTCGTATCTCTGATCGAGAACGGCAAGAGTCCGCGCGAAGCGCTGGAATACTTACGCGAAGAGTACCCGAATATACCCACCAGCACACGGTGGGCACAGAAGCTGCACAAACGTTTTCGTGAACACGGAACGAAAGGGATACTCGACCAGCGTTTCCAGAATAAACCTACCATTGTCATGACGGCTGAAATAAAGCGGCTCACCTTAAGCTGGTGGTTCGCGCGCCCGGCGGCCCCAGTGGCGGCTATCTGGAAAAAAGTTAAAAGGGACTGTGAAGATAAGAACTTGAAAGCTCCCGGCTACCACGCCGTCCTTGAATTCATCAACAGCCTCCCTGAAGCCGACAAACTAATTCGTTCCGGCAAGATCGAAGAATGGAATCAGCAAGGGCGCGCCACCGTCCGCATGGTTTTAACTTCTTATTCAAACGAACGTTGGCAAATTGACCATTCACGGCTCGACATTTGGATTAGGCAATGGGTCGAAGATCATTGGGAAGTGGTTCAAGTTTGGATTAGCGTCGTGCTCGATGCGCATTCAAGATCAATCGCCGGCTTTTTCCTTTCCGTAAAACAGCCGGATTCCTACACCACACTTATCCTGCTTAGGCAGGCTATTTCACCTAAAAGCAACCCAGCATGGGGCAACCGTGGATTGCCCGCAATCCTGCAACCCGATCGCGGCAAAGATTTCATGTCGCACACCGTCGCGTCCAGCTTGGGTTCATTACATATAAGTCTTGATCCAGATCCGCCTTATTACCCGCGCCGCAAAGGACGCATCGAGCGTTGGTTTAGAACCTTAAATGATGGTTGCTTGAAAATGCAGCCGGGACACATGGACGCCATCGGTACCACACAAGGGGCTGCCCAAAAACACACTGCCGTTTTACTTACCCGTAAACAACTGATGCGTGAAATCGAAAGCTGGGTTGTTACGGACTATCACCAGCGCGTTCATAGCGAAACAGGTCGCAAGCCCGCCGAACTATGGGAAGAAACCGTTCGACTACGCATGCCGGAAAGTGAAGACGCAATGCGAGTTTTTTTGTTGAAAAGCGACACAGTTCGCACGATCACTAAAACCGGTATTAGCTTCATGAACGGTAAAGGCGGCGGAAACTACTGGTCGCCGGATATTGATTTCCACTGGAAGCGCCAAGCAAAAGTTAGATACAACCCGGAAGATTTACAGAGCGTGTTGCTTTACGACGCGACGACCGGCGCTTACCTATGCGAAGCGTGGCTTATGGGGCAGCCAGATTCTAAATACACGTCCGATGACGTTATTCGCTCCGGCGGCGAACACCGTAAAGGTTTGATCGACCGTCAGCGGGAATACGCCGCTGAAATTCATGAGCACGACCGGCGCATGGCCAACAAGGCCGAATGGGAAGTTGCGCGAAAACAGGTGGATTCCGAACCGGCCGTTGTGGCACCCGATCCTGACGACACGGATATGGAAGAGGTTGAACGGTTGCTTGAAAAGTACAAACGCCGCGATGGCGGCAGGGATTAATTACTAAAGGAGTTCTATATGGAGAAGCTACGATTCCCTATTCGCTTTCACTTTAAGGAAAAAATCATCGAAACGGCGCAGATGATCCGCACGGCAAACCGCACGTTCGCCGTTCATACGCTTTCTGCCCTTGTGATCTATGCCGGGCGCTCCCGCTTAGGCAAAACAACAACTGCCAGATGGATCATAAAGCAGATCAACGACCGTTATGACCCTGAAGACGAGAATAGCTTTCGCGCCTTTCACTATGAAGTTGGAGAGATCGAACAATGGGCGGGCAACGAGATGAAAAAGGGCATTCGCAGCCTTTATGACGCGGTTTCGGGGACGAACATGGACGAAGGGTTTTATCGACAAACACCAACAGAAGGCTTAGCGCGACAAACCGTCTTCGTCCTGCGGCGCAAGCGTATCCAGATGGTTTTTTTAGATGAGGCGGGTTGCCTTTCACTTGATGCCATACGCGGCATGGTACTGGTCAGGGATACGGCAGAGATTGAGGGATGGACACTGTCCTTAATTTTCATCGGCATGGATGAATTACCGAAGATGATGCTTCAGCTAAAACAAATCGAGAACCGCATCCACGAGTGGGTATATTTCGAGCCGTACAATGTAGATGAGGCGTGGGAGTTACTTGTCGAACTTCATCCTTACTTTGCCAAGCTAGACGCTCGAAAAAAGGCTGACCGCGAACAGGTCGAGTTCATCCTCGAGATGACCGGCGGTGCGCCGGGGCTAATGATCCCGCTCGTCCAGCGTATTGCCACGCGCCTGCTCGAGTATCCCGATGATTGTGGTCTGCCTATGCTACGCGCCATACATCTCGAACCTAACCGCGACAAAAACCGGTCTATTCAGGACTCGACCAAAAGGTACGAGGGCAAAATGCCCGACGGGGTGCTTTCAACCGTGAAAGGAGGCAAGGGATGATCGCCATAAAGCAAGCTCACATAGTTATTCTTCGGGCGCTGGAGCGCGCTAATCGGGCACATGTGCGCGCCTGTTCGGTCACGGAAATAATCGCCGTGATGACGCCTGAAGAAGTTGCCGAAATTCGGGACTCTTACGCTAAACCCGTAAACATCGCCGTCTCCAGCGTTCTTGTTTTACTACAGGCGCGGCAGCAGGTTTGTTCGCCCGGCGTATCAGGCAATCGTCGTTACTACGCCGCGCGTTCTATTTACTACAACACATCGGAAGTAGTAGTGCCCGATCTACAGTCGCGTCGCCGCCGCGTGCTGGCGTTTGCCCGTGAAGCCGTCGCGCATCACGGGCGCGCCGTGCGCGCCGTTGACGTGTCGAACTTATTGATCGGCCATCCTGGCACCGAAGATTTAACTCCACTGCTGGTCGTTCGTGATCTACGCGGTTTAGCGCAAACAGGCGAACTCCAGCTAATACACGTACGCGGCGACGGGCGCGGCACTAATACTTACCTACCAACAGGAATGAATGCCGATTTGTATCAGCCACAACTGCCGCTCACATGGCTGCAAGAAGTTGAGCGGGCATTTCATGAAATATGGACGAAGCGTTTACAGGATGCGATTGATGATGACCGTTTGCCGCGTCCTATCGGAACGTCGGAAGTTCGCGCTCGCCTTGTCGCCGCGCCGGAACCACATCCGAATCTACAAGACCTGCGGCTTCTGCCGAATGCCTTGCTTCAGCTATCCAAAAGCAAACGACCAACTATTCGCAAAGTAGTTCGTAGCGGGCAGTGGGCAAGTTTGTGGGCACCGTTCGGCGTGTCCGACCACGACCTTGATATTGCGGGCGGGTTTGCTACTAACGCCGAGCGCATACATGAAGCAACGCGCCGTGCTGTAGAACGGCACAAGCGACCCGTAACCATAAAGGATATGGCAGCGGAAATTGAGATGGATAATTCCCTGCGCCCGGATGGAACAGTTCACATTCGTGTGATGGCATCCGACGCGGCTAAGACATTTCTAACCGCTAAAAAAGGCGTACACCGGCGACGTGCCAACCGCGCGGTGCAATATGTTGGGCGCGTCGATGGCAAGGCGCATTACGTTGGCAATACAGATAAGGAGGAAGGCACTTTGTACATTTCATTTTTACAAATTGAAAACTGGTGGGTTGGGATTCGTGCCGAAGAACAGCTTTCGGAATTGGAGAATTGCAAATTACCGTCGGTCGCACTCGGACGGGCAATGCATATCGAGGCTGAAGCGGAAGCACTTGCCGGAACTCTTAAAACATTACTTCGTAGCGTTCGCCTGGACGCGGCGGCACGACAAGCTGCTGCGGCATTATATGAGTCTGTAAGCGATGTTCTCGAAAGTACGCGCCTGTGGCTAAGTATGCGCGAACCGGACGGACTTGAATTGCCGGAACAAGTATCGCTGGCAGTACCGGGGCTAACGGCAGATGAGCTTTTGCTTATGGTCGAACCTTTGTACCCGAAAGCGAAAGAAATGGTGAAAGCACACCGGTTGGTAACTTTACTGAATGGCGATATCCGGCGTGTGCCTAATCTAAATCATATTTCGCGGTTTGATGCCGATCCGAAAAAAGCGGCTGAGTACCTATTTGATCGGGCTGATACTTTGATGTTCCTTGCCAAACAATGGGGTGGCATGGAGGCTCGGTTTCAGGCAAATGTCGCAATGGCTGAATTGGGTATGTTACGCGATCCGTGCTTTGTACTTCCGGCACTAAAGTCCGAAGACTTCGATCAACGGTTGGTCGCTATTGCGTGTCTTGCGTTTCTACCTGTTACACCGAATGTTAGCGCCGCTTTGGAGCAAACTGTAGCAACTGATAAAGAGCCGGGCGTGCGCGCCGGGGCGGCATGGGCGCATCGCTTAGTAATGAGCGAGCATAACCAATTAGCAAAAAGGTTAACGGAGTAAATTATGTTCTTTGAAGCTATCTTTCATCGCATGTTTATTAAAGGCGAGCCTGATCGCGTCCGCGAAGTTTTTGATTACATAAAAGGCTGGCCCGGCGACAACGAGCTTTTCGACCTTGATTCGATTATTCCGATACCGGAATGTATCAGGATCTCGGCTGAATTGGAGAAGTTGGGTAGGACTATCGAAACGTGCGGGCAAATCGAGATACAGGATTACAAAGAGCGTTGTGCGGATTCTGAGCGGCGCTGTTTAATCGAAACGGGTTATTCGGACAGATTTGAATGGACGATGTCGCAATGGGGCACTCCGTGGAACGTGTGCGAAGTGGGGCGATCCGACAATGTGCCGGACACGATCTATTTCATTAGTATGGGCACGTCCCCATTCAACCCACTACTAGAGTTAAGTCGGTTGTTTCCTGATGTAGTAATCGTTTTGGATTATTGCGATCAGTGCTGGTCATTGTTGGGGCGTGCCGTGCTTGTGGAAGGCGATGGGAGCAATGAACACTATTCATCAAATTCTGCCGCTGGTGAAAATATACAGGAAGAGCTAAAGAATTTTGTCGATAGCCGTGACGAGCCTGAAATTTGTACTTCGAGTATTGATGAAGACGATGAATGGCCATCTATTATCTATGTCGATTAGGGTCTGGAGGTATTGCTATGCGACGTATGTTTTTGGATATTGAAACGCTGCCGCCAATTGATAAGTGTGGGCATGTAGCGTGCGCCGATTTGCCTTGTTGCACTGATGAAGATTTTCGGAAGCTGGCGTTGCGCGGCGAATTGGGCAGGGTTTTATGTATCGGGCTAATTGTTGAACAAGACGGGGTAATAATTCATAAAGGCATCCTGGGGCGCGACCGGGCTACCCTGCGCTTTCACTTGGATGAAGCGCGAACTTTGCGCGCTTTCTGGCGGCTGTTTGATGGATTTGATCCGCGCCGGGATCAAGTGATCGGGCATAACATTTACGACTTCGATTTGCTGTTTCTATATAAGCGATCTGTTGTTCATCGCGTGCGCCCGTTTGTGTCGCTGAGCTTTGCTCGCTATCGCAGCCAGCCGATTTACGACACGATGCGGGAATGGGAAAAGTGGGGACGCTCGATGGTTTCGCTGGATAACTTGGCGCGGGCGTTGGGGCTGGAAAGCTCGAAAACGGATGGAATAACGGGCGCGACGGTTTATGACCGTTACTGTGCGGGCGACCACGATGTTATTGCTGATTACTGTATGCGGGATGTGGAACTAACGCGGGCGATTTACTATCGCTTGTCTTTTGAAGATTGTATAGCGATGGCTTCTTAAGGTTGCCATCTAACCGAAAATAGGAGAGCTAAATGAATACCATAGAAATGTTTCCAAATGAAATGCAGAAACAAAACGATGAATTACTAGCCAATATGAAGGAACGATTGCCGGAAATAGAAAAGCTGTTAGCTGACTTTCATTCGGGAGAAGAAGATGGGATTTATCGTTTCTATCACCAAAGTTTTAAGACTTTTAATTTACAGTATCTTGTCCGGCGAGCGCGCGATTTATTTTCTGGGATTGCGCCCGGTAATGCGCTAGTGAATGCGTGGTTTGCTGCAATATGTGAAGATGCCCTTGATCATGAGTTCGATTCCGGGCGCACAAATGATAACTGGATGGTGGAGACGCGCCCGTTGCTGGAGGCATTCTGGCACTGTAAGTATTTTCTTGAACAAATGCTACGGTACGGGCGGGAGTTGAAAGCAGCGCCACAGATGCTGCCTAGCGGTTGGGCGGCGATCCTGTGCCTGTACAATATGCGATGAATTATGCGGCGTACTGTGCCGGGCTAATGCGAAACATCTATTACAGGATGTGCTTCGAGGATTGTGCTGTAGCGGTGGCTTCTTAGAATTCTGTCTGAAATAGCTAAGTGCTTAAATCTGTTGCAGATGTGAAACAATCTATCAGGTACGCATCGGTGTGTTATTATAACAATCACTCTGGGGCTATATTTCATCCAGTGTTGCTTCCAAAGGAGCTTTTTATGGTTACACCGGCACAGTTACTTGCGGGGAAAACGCTTGATGGTGGTTGGGTGGTCGGGAATATGATAATTCGTCCGCCAGATGCGACGGGCGGGCATTTTTCATGTTCATATAACGTGCAATCAAAAGACGGAATGCCCGCTTTTCTTAAGGCTATGGATTATTCTGCGGCTCTTAATTCTCCGGATCCTGCCACGGAACTACAGGCAATGACCAAGGCATATAATTTTGAGCGGGATATTGTCATGAAATGCCGGAATCGGCATCTTGATCGTGTAGTGCGCGCGATTACGAGTGGTAAATTTCATATAAGTGAAAGCGGTGTAAACGGCCCCGTTGAATATTTGATTTTTGAACAAGCTGATAAGGACATTCGTGGTCAGCTTGATATGCTTCAAAGTTTCAATCTTGCATGGGTTTTAAGATCTCTCCACCAGATGGCTACCGGATTAAAGCAATTACACGGGGAAGGCATAGCACACCAAGATCTCAAGCCGTCGAATGTACTTGTGTTCGATAGTAAAGTATCTAAGTTAGCAGACTTAGGATGTGCATCTGACAAAGCTGCTGATTCTCCGCGCGATATCCTTAATGTGCCAGGAGATTATGGATATGCGCCTCCTGAATTGCTTTACAAATACAGGGCTACTGACTGGCATGAACGCCGTGTTGCACCTGATCTTTATCATCTCGGTAGTATGGTCGTTTTCATGTTTACGACCAGCAGTATGACTGGACTCTTATTGTCAGAAATGAGCCCGGCTCATCATTGGAAAGTGTGGACAGGAACATTCGCAGATGTTGCGCCTTATATCCGGGAAGCCTTCGGGCGTGCCTTAGAAAAAATAGAGAACGATCTGCCATCACATCCTGATTTGAGAAAAGAGCTAATGCTAATCATTAGTCGACTATGTGATCCCGATCCACAATACCGAGGTCACCCTAAAAACGGAGCTAAATCTTATTCATTAGAGCGTTATGTAAATTGGTTTAATCTTCTTGCTTATAGGGCTGGAATTGGTACTTATAACTAGATAAGGTTTCCGACAATGTCTATTTTACCTAAACATAGAAATATAATCCCTAGATGGCGTGATTTTAGAACGACACTGTCTTTAGGTGAGCTAGACTCTGTAGGAACATACGATGATGAGCCTGACACCTCAGACCAAAACTTAGATTTTTTAGCGGATAAAGTCCAAGACTGGCGTAATCACAAGACACCATCCTTCGCGGCTGATCTAGTTTCATCTGCTCTTGTACTTCGGCGTGAGGATGACGCAAGAGAGGCAGCTACCTTTCTTTTAGATTCGGATACAAGTGCATCGAAAATTGCTAAAGAGTTAGCATCTAAAATTCTTACACCGTCAAGGCAAATAGACCAAGAGCAAGATGTCTACCCCCCTCTGTCAGATGTTCAAATTGTCGACCCTAAAGAAGTTAATAGACGCGCTGGTGCGAACATTCGCAAGCTACGTGTGCGGTTAATGCGAGAACCTCGGAATGCAATAGCATGGGTCGATCTGGCACGAGAATATACCTTGCTTGGTTTTCCTGTGAAGAAGATAACTCGTCCTATGGAGATAGCTCTAGCGTTAGCTCCTGACAACCGTTTTATTTTAAGATCTGCTGCAAGATTATATGTTCATTTAGATGAACCTGATCGCGCACGATATATACTTAGACGGACAGAATTAACAAGATATGACCCATGGCTTCTGGCAGCAGAAATTGGTGTTAGCTCACATGCTGGAAAGCCCTCTAGTTATATCAAAAGAGGGGCTGGTTTAGTTTCTGACACTGATTTTGCGCCTTCACAAACAACAGAGCTTGCCAGTGCCCTTGCTACCGTAGAAGTCTTTTTTGGAAGTCGCAGTAAGGCGCGAAAATTATTCCGAAAATCGCTATCTGATCCTAACGAGAATAGTGCGGCACAAGCGGAGTGGGGATCTCATCAACTGAATAATTTTGATGTTGATTTCATTGACGTAAATATCCCACGTATCTTTGAAGCCCGCGCCCTCGACTATTATCATAATGGTCAATGGAACGATGCGTTTAAGCAAAGCGTAAACTGGTATTATGATCAACCCTTTTCGAGCTTACCATCAGCTTTATCATCGTATCTTGCCTGTACAATTCTGGAAGACTATCGGACTGCCGCTGCGCTAGCTAAACTCGGCTTAGTAGCTAATCCTAACGATCCTATTCTGTGGAATAACCTAGCTTTCAGCTATGCAAATATAGGAGATATTTCTAAAGCTATTGAAGCGCTGGACTCCATAGATAGATCAGATATTAGTAATGATACTCAAACGATACTATTGGCAACTGAGGGCTTAATACGATACCGGCAAGGTAACGTAAATGAGGGTCGGCGGTTGTACTTACAAGCGATAGAGAACGCTAATGGTCAGGAAAACCGAGAACTTCGCGCAGAGGCATCCATCTTTTTAGCGCGCGAAGAAATACTCTCAAACTCACTAAGCGTGACCGCTGCGCTTGAGAGTGCCAATAAGGAATCTAAAGACGTAAAACGCAAAGATATTTTGCTGCTGCTTGATCGCCTTAATAAAATGCCCCTCCCTTCTAGCTAAAACAGCTACGCCCAAACTTACCTTAATTACTCATTAGACATCATCCTGTAGTCTAAAATGTGCGGCACTAGCTTCGCACAAGAGCCAGCTGCTTGACTGCATGCTTAAATGATGGATGAATGCCAGAGCGGTATTCCGCACTGGAGATATCCTGACAATGGTTGAAACTACCTTTTCCCCTTGCGCGAAATGCCGGCAGTATATTGCTCATAACGTGGCTAGATGCCCACATTGTGGTGGCAGCACTTACAGTCCGAAAAAATCAAAACGTAACATACTAATCCTAATACTTCTGATTCCATTTGCATGTGCGGTGTTCGGTATACTAGGAAGTATTATACGACCCGTTAAAACCCCACCAGCCGACATTTCTGTTGAATCAGGCAATCCTGCATTATTTAATAATAAGTATGCCAGTGTCGAAGGACGTCGGGCTTTTGTACAGACTGCAAATGCGATGGATCCTTCAGCTTTAATTACTAATGATGTGGCTGGTGAATATAACGAGATCTTTGTTTCAGTTTATGAACCAGGTGCAACGGGAGCTGACAGACCGCTAGATACACGTACTGTGATAAATCTTAAAAGCGTAGGATTTACGAAAGTGCGAAATATAATGCCAGATGGATCGGTGAAAGAATTTCCATTAGAGTGATTTTGGCTTCTTTTAATCTGTAAAACCGCGAACGGTATACCAGAAGTGGTGCGAACGATGTACATCAACCGTAGTAATCAAACCAACTGTAATTTGAAACTGTCATTATGACGTTAATATGGTCGGAATTCTTTACCATTTTGAGTTTCGTGATATCGGGCGGGCTTGCATTTTGGGCTATCCATATCTCACGACGAATATCGACTTTCGAGCAAGCAAATGTCGTCAGTCAAGCATACAACGATGCTGGTTCAGCGCTGTATGACCTATCCGGTGATTGTTTAAGGCTATTCGGTGTAGCTGGTCTTCAGTTAATGACTGTAGGATACACTCCTACTGCGTATGAATCATGGCGTACTATATCGTCCAACGCTATGTCCACGTATGAGCTCCTTCGGGCGAAAAAAGAACTGTTGGATGCGGCTCGTGTGCAGAACGATATTGCAGCCATTAGGAACATTCAGGGTAATTTGCATTCCATCAAAAAAGCCGTTGCTGATATTTGGCATCGTTATGATGTGATAAAGAAAGAAGAAGGGCTGCTAAACTCACTTATAGCTGCAGACTGATGCGGCATGCGAACGGTTCTAATCTACAAAAAGTGCTGAAATGCGAACGATGCCCTTAAAGTGGTGCGAACGAATCAAAGCTAATGTAGTACTAAACTCTTACGAGGGAATTCGACATTGCGCGCAAGAGCGCTACTCTTGCGCGGTTAAAGCTAAAGCGGCCAGCATTGTGAATGCTGGCCGCTTTCTATTTTGCGATAAGTTTCCGCTTGAGCGGCACTCGCCTCATCCGCTCCCGAGACAATCTCTTTATCGCGGAAGCAGCTTGTCGAGCGACTTGACTAAATCCTCGCCGCGCAGTTGCGGTTGGTCTTTCTTTTGCTGATTGAGGGAAATCACTTTACCGTCGGGGCCGAGTAGCAGCGTCGTCGGAAACAAATGTATGCGGTAACGTGTTTCCAGCGATTTGATGCTGTCCATCGTCGCCTGCGGCCACGTCAATCCGTTCTTTTCCAACAGCGGCTTGATAAGCTGCGGCTCAGGATCATTGTTCATTCCGAGTATTTCAAAGCCGCGCGCCTGAAATTTAGTGTAGGCATACTTTTGATACGGCAGTTCGCGGCGGCACGGCCCGCACCACGCCGCCCAGAAATCGACGAGCACATATTTGCCGCGAAACTCCGACAGCCGACGCTTTTTTCCGCGAAAGTCGGTAAACGTAAAGTCGGGCATTTCCGTGCCGACCTCAAGCTCGATGCGTTTGTAATCCGTTGCCGGATGTTCGCGTAACACGATCTCGTTTTTCTCGACATCGACGCGCTTTGTGGAAACGTAGTGATCGCCCAAATGAAACACAATCGTTTCGTCACTGGCGGCGGCTGACTCGGGCGAAAAGCGATCCGTGTCGATATGCCCGTCGCCGTTGCTGTCGATGCCTAAAGAACCGTCGAGCGCATTGATCTTCTTCGTTCGCGGATTGAAAATGTATTGCACCATCGTCTTGCGGCCTGCCACATCGACAATTCCGCGCGCGAACGCCTCCTTTGATTGCAACACAAGGCGCTCGCCATCCTTTAATTCATCCGAAGCGACGTCCTTGTAATACTGAACGAATATAGGATAGCTCTGGAATAACGAAGATTTCATACGCAAATTAATCATCGCTTCCAGAATATAAGGATTACCGTCTGCGCCTTTTTTGAGAGCGATTCGCTCATCGTCCTCTATGACGCGATTATTATTAAGATCGACACGCATAAAGGGTTCTGCGCCGGACGGCTCAAAAAGCAGCGCGAGCACCGTCGGTTTGTCCTGTAACGGATCGAAAAGATAAGCGCCGGTCACTTTGTCTGCGGCATCCGGCTTTGTCGTGAACTTTATTTTCGAGAGATCGACGACAGGCTTGAACGTGACTTGGTCGAGGTCTTCCGTGGCGGGCGCAAGTTCCGCCGAAAACTGACCGCGATACTCTGCCTCGCTTGCGGCGGGCGCGGCTGAAGCGGCAGTATGAGCGCCGTGCGAGATTGCTGCACAGAAGAGTACAAGCGCCAAAAAGCGCCTCTTTGTTCGTTGCAGATGGGACACGAGGTTTCTCCTTACGATATGAAATAATCTTTCGCCGCATGAGAGTAGACGCGGCTAACAATTTGCGTGTCTGTTTAGACAATTTACTGCTTCACCGTCGATGACGATTCGAGGCGCTCTATCTCCGCCAGCGCGGACGCATATTCGACAAAGTTTTTTTATCCTTCGCCTGTAAAAACGAAGGACAGGCGAACAGAAGAAGAACGGACAAGACGATGCTTGATTTGTGCGGAGTGAAGAATCTTTTATTCATAAGTAAGGCAGCCGTATAGAGTGCAAGTGGGTGGTCGTTACTTCCATATATTAGCGGCTTATCGAGGCGGAATCAATTGCATGTTTTCCCGCATGATTACAAAGGCGATAAAGTAGGATAAGTTTCCGGCGTCAGCTAAATGATTCATGTGCGCTTTGTGGTGCAGTATCTTTCGCTAAATTCTTTTCGCGGACAAGGACAGAGGATGAAGCTTGCGAACAAACGATTGAAGGTCGGATGCTGCGGGTTTCGCGCGGCGCGCGCTGACTATATGCAAATGTTTCCGGTGGTCGAAGTGCAGCAGACGTTTTATCAGCCGCCGCAAATCTCTACGCTCAAAAGGTGGCGTGAAGATGCGCCAGAGGATTTCGAGTTCACGATCAAAGCATGGCAGCTAATCACCCATGAAGCGCGCAGCCCGACTTATAAACGCCTCAAGCGCGAGTTGACGGAAACAGAGCGCGAAGAGTGCGGAGCATTTCGTTTGACCCCGATTGTCAAAGAAGCTTGGGCAATGACTGCCGCGTGCGCCGCCGCGCTCAAAGCGACGCGTATACTGTTTCAATGCCCCGCGAGTTTTACGCCGACAGCGGGAAACGTCCGAAACATGCGCCGCTTTTTTTCCGCAATCGAACGCGCCAAGAATCAATCGTTCTGCTGGGAACCGCGTGGTGGTTGGCCGCCGGAATTGATTCTCAAGCTGTGCCGCGAACTCGAATTAACGCATGTCGTCGATCCTTTCGCGGCGCGCACGGTGACGCCGGAGCGTGTTTATTACAGGCTGCACGGGCGCAACGGCTGGCGTTATGTTTACGAGAATGAAGAGTTGGAGGAACTGTTGGAGATGCTGCCGCCGCAAGATTCTACTGCGAAAAATTCAGCTTCCTACATTTTCTTTAACAACGTGCGGATGAGCGAAGATGCCGCGAGATTTCAGCAACTCGCCGGAGACAGGAATTGACCGCCGCAGCGCGGGCGCATCACACGCTTCATACAGTGGAATCCTTAGCGCTTTGTTGATATAAGAAACTGCTTTTCAATTGCCACTAGCTTTAGCTAGTGGCAACTTATAAATTCCGTTCTTATCTCAACAGAAGCTAGCGCTTTGTTGCAACTTTTTCATTCACGAATTCTATTATTAATCTGGCGAGTTCTTCCGGCGAATTGTAATTAACGGCGTGTGCGGCGCGCGGCAAAACCTTCAATCGCCCGCCCGCAGATAATCGCGCGACTTCTGCTGCCCAAGCTTGCGGCACAATCGGATCGCGCCCGCCGCGCACGACGAGCACGGGCGCATGTATGTGCGGCAATTTTTCTTCGATGCAGTCGGCGATGGCATAGCGAAGCGTGCGCGCGCCGCGTTTCAAACCGGCACGGAGATAATCGCTGACCGCAATCGAAGTCAGCGAGAGCGGTTCGCGCGTCGCGTCGAGCAGCAGGCGCGCAAGTTGGCGCGAGACGACGCGCGCGCGGGCGTCTATTGTCGGCGCAATCAGCACTGCCCTTTCGACGCGCTCTGGAAAACGCGTTGCCAGCTCGATGATGATTTGCGTTCCGAAAGAATTGCCGACGAACACCGCGCGCTCGATGTTTATGGCATCCATCCACCACGCCAGATAATCGGCAAGCTCCGCGATGGTCAAAGCGCGCGGCGGCTTATCGCTTTGCCCGAAGCCGGGTAAATCCGGCACATAAACGTTGGCGAAATGAATCAATCTCTCCGCCGTCGGCATCATGTAACGCCCGGACATGCCGAGTCCGTGAACGAGCACGATATTGTGTTGGTGTTGTTGATGCGCTGGAGTTTGCGCCGTGTACTCGCTTGCGCGCGCGTGCATCATCAAATCCTTAACCTGTGTAAAAATGCTCTGCATCATTTGACCGCGTGTTGCTCAATCTTTACTTTACACTTGATCGCAAAACGAAGAGTCCAATATTGAATACTAATCAGGAAGCGATATGAAACGCGCGCGTTTTCTTGTACGCAATTTTGAAGCAGGCGCTGCCGTCGAAACTTTTTTGATCGCGGCGATTGCTTCGATACTGATAATTCGTTTGTTTCTACGGCTCACCAACTATCCGCAACTCGGCGGCGGCGGATTGCACGTCGCGCACATGTTGTGGGGCGGCCTGTCGATGATGGCCGCGATTATCATTCTGCTTTCCTTTCTAGGCAAGACCGCCGCCACGCTCGGCTCCATTCTCGGCGGGCTTGGTTTCGGTTTGTTCATAGACGAAGTCGGAAAGTTCGTGACGAGCGACAACAATTATTTCTTCAAGCCCGCCGTCGCGCTCATCTATTTGATTTTCGTGCTGTTGTTTCTCGTGCTTCGCGCGCTGCACGCACGGCGCGAGTTTACAGGCCATGAGTATCTCGTCAACGCTTTGCGCGCGATGGAAGAAGTGGCGCGGCGCGATCTGGACGAAGATGAACAAAAGCTGGCGCTCGATTATCTGAAGCAAAGCAACGCGGAGCTTCCGCTCGTCGCCGCGCTCAAGGATGCGCTGGCGCACACGGATTTGCGGCGCGCGCCTGTCGAACCTTCGTTGTTTGCGCGCGGCAAAAAGCTTGTCACGGACTTTTATCAATTCATTGCCGGAGCGCGCTGGTTCGGCCTCGCGGTCATCGTTTTTTTCATAGGGCAGTTGATCGTCAAAAGCGTTTATGTGTTCGTGTTGATTTTTATTGTCGGACTGCGCCGCGAGCAAATTCTAAACTACCGCATCATCGGATTAATCGCAGGGCAAATACGGCATTTGTCGTTTCTCGATTGGGCGGAGATCGCTTCGTCCTTGCTGTCGGGAATCTTCGTATTGAGCGGCGTCGTGCTCATACGGCGCGCGAAGCTGACGGCATACAGAATGTTCGAGCGCTCGATTCTCGTTTCTATTTTACTGACGCAGGTTTTCGCGTTCTACAAGGAACAATTCTCTGCTTTGCTCGGACTGCTTTTCAACATCGCCGTACTGCTCGCCTTGCGTTTTATGATCGAGCGCGAAAGGAGTGCGCAATCCGTCGCGGCTCGCTTATAATCCTGCGGCGAAAAGGAGCATCGAAAAACGTTTATGTCTTTTACACAAAACGCGCGCCCGTTGACTATTCTATGTCTGGCAAGCTACGCGAAAGGCGCGGAGTTTATGCGCGAGTGCAAGCGGCAGAAAGCGCGCGTGCTGCTGTTGACTTCGCAGAGCATCGCAGATTCGCAGGAATGGCCGCGCGAAAGCATCGACGAAGTGTTTCTCGTCCCGGACGTTAATCATAAATGGCAGCGCGAGGATGTCATCAAAGGCGTCAGCTATCTGGCGCGGAGCGAAGCGATTGACCGCATCGTGCCGCTCGATGATTTCGATCTGGAGACGGCAGCCGCCTTGCGCGAGCATTTGCGCGTGCCGGGCATGGGCGAAACGACGACGCGCTATTTCCGCGACAAGCTGGCGATGCGGCTCCGGGCGCAGGAAGCGGGCTTGCTCGTCCCCGAATTCGTTCATGTCCTCAACTACGAAAAGCTTTCAGAGTTCGCTAAAAAGATTTCGCCGCCGTGGATGCTTAAGCCACGCTTCGAGGCCGGAGCCATTGGCATCAAAAAAGTAAACTCCATCGAAGAACTCTGGCTGCTCATAGAAGAACTCGGTGACCGTCAATCGCTTTATCTCTTGGAGCGTTATGTGCCGGGCGACATCTTTCATGTCGATTCGATTGTCGCCGAGCGCGAAGTCGTTTTCGCGCTCGCCAACCGCTACGGGCATCCGCCGCTGGATGTCACGCGCGGCGGCATTTTCACGACGCGAACGATGCTGCGCGGTTCGTCGGACGAACAAGCGCTGCTGCTTTTCAATCGCGCCGTGCTCAATACGAAAAATCTACTGCGCGGAGTTTCGCACACAGAATTCATCAAGGGCGCGGCAGACGGGCGTTTCTATTTTCTGGAAACATCGGCGCGCGTCGGCGGCGCAAACATCGCGGATTTAATCGAAGCGGCGAGCGGACTGAATCTATGGGCGGAGTGGGCGAAGATAGAGCTTGCGGGCGGCGATTGGAAATATGAATTGCCCGCCACAGTGCGCGAGGATTACGCGGGCTTGATTGTTTCTCTTGCGAGACAGGAATACCCGGATACATCTCTGTATAAGGAAACGGAAATCGTCTGGCGAATGCAGAAGCGTCATCATGCCGGACTGATTATCAAGTCACACGACCCGCAGCGCATCGAAGCATTGTTGGATGAATTCACCGCGCGTTTTTACAGGGATTTCTTTACCACAGAGCCGCCGCTCGAACGAGCAATGGAATGAGATTATTGCTTTGTCCGAAACCGCATAGCTTAACCAACGCGGGACAATTTCGGAAAGCGTTTCAGGCGAGTTCTTTGAAGTGCGCGCGAATCTCTCGGAAGTCCGCGCGTATCTCCCGCATATCGGCGCGCGTCTCGAATGTCGTGCTTGCCAAACGGTCAACCAGCGTTTCGACTCTATCGAGCCGTGCATCCGTCTGGTCGAGTCGCTGTTCGATATGGTCAAGACGTGTGTTCATGGCGGCGAAGCCTTTGTCCATCCGCTCGCCGATTTCGTTCAGGCGTTCGAGTAAGGTGTCGAGTGTGAGTTTGGTGATGTTTTCGCTCATGCGGAAAATGATGCGCCGGTTACAGGTCGTAAGCAAGAATTTGTAAACGAGAAAAACAAAGTTTCATTCAAACTCCGGCGATGAAAATTGATGTGATAATTATCGGCGCGGGCGCTGCCGGATTGATGTGCGCGATGGAAGCGGGCAAGCGCGGGCGTAGTGTGATTGTGCTCGAACACGCCGGAAGCGTCGGCAAAAAAATCGCTGTCTCCGGCGGCGGGCGCTGCAACTTCACGAACACGGATACACGCCCTGAAAATTATTTGTCCGCCAATCCGAATTTCTGCAAATCCGCGCTCGCACGCTACACGCCCGCAGACTTCGTTGCGCTCGTCGAAAAGCACAATATTCGTTATCACGAAAAAAAACTCGGCCAGCTTTTCTGCGACGGCAGCGCGCGCGAGATCATAGACATGCTGCTCGCGGAATGCGCTTTGGCCGGAGTTGAAATCCGTCTCCATTGCGAAGTGCGCGAAGTAGAAAAAATTTCGTCGTTCGTGATTGAAACGAATGAGGGAAATTACGAAGCGGAGAGTTTGGTGATTGCGACGGGCGGGCTGTCGATTCCGAAAATCGGGGCGACGGATTTCGGTTATCGCATCGCGCGGCAATTCGGCCTGCGCATACAGGAAACACGCCCGGCGCTCGTGCCTTTGACGTTTGCGGCGAACGAGTTGGAAGCATTAAAGGAATTGAGCGGCGTTTCAATCGACGCGCTCGCACGCTGCAACAAAATGGAATTCCGCGAAAACGTTTTGCTGACGCATCGCGGCTTGAGCGGCCCCGCCATCTTGCAAATTTCTTCGTACTGGAAAAAGGGCGATACGCTTTCACTCGATCTGCTGCCCGAAAAAGACGCGCTTTCGATTCTCGAAGAAAAACAGAAAAGCGAAATCGAACTGGCGAATCTGCTCGCGCAATATTTGCCCAGACGCTTTTCTCAAGCGTGGTGCGCGCTTTATGCGAAGTCGAAACCGCTTAATTGTTATACGAGCGATGAGCTAAAGAAAATCGCCTCTCGGTTGAACGATCTGCAGCTTGCGCCGGACGGAACGGAAGGCTACAACAAAGCGGAAGTGACGTTTGGCGGCGTCGATACACACGATTTATCTTCCAAGACAATGGAAGCCCGAAGCATTCCCGGCCTTTATTTTATCGGCGAAGTCGTTGACGTGACGGGGCATCTCGGCGGCTATAATTTTCAGTGGGCGTGGGCATCAGGCTTCGCCGCCGGTCAATATGTGTGAGGATAAAAAGCACATCGGCAAAAGATATAGCCGTTTACACGGACATTGTTTCGCAAGTTGAAGAACGCTATGGCTATCAGCATCGGCTACCGCCGGAAGTTCGTGCTTCCCCTTTATTTTGCTTGCGATTATGTTTGCAACGAATCCGTTTACAAGTATATGATTCTCGCATGAGCGAAGACACAACAAAGGACATTCAAGAGAAATACAGAACCGCGCCGACGCTCGAGACGATTTTAGAGCGGCTGGAATCCTTCCGCGTAGAAATAAACAAGCGGTTCGATACGCTGGAATCGCGTTTCGAGATAAGGCTTGACCGTATCGAGGCCGAAGTGAAGCAGACGCATTCGGAGTTTTATGAGTTACGCGCAGACTTTCGGGAACTGCGCGATGGTCTTAAAGAGCACGCCTAAGAATCGCAACAGATAAATTCAAGCAGCACCACCGGCGGCGGCTAATTTTTTAGGAAAGAAACGCTGCTGCTGGCGGCGCAGTTCGTCGGCTAACGGCCCGTAAATTTCCCGCTCGCCTGCTTCGTTCGCGTAATCCCACAAACCGTTATGGCAATGGCGTTCGTCGTCCCAGCCCGGATGATTGATGATCGGGTAAAGACAAATGCCTTCGATGTGCGCTCCCGCGTTTCTCGCTGCCAAGACTTCATCCGCGATGTAAGCAAGCCAAGGCACGCGCGTTTCATTTTCCGCGCCGGTCTCCGCAATGAACAAAGGGCGTCGATAACGCGCTTGGATTTCGAGCAGGATTTCCCTGAACGGGCGGTAAAGCTCATGCGTGCGCGTGAGTGCCAGCGAAGGATTAAACGCGGGCGTGTTGTGTATCCACTGATTGTGCGGGTAATAGTTGACGCCGACGATGTCCAGATATTTTTCCGCGCCGCCGAGTTGCGGCCACAAATGTCCCGCCAACATATCCCACGCTTGATACTGCGCAAGGCGGTGGCCTTCGGCGTCCGCGCGCTCATCCGGCCTGTACGGATCGGCGACGATGTTTATGACCGGATCGGAGTGAAGGATACGGGTTTCGGGCAGCACGCTCCACACGGCTTCGATGCTTTCGATAGCCGCTCTCACAAGTTGCGTTTTCAATTCAAAGCCGCGCCGCTCGGTGTACGGATAAAAATATCCGACCTCGCCGCTCGCCCACGCGAGAAAGGAAATTTCGTTGATCGGCGAAATGAACTGCACGCCGTTCGTTTCGTTCGCCAGCAGTTCGGCGAAGGCGCGTGACATGCGCGCGAAGCTTTGCACGAACTCCGGCTTGAACACGTCCAAGTAATCAGGCCAACCGTAGTGGCACAAATCCCATATGACCTGCGTGTTCGTTTCGCGGGCGCGGCGAATCATCTGAAGCGCGCTCGAGAAATCGTAATGGCCCGGCGACTTTTCGATTAAGTGCCAGCGAATACCGCTGCGCACAGTGCGTATGCCTTGGCTTTGCAAGCGCAGATAATCTTCGGCGGCGTATGTGTCGTGCGCCGTTGCCGCAATCAAATCGAGCCTGCGGCCTGCCTTCGTGCGATGCGTCGAGCACTCAAAACCACCGACAAAGAAACTCTTAAACAAAGGCTGTTCCGTCAAAGCTAATTTCCATTCAAATTATAAACATCGAAGACCGTGATGCGAGGTGCCGCGCGCAAGCTATTTTCCGGCGGCGGCAGCCATTGCGCGGCGCGTGGGCTGGCGTTGATCGTCCGCGTTATCGTTCCATTTGATTTCGCATTCGCGGAAAAAGCGCGCGAGCGCATCATCGAACGATGAAAGCAGCGTGCCGCGTTCGCTGCCGAGCACGCTGTAAAGCGGGCGCGCCGCCGCGAAGTGGAATTCACTCGTCGGGCGCGCTTCGATAAGCGACGCATCTAGATTTGCGTGCGCGGCGCATCGCCGCGCAAACTCTGCCCACGTAAGCGCGCCCGCATTAGCTAAATGCCAGATGCCGCGCTCACCGTCAATCAATAAATCGAGGCTCGTATGAACGAGGTCTGGCACGTATGTCGGCGACACGACGGAATCACTTGCGGCGACGAAGGTTTGTTTAGCGGCAAGCGTGCGCAGAACTTGCACGGCGAAATTGTGCTCGTCCCACGGGCCGAAAAATGCGCTTGTGCGAACGATCAAGGTCGGAGGATAAGCGTCGAGCAAAAGGCGTTCGGCTTCGGCTTTGCTTGTGCCGTAAACATTGAGCGGCGCGGCGGCGTCTGATTCTAAATAAGGAGCGTTCTTTGTTCCGTCGAAGACAAGGTCGGATGAAAAAGTGAGTAAGGAAATGGCGCGCGCGGCGCACGCTTCGGCAAGGAGAGCCGCGCCAATTGTATTTTCCCTGCGACATGTTTCCGGCTCGCGCTCGGCGTCGTCCACGCGCACAAAGCCAGCCGTGTTGATTACCGCCCAAGGCTCAAACTCTGCGAGCGCCGCGTCAATCGAAGACGCATCGGCGATGTCTAATTGTCGGCGATTGAGCAAGCGATAAGACAAGCCACGCATCTCGCACAAACGCGCAAAGGCCATTCCGAGCGTGCCGGTCGCGCCCGTGATGAGCAGCGGACGCGTCGCCCCGCTTTCCATATAGACACCTCGCTTCAAAGAACTGTTTTTTTGTGAATGCCGCACCACCGCCGGATACTGCAAGCGCGTTAATCTGTGCCACCAGCCGGGCGCGTCCAGCACGGGATGAGTCGGCGTTTGTCCCGTTGCCAATTCACGCAGCAAGCCAGCGATAGCCGTCGGGCGCGGCACAGGCGCACGCAAATCGAAAACGCCCGGCTCGTAATGCCCCGCGTCCACTGTCAACAGAGAATTCCAATCAAAGGCTCCGAGCAGCGACCACGCGGTGACGGCGCGCACGTCAGCGCCTTCGTCGCGCAAACTCTTCGCCCCATCCCATACTTCTTTGATCCAGCGCAATTGCTCTTCGCGCGTGCAGCCCAGATGCGCTTCGGTGATGGCAACGGGCAACTCGTAGCGCTCCCATGTTTCCTTCAGCAGCGAGCGCGCGCCGGTCAAGCCTTCGGCGCAGACGCGCACGGCTTCGATGTCTGCGTAATGATGCCGCTCGTTTCCACCATGCGTCGAAACGGGATAACGCTCGATGCGTTCGTCAAGAAAGCGCTCGCTCGTCATGTAATGATTGATGCCGATAACGTCCGGCGGGCATGTGTTTTCAAGGAACCACGATAGTTCCGCTTTGCTTGTTCCAGCCAAGCGCAAATAGCTCCACATCGGATGCTGCGGTGTGACGCGCCCGCCGAGCAGATCAAAGCTCAGCCAGCGGCGTTCGTTATCGAAATCCGCTTGATAGGAGAGCGCGCGCGTGCTGTATGTTTTGCCCAGATCGTCTGTTTGAATGAGTTGTGCCGACGGATTTACTTCGCGTATCGCGCGCATCGCAAGCACCGTCGCGCGGCATTGTGTCAGAAGCGCGCAGGCAAACGTTCGCTCATCGCGCCCGTGCGGATACCAGTGACCGTAGAGGCCGCTGAAGCGCGCCGTTGTCAAAGGCTCGTTGATCGGCGTGTAGCTTTCCGCCCATGAGTAACGCTCTGCGACGAGGCGCGCGTAGCCCGCGAGTTTTTCGGGAAACTGCGGATCGAGCAGGCTCGTGTGAGGCGGCCCGCTGCCGTGATGCACTAAACCTATAATCGGGCGAATGCCGAGAGAGCGCAAACAGTGCAGGCGCTCGTCTGCCCATTCCCAACTCGCGTGCGCCAAATCTTCTTCCGGCGCAGTCCGCTCCCAGAGCACGGGATAGCGCAGGGCGCGCACGCCTAAATCGGCGAACAGATGTAAATCTGCAAGCCGCACGTCGTGGCGGCTACGCGCAAGTTGATCGAAATATCGATCACCGACGCGATTGAGCGTGCATTCGACTCCGCCCCACAACTCCGGCAGCGGCGCGCACGCTGGCTCGTTTGCCCGTACCGTGCTCATATCAATCGTCCCGCCTTGATCGTCAAAATGTTCACTCGCTCCGCGACGAACCGTCAAAGTATTTCTCTTCAAAGCCGCGCGGAAACGGATTACGATGCGACGGTTCCGCAATGTTCTACGGTCTGCCATCCGCGATATAAAATTTCCTGTTAAAGCGAACAAATAGTTTACCACGAATGCAATAAGTGCATTGGTACTGTGCCGTACAAAATTCCGGCTTTAAGCCGTGCAGCAAACAATTTATGTAACCGGATTCAACCGACCAAGATTTGCCTTTGTAAATACGGCTTTCGCTATCCGGCGCAATATAATCAGTCTTTTATTCAACGCTCGATCCTCCCGGAAAACTTTCATTTTCGCCGTGTTTCATGCGTGAGACATCTTTCCACGCGTGCGCCAAAGTGTTATAATTCTGTCTGAAATTGATTATTCGTTGAGGAGTTAGAGGAATGATTGGAAAGAAAAAAGAGAATAGTAGAGTGCAAGTCTTTTCACCGGCGGAGCAGCGCGCGGCGCGTTCGGAGCGGATCGAAGTTTTCGAGGCGGAGCCGTATGGCTGGATGGCGCGTTCGGAGAGCGGCGCGACGACGGAGCGCGATTATCATTTGTATTGCGAGCCGCACACGAAGCATCTGGCCTGCACATGCGCGGATTTCGTTTATCGCGGCAACGCCGAACCCGGCTTCGAGTGCAAACACGTTTCGGCGGTGTTGAAATTTATTGCGCGTCGTTATCTGGCTTGTGAATATGAACCAATCAAACAAATGGCGCGCGCGGCTTAAAGCAAAAACTTTGTAGAGCAAAGGAAAAGGAAGATGAGTAAAGGATTCAAATGCGAAGCGTGCCGCAAACAAACCGAGCGGCGGTTCATGCGCGACGCGGACGGCAAATGGGTGTGCGCCGCCTGCATTCCCGAAAAAGAGTTGGATGCGTGCAAGGGTTTGCGCGAGCGTCTCGGACTACAGCCGAAGCGCGCGGTTCAAGCTCGGCGCAAGGCAGCGTAACGAAGCACGCAAGTTTTTAATTTCCAAGATTTTTAAGTTCACAGCGGCGCGGGAAAAGGTCGTCTCTCAACTACGAGAGCAATCATTTTTCTCGCGCCGCTTTTTCGTTTTTCTTCGGCGTCGAATTTTCCCGCGCGGCGAGCGCTTCCTCGTGTTACGCTTGATGTGTGATGCACGCGGAGCAAGAGCGATTAGAGGAACATGCGGAATCCGTGCGCGGCGCATGGTGGCTGACGATTGGCAGGCTCATCGTCGCTTTCTTGTTGCTGCTGGCGAGCGCTTTGTGGCTGCGCGATCAATACGGCGGCGCGCCGCAGCGTTCCGCGCTTCAGGAAGCGTTGCCTGTCTTCGGCGTCGTCGTTTCGCTTTCGATTTTTTATGCGCTCGCGCTGCATTTCAATTCGCGCGTGCGCATACAAACCGGCGTACAACTGTTCGCAGATGTGCTGCTGGCGACATGGCTCGTATGGGTGACGGGCAGCGTCGATTCACCGTACTCCGCGATCTACATAATCGTTATTTCCGTCGCCAGCATTCTGCTCGGTTCGCGCGGCGCGCTGGCAACCGCCGTCTGCTGCGTCTTTGCTTTTACAGGCCTGGCGATTGCCGCGATCACAGGCGTTTTGCAGCCTTACGAGCCGCTCGAAACCGCCGCTTCGACAATCAAAACGATTCAGACCATCGGCCTCAACGACATCGCGTTTCTTGTCGTCGGGCTGCTCGCCGCGCGTCTCGCCGAGAGACAATCTCGCGCGGACGTGCGATTGATCGCGGCGACGCAGACGCTTGCGGATTTGCGCGTGCTGCACGAAAGAATCGTCGAATCCATTCGCTCCGGCGTCATCACTACGGATTTGGACGGGCGCATTTTTACCTTCAACGCGGCGGCTGAAGAAATCACGGGCTACAAGGCGGCGGAAGTGCGCGGGCAGCACGCATCTATTTTGTTCGGCGAGATTCCCAACCATATTGAAGAGTCTATGCGCGCGGCGGCGATGAGCGAGCAAAGCCCGCGTTACGAAGCTAATTGTTTGACGCCGGACGGATTACTTTTGCGGCTCGGCTTCAGCATCTTTCCGCTCTTCGCCGAATCAAAGGAAACGACCGGCATGGTCATTACCTTTCAGGATTTAACGGAAGTTCGCGCGCTCGAAGAAACTTCGCGGCGACAAGACAGGCTCGCCGCAGTCGGGCGCGTGGCGGCGGGCATTGCGCATGAAATCAGAAATCCGCTGGCTTCGATGCGCGGCTCGATTCAGGTACTGCGCTCGGAGATCAGCGGTGATTCCGGTCAAGCCGAATTGATGGAAATAATCCTGCGCGAATCTGACAGGCTCAATCGCATCATCACGGATTTTTTAACTTACGCGCGCCCGCGCAACAGCACTTTCACGGATGTCGATTTGCGCGAACCGCTGCGCGAAACATTTGCGCTGCTGCGCCACAGTCCCGAAGTACGCGACGATCATGTCCTTGAAGAAAACTTGCCGGATGAACCCGTGACGATTAGCGCAGACGCGTCGCAACTCAAACAAGTCTTCTGGAATCTGTCGCGCAACGCTTTGCAGGCGATGCCTGCGGGCGGCACGCTGCGCGTAGAAATGAACCGCGCCGCCAACGGGCGCTTGCGCATTACCTTCTCCGATATGGGAGACGGCATGTCGCCCGAACAAGTCGAACAACTCTTCGAGCCGTTTTCTTCTTCGACGAGCGGCGGCACGGGACTCGGCCTGTCAATCGTCTATCAAATCATCCGCGATCATAGTGGTACAATCAACGTGCGCAGCCGCGAGGGTCACGGCACGACGATCAGCATTGAACTGCCGGGAGTAACACAGGAGTCATGAGTGGGAATTCAGAAGTCTGAATAAAAAATAAACACGGACTGCATTCGTTCAGGCTGTTACATAAAATTGTAAACAAATGGCTAATCTTCTTATCGTTGACGACGAGCAAAGTATGCGGCAACTCCTGACGCTCGTGTTCGGGCGTGAGGGACACAAAGTGCGGGCGGCGGAAAATGGGCGGCGCGCGATGGAACTTCTGCGCGCGGAGCCTGCGGAGTTGATCGTCTCGGATGTGAAGATGCCGGACATGGGCGGCATCGAGTTGCTTCGCGCGGCGCGTGAACTGTTGCCGGATGTGGCGCTCGTTTTAATGACGGCCTTCGCAACCGTCGAGACGGCGCGCGAAGCATTCAAACTCGGCGCGGACGATTTCATACAAAAGCCATTCGACATCGACGAATTGAAATTGATCGTCGTGAAGGCGCTGGAAAAACAAACTCTCGTCAAGGAAAATCAGGCGTTCAAACGCGCGCAGCATGATCGCGGCAAGCTCGGCAATATCATCGGACGCAGCGAGCGTATGCAGGCCGTTTACCAGATGATCGAGACGGTCTCGGAAGTTTCGTCAACCGTTCTCGTGACGGGCGAATCCGGCACGGGAAAGGAACTCGCCGCGCGCGCCATACACGATCTTAGCCCGCGCCGCGAAAAACCCTTCGTGTCGATTAACTGCGGCGCGTTTACGGAAACGCTGTTGGAGTCCGAACTCTTCGGCTACGTCAAAGGCGCGTTCACGGGCGCGACGGCGAACCGCAAAGGATTGTTTGAAGCGTCGCACAAGGGAACAATTTTTCTGGACGAAATCGGCGAGATGTCGCCCGCGATGCAGGTCAAACTTTTGCGCGTGCTGCAGGAGCGAAAGGTGCGTCCCGTCGGCGCGCACGAAGAACTAGATGTAGACACGCGCGTTATCGCGGCGACGAACCGCGATCTTCCCTCGATGGTCAAAGACAATTCGTTCCGCGAAGACCTTTACTATCGCGTCTCCGTGATTCCGATTGAGCTGCCGCCGCTTCGCGAACGCAGCGAAGACATCGCCGAACTCGCCGATCACTTCACCAAAAAATTCTGCGCGCAGCAGGGACGAAGCGTGACGCTTAACGAACAGGCTCTGCGATTGCTGGAAGCTTATTCATGGCCGGGCAATGTACGCGAACTCGAACACACGATTGAACGCGCCGTCGCGCTCGAACGCACGAGCGAAATCCAACCGGATCGACTGCCCGCGCAAATCACCAACTACAATCCGGCGCGCGTCGCCGCCGATTCCGCGCTGCCCGAAGAAGGCATTAACATCGTCGCGCACATAGACCAACTCGAAAAAACATACGTGCTCGAAGCGCTACGGCGCACGGGCGGCAATCAAACGCGCGCCGCCGAACTGCTTCAACTCTCCGTGCGCAGCTTGCGCCACCTACTGGACAAACACGGCATACGCAACTTGACCGCGCAGATGCGCGACACAGGCGCACGCAGCGCTGCCGAATAAGATCGGCGCAGAAACTCACCCGTACAAATCGCATTACCACTTCAAACAAGGCCGCTCATCTCCCATGTGCCGGAAACCGTCACGAAACGCCTGCCGTAATTTGTTAGTCAGCGCTTGTTTATCCTCACTCCGCCCGCCAGTTCGAGATTCCTTTTCCACAAATCAGCGAATTTCGGCCTAATTTCACTCATTTTCACTTTTTAGAAGCTGCGGCACGGTGTTTGTAATGGATAACCGTGACCATCGCGCGCAGCGCGGCACGAGGCCTGAGACCGGTAGCCGGAAATGGCGCGAATTAACTTCTAAATCTTTTACATTTCTCCAAGGAGCATACGAAACCAATGCAGACCAAACGCCAACAAGGCTTTTCACTGATCGAACTCTTGATCGTCGTTGCGATCATCGGCATCATCGCCGCCATCGCCATCCCGAACCTCTTAGCTTCACGTCGTGCCGCTAATGAATCGAGCGCCATCGGCACGCTTTCCACTATCCGTAGCGCTGAAGCCACTTATCAATCAACTGTCGGCAACGGCCAATATGGCGCATTAGCGGATCTGGCCGGACAGAGTCTGGTTGACAAGGGAGTCGCCAACGCCACAAAACCGGCTCCGAAGAGCGGTTACTATTACGCTGCCACTGCTGCTGCTCCTGCGACCTACACTTCGACGGCCACAGCATCTACTGCATCGACAGGCACACGCGCTTTCTTTTCTAATGAAGCCGGTGTGATTTTCGCTAACAACGCGGATCCGATAACCCCAATGACAGCAGCCAGCACCAGCGTTGCTATCGGTAACTAATCCACTTCCATCACTCAATGCTTTGCGGGGTGTGAGCTTTACGGCTCCGCCCCGCTTTGTTTTGCTTCTCTTCAGCTTCGTCACACAATGTTTCCGTTTTACGGCAAGAGATTTTAAGGCGTGGGTTTGATACTCGTTCCGTAATTGATGTTAAGATTCCCGATCTTATGCCGTAATGAGCGGGACGCAACGGCAATCTTCCCAATGAATAAAAGGCTTCACGGAATTCAACTGTTCATGCGCCAGCCATTGCTTGTGATAGCTGCGCTATGGCCTCTGGCGCTGATTACTCCGTTCATCCCGGGGCTGCCAAAGCCCGCAGTCGGCGTTTTACCATGGCGGCAAGAAATTGTTATCGCGTTGCTGTTGTGCGCAACACTAACGCTTCTTCTCAGGCAGTCTAAAACTTCTAAAGTGCAGGCACTTCCCGCTCCCGTTTATGATTTGCGCGTATTGATCCCGCTGGCGTTGTTTGTGCTGTGGAGCGCGGTTTCAATTCTTTGGTCTGCCGCAGTTGCTTCAGCCATTCATCACACGCTCGAGTGGAGCGGATATTTACTCTTCTTCGCGCTGATGTGTCACGTCGCGGCGCGGCCAAGATTATTGCGTGCCTCATTCATAAGTCTCGGCGCGGTTGTTTTTGTCATCAGCGTTTCGTGCATTATAGGCTCATGGGGAACGCCTAATTCATTGTTCAGGGAAAACGGCGTGGGCGAACCGCTGGCAATCATCGTTCCCTTGTTCACGACGCTGGCACTGGCGTTGCGGCAGCGACGGGCGGCGGTGCTGTGCGGAACGATTGCGGTGCTGGCATGGCTGGCGGTGGTTCAAATGCTGGAACGCGCGCCGTTCATCGGAACGATTTTCGCGCTCATCGTGATTGCCGTTTTGTCTGCCTTAGTGCCGCAATGGAGACCACGCAATGCGCTTCGCGCGACGATGTTGATCGTTTCCTTCGTCGCTGTTTTTGCGTTTGAGGCGGCGAGCATTCCCGTTGCGATTGAAACAAACCTTAGTCATGTTGAAAGGGCAGGCGTGCAGCGCAACACGGTGACGGCGCGTCTTCAGGCAACAGGGGCTAACGACGAAAGCACAAACGTGCGTTTTCTATTTTGGGCGGTGGCATTCGAGATGTGGCGCGCGCATCCTTTCATCGGCGTCGGCGCGAATAACTACGAAGTTGCGTTCCCGGAAGCGCGCAAATTTTTTGCGGAGAAGCACCCCGGCTCGCCGCTTGTCGGGCTGAACGAACGTTTTCTTGTGCAGCGCGCGCATAACGAATATGTGCAGATACTAGCAGAGCTGGGGCTAATCGGATTCGCATTGTTCATAACTTTTTGCGTGGCGCTGATGTGGAGCGCGGCGCGCGCAGCCCGGCACGCGCGAAGCCCTCTCGTGCTCGGCGCAGTCGGCAGTCTGATAGTATTTGCGTTGAGCAGCGGCGCAAGTTCGGTCTCATTTCGGTGGGCTGGCAGCGGCCTCATGTTTTTCTTTGCCGCCGCCATCATCTCGCACTTCGCTTCGATCTCTGTGCCGCGTGAATCGTCGGAAGTCAGGCTTGCGCCCGCTTTTATGCGCGGCGCTCACGTTGCTGCGCTCGCACTCGCCTTGCTTATGCTCGGCGGCATGAGCGCGCAGGCGATGAACGTCATGCTGCATGGCGCGGCGCAGTCCGGCACTGAGTCATTAGAGGCGGAACAGCATTATGCGGCGGCTCTTTTCTGGAATCCGTATGACGCGGCAACTCATTATGATTACGGGCTGCTGCTCTACTCCAAAGGCCGCCCGAAAGAAGCCATAACACATTTGCATTACGCTGTGCAGCGCGGTTTTAATTCCTCTATCTGCTATGAATATCTCGCTGGCGCGGAGATTAGCGCGGGCGATATGGCATCGGCAGAAAAAACTTTAGCTTATGCGGTGAGCGTCTACCCGCGCTCTGTGTTTCTGCGCGCGCGCCATGCCGCGACGCTCGACGCGATGAATAAAACATCCGAAGCGGAACTCGAACGTGCGACGGCAGTAGCGATCAATCCTCGCATGGCGCGCGGCTGGCAGCAATTGATAGACTCCGGCATTGACTCTGCAACGCAAGCTGCCAGTAAGAATGCAGCAGGCATCGCAAGTCCCGGCGAGTTGTTACCGGCGGAAGGAGTGTTTGCGGTGCTGGCGGAAAACGAGCAGCGTTGTTGCTTGTCCGCAGATTTTTTTCAACGCCAGCAACGCACACTCGCGCCGCGTTGAGGCGTTGCGTTTTCGACCGGAACAGACAACGCCTGTGGTGTGAAGAACCTCATGCGACTATTAAGCAGCTTCGATAAGCATCATTCAAAGCGTCAGTGTTTCCATCATCTAAACCTACGCGGAAGCGCCCGCAAACAACCAGCTTGACAAAACACGCAGGCGATGAAAAATAAGCAGACGTGAAAGATGTGGTGACAACACAGTCCGTCAGGAGACAGCAAAGCACTGTGAGGCGTGTCAAGGCCATTGCGCGCAACGCCTTCCGCGAAGCGGTGCGTGATCGCGTGCTTTACAACCTTGTGCTGTTCGTGCTGCTGCTGACGGCGAGCGCGATTTTTTTAAGCGAGTTGTCGGCGGGACAGGAATCTAAAATCATCGTCGATCTGGGCTTGAGCGCGATGCTGCTGTTCGGCGCGTTCATCGCCATCTTTGTCGGCGTCGGACTTGTTTACAAAGAGATAGAGCGGCGCACGGTCTACGCTATTTTCTCGAAACCAATCGGGCGCGGCGAGTTTCTTGTCGGCAAATATGCGGGCTTGTGTTTGACCTTGCTCGTCAATGTCGCAGTGATGGGCGCGGGCGTGTCGCTGGCGCTTCTTTTTGTGAAGCGCGGCTGGGAGCCGCTCGCGGCGAGCATCTGGCCTGCGGTGCTGCTCATCTATTTCGAGTTGATGATTTTAACGGCGGTGGCGCTGCTCTTTTCTTCGTTTTCGTCGCCCGCGCTTTCTGCGCTGTTGACGTTCTTCGTTTTCATCATCGGACACTTCAGCGCGGATTTGAAAACGCTGGCGGGTTCGACGGGAACGACGAGCGCGCGATGGTTCTTCAACGCGCTTTATTATTTGCTGCCGAATTTTTCCAATTACAGTTTTATCACGCCCGCCGCGCACGGGCAGACGCCCGCGCCCGCCAACGTCGCCGCCGCCGCCGTGTACGCCGCGCTGTACATTACGATCTTGCTCACGGCAGCCACGCTCATCTTTAATCGCCGCAATTTCAAATAATGTCGCACGCTTCCGACACTGCACAGACGGCAAACTCCTTTCACGAATCGCCGCGACAGGCGACTCGAAAAACAATCGCGCTTTTGCTCGTCATCATTCTTTGCTTCGCGTGCCTTGTGGAACTCGCGCGATGGATGGACGCGCACCGCGCCGCCGTCGATACGAGTCAGGAAGAAGAGAGTTTGTATATATCGGGAGCGGCGGCAAAGCGCATGAGTTTGAGCTTCAACGGAATCATTGCCGATTGGTACTGGATGCGCGCGCTGCAATACGTCGGGCGCAAAGTAGTCGCGCACGGCGGCGCGGCTGCCGTGCAACTCGACGACCTCAGCGCGCTCGACGCAAAGCTGTTAGCGCCGCTCTTGGATGCGACGACCACGCTCGACCCGCAATTTATGTCCGCATACGAATACGGCGCGGTGGTGCTTCCGTCAATCGACGAAGCGGCGGCCATCGCGCTTTTGAAAAAAGGCATCGCGGCTAATCCTTCGGCGTGGCGGCTCTACAATCATCTCGGTTATATCAACTGGCAGCGTCAGGATTACAAGTCGGCGAGCGAAGCTTACAATACGGGCGCGCAAATAGCGGGCGCGCCGAAATGGATGCAAGCATTGAGCGCGCGTATGTTGGCAGAAGGCGGCAGCCGTCAATTGGCGCGCGAGATGTACACGCGCATGTTGGACGAAGCGACGGACGAGCAAGTAAAGGAAATGGCGGCGCGGCGCTTACTGCAAATAGAATCCTTTGACGAACAAGACAGAATCCGCCGCGTGCTCTCCGATTACACGGCGCGCGCGGGACGCTGCCTTGCTTCATGGAAGGACGCAGGCGTTTTACTCCGCGCTGCACGTCTTCGCCTAGATGCAACGGGCGCACCGCTTGATCCGGCAAACACGCCGTATCTTTTAATCAAGGAAGGCTGCGACGTAGGCCTCGATTCGCATTCAAAAGTTCCGTATAAGTGAGAAGGGATGATGAGCAACAGAAGCCAGAAGGCAACATTACGCCATCTCGATGCAGCGCCAACTTCACTCATCAGAATCGGCAGAGGCTAACTTAACAACTTTTTCAAAATCATGTCTGCGATTGTTGAAATTGAAAATCTGACGAAGGATTATGAGGTCGGCTTCTGGCGCAAGCGAAAGGTGCGTGCGCTGGACGATCTTTCGTTGACAGTCGAGCGCGGCGAAATCTTCGGGTTTCTCGGCGCAAACGGCGCGGGTAAAACGACGACGCTTAAGATTTTAATGCGTCTCGTTTATCCGAGCGCAGGCCGCGCGCGCATCCTAGGTCATGACATTAATGATGTCGGGATGCACCGCGCGATTGGCTATCTTCCTGAAAATCCTTACTTCTATGATTACCTGACGGCGCGCGAATTTTTGGACTACTGCGCGGAGCTTTTCGGTTACGGCGCGGCGGAGAGGCGCAAGCGCACAGAAGAAATGCTGGCGCGCGTGCGGCTCGATGAAGCCTCATGGGATAAACAGTTGCGGAAATTCTCGAAGGGCATGTTGCAGCGCGTCGGCCTCGCGCAGTCGATTATCGGAGACCCTGAAATCGTTTTTCTGGATGAGCCGATGAGCGGCCTCGATCCCGTCGGGCGGCGCGAGACTAGGAATTTAATCGCGTCGCTTCGCACAGAAGGGCGCACAGTTTTTTTGTGCTCGCACATTCTTTCCGATGTGGAAGTGCTGTGCAACCGCATTGCCATTATGAAGCGCGGGCGACTCATCGAGACAGGGCGCATTGAAGAACTGCGCGAGAGAAACGCGGGCGCGGGCGGCAACGATCAAAGCAATCAGTTTGAGATAATGCTGGCGGGCGTCGGCACAGAAACAATGGCGCGCTTGCTTCCGTCGCTCAATCAATCGAATCTTAGTTCGACAGCAAGCGGCGCGCGGATCGAAGTTGAGAGCGAACGTGAAATAGATGAAGTGCTGGCGGCGTTGCGGAAAACAAGCGGCAGGCTCGTTTCGATTCAGCCCGTGAGAGAGTCGCTCGAAGAATTATTTATCCGCGAAGTAAGCGAAACATAAGTTGCCTTATACGCTGTGGGTGTTGTTCCCTCATTTATTATTCTCTTTTACTTAAACTTAAGTGCGGTTACTTCCATTTTGATGTTCGCGCGCACGTCCGACTTGCTGAAGCCTTCGAGCGTGACGAAGATGGGCAGCGTTTTGTTTTGATCGAGTTCCGTGAGTCCCGTCGAGCGGTTCGGCACGACGACAACGGTGCGCTCCTTAATGGGCTTGCCGGTGAGATCGACAACCGACGCGCGCACTTCGAGTCCGCTGATCGCGCGCCCCGTGAAATTACGCGCCGTCGTGTGCAGCGTCATCACAATATCGCCGATGGCGCGCGTGCCTTCGGTTGCGTCCGGGTCATCCGTCCTGATGAGCGGTTTGTTCTTTTCAAACTCGGGCGAACCGGCTCGCAGAGCGCCTTCTAATCGCTGTCCGCCAGCCGCCGTGCCGCTTTTATCCGGGCGGCTCATTAAATAAATTATTCCGCCGAGAATCAGCAGCGTGGCGACGCCGACAACGATGAAGATTGTGCGGCGCGAATCGTCTGCGGCAACTTTGTCGGTGTTTTGTTGTGTATATGACATGCGCTTTTTCCTTGCAGCGTTGAAATGAAATGTGCGGCAACGCCGGAAGTTTAACGCATACAGAGGTGTTCGCGCTAACGAGAGATAACGCGCAGGCGTGCCTTGCCCGATGCTGCCGGTTCGGGAACGCTTCGCTCGACAAGCGAGCCTGTGCCTGTGCGTTGTCGCACAATGCGCGGCCATGTAATGCGGAAGCAGCTTCCCTCTTCGGGCTTGCTTTCAACCGTGATTTCGCCTTCGAGCAATTCGACGATCCGGTTTGTGATTGCCAGCCCCAAGCCCGTGCCGCCGTGGGAACGCGTGAGCCTGTCGTCAACCTGCCGGAATTCATCGAAAATGTATTTGAGCGCTTCGCGGGACATGCCTATTCCCGTATCTCTGACTTCCAGATACCAGCGCTCCGCATCCAGTTCTCCCGCGGCGATTGTAACCGCGCCGGTGGAAGTAAACTTGATCGCATTGCCGACGAGATTCGAGATTACCTTCGATAGTTTATATTTATCGGTCGTGACCGAGCCGAAGTCCCGTGCAATCTCGACGCGCAATTCTATGTCCTTATCCTTTGCTTCATCGTTGTATTCCGCGACGATGCC
>JBPCOJ010000121.1:0-62501 GCA_051000345.1 Pyrinomonadaceae bacterium | reverse complement strand
CGCGCTCGAAGATGTCTTTTGTCGCGCCCGCTTCGACGATGCGCCCGCGCTCCATCACGATAATCGTGTCGCTGACGCGGCGCGCTTCCGCCAAGCGGTGCGTGACCATCACGACGGTGAGTTTCCTTTCTTGTTTCAAGCGCCGAATCGTGTCCATCAATCTATCCGCCGTTTCCGGGTCGAGCGCCGAAGTGGGTTCGTCCATCAATAAAACGTCCGGCGCGGTAACGAGCGCGCGTGCGATGTTGGCGCGTTGTTTCTGGCCGACGGAAAGCCGCCCGCCGTCCTGCTCGCCGAGGAGCGCCGCGTCCAACTCCGCGAGCCGCAAGGCTTCGGCAATCCGCTGCTCGTTTCCATCCTTGTTATCAGCGCCATCACCGCCGCTTTGTTCAGTTTGTTTGCCGAGCATAATAGCCGTTCGCAGATTATCGCGCAGCGTGCCGGGAAACATCACGGGCGTTTGAAAAACGAATCCGATGCGGCGTCGCAATTCCTGCACATCATAGCGATTGATAGGTTTCGATTCGTAAAGGATTTCGCCGCTCGTCGGATCATCCAGCCTGTTCAGCAATCGCAGCAGAGAGGTTTTGCCCGCGCCCGACGCTCCGACCAGCGCAGTGATTTCGCCCTGCATGATTTCGAGTTCGACGCCGTCAACGACAACGTTTCCATCTCTGACCTGCCGCACTTGCTTGAGAGTAAACGCTGCTAACGCCAAAAATATATCAATCCCTGCCGCAAAATCAATGTTCACTTTGAATCATACTACTAACAACGCGCGGAAGCTTTCAAACAAAGCAGAGCGCGAAGAAACATGCCGCCAGCATCTTCCCTTTCGCATTAAGGTGAACGTTCTATTCGGCGCGTAAAGTTACGCGCAAAAAGAAGGCGGGCGAATTACATGAAGTAACCCGCCCGCCGCAAGTTTTACTGCCTTCGTTTCTTTACTGCCCGCACTCCGCATCCGTGTGTGAATGAACGGGACCCTTGGGTTTATACAAACGTTCCATCGCTGGGATTTTGCGGCGGCGGAAAATGAATGCAAAACGGCAATCAGGCTCGATCGCGATTATGCGACGGCGCATCATTGGTACGCCGTGCTGCTTGAATGCGAAGAGCGTTTCCCGGAAGCCAAAGCGGAGATTCACAAAGCGCTCGAACGCGATCCGTTATCGTTGCCGATCAACGCGGACGTAGCAGAAATTTATTACTTCGCGCGTGACTACTCGAAAGCCCGCGATTACATTCAAGCCGCGCTCGAACTCAACAATGAACTTGCTCAGGCAAAGAGTTTGCGCGACAGAATTTCAGCGCAGCTAGGCGTGTTCGGCAGCGATGACGGAGCGAACGTCGCCGCTTCATGCACCGAGATCAGCCCGGTTGCGACCAGAGGCATCAGAGACGCTTACCTTAGCGCCGGTTGTTCGCAAATTTTGAGCAAGCAATTAATCATTTTGCAGAACGGCGACATCAATCGCAGCGCATTCGGACAGGCACAAAACTATGCCAGTCTCGGCGACAAAGAGCAGGCTCTCGCGTGGCTCGAAAGGGCTTATCAAACGCACAGTTTCTCGATGCCGTTCCTCAAAGTCACGCCCGCGTTCGACGCGCTCCGCAATGATGCGCGCTATCAGGATATTCTGCGCCGCATGAAATTCTCCGAAAATCAACTTGCGACTAATTAACACACCGCTTACTTCAACTCGCTTCAACGCGCCAGCATAATTCTCACATCGCGCACGTTCGTTTCAGTTGCGCCCGTCGTGATGGCGTCACCCAGTCGGGCAAAGAACGTGTAAGCGTCGCTCTGCGCCGGATAATCGTGTGCATTCATGCCGAGAGCGCGGGCGCGTGCAAGCGTCGTGTCATCGGAGATTGCGCCCGCCGCAGGACTATTGCCGTCGATGCCGTCCGTTCCTGCGAAAAGCGCGACGAAGTTCGGCGGCGCATCTTTTGCTTGATTCGATTGAATTTCCCGCTCGAAGTCTAGGACACTTCGCAGCGCCGCTTCCGTATTTCTGCCGCCGACGCCATGCCCACGCACAGGGCAACTGAACTCGCCGCCGGAAATCAAACATACGCCGCTGCGCCTGTCTTCATCTCCCGCGTAACTTCGCTGCATCAGCAGCAAACGTGAAACCGATTGCGCGCAGCCTTCTGCGATGGGAGATTCGACAAGATCGCGCGCCGTCTGCACGACAAAGCCGCGCGCTTCGGCAACACACGCCGCAACTTTTAACGCCGCGTCGTTGTCGAGCAAAGTGTAATGCGAATGCGCGCCCGTGTCGGGTTGAGCGAGGGATGGCTCCCTCGCTGAACGCGCCAGCGCATGTAGAAGCGACTGCGGAAACTGCGCCGCGAGTTTGTAACGCCGTATGATGTCTTGAACATCAAACGAGTTAGCTGATGGGAATGTCAGGCCGGACGCGACGCTCGCTTCATCGCCCGCGTTTGTATCGGAAACAATCAAACTGATTTGCAGGCTGTCTCCCGCAAACCGGCTCAAGCCGCCGCCTTTGATGCGTGACCAAGAGCGACGCACCGCATTAATTTCCGCAATCGTCGCCCCGCAATGAACGAGCAATTTATTCGCCGCCTGCAAGTCAGCGAGCGAAACATCGTCGGCGCGCAAGGATTCCATCATCGCCGAACCGCCGCCGGAGATGAGAAAAACGACGAGCGCTTGTTTGCCGTTTGCAGAGAGCTTGGCAGCGTGTGTGAGCAACGCCGTCGCCGCTTGTCCGGCGAGGAGACTATCCGCGTTCGGCACAGGATGCCCGCCCGCAAATTGCTGCCAGCGCGCAAGCAAATTCTTATCAATCACGGGCGCGGACATGACGCCGCGCCTGAGTCGTGCGCCGAGAATTTCATTGAGTGCCGCCGCCATCGGGCGCGCCGCCTTGCCTACTGCGACGGCAAACACGCCCGCAAGTTTTCGCAAATCAAAGCCGCGCCCGACAATCGTCAGGCGTTCATCTTCGAGTTTGACGGCGCGACGCACAGCCTGCCCTGCGTTTGCCGCGCGCAAAGCTTCATCGAACATTTCGCGTGCAATTAATCGAAGGCCATGTGTGTCGTGCGGCATGACAATTATTTATGCTGCTGTTTATGCCGACGTCAGGATCGTCCCGCTAGTTCGCGCGCGGCGATCATGCCAGACCACACGGCGGCGAACCCGATGACGAAACTTAGCGTGACGTTTAGGAAGGCCAGCAGATAATGTCTTTCTTCGACAAGCTTCGCGGTCTCGTATTCAAAGGTGGAAAAGGTCGTGTACGCGCCGACGAAGCCGACAGCGACGGCGAGACGCAAATGCGGATTGATGTCGAAGCGCTCAACCGCGAGCGTGAGAAAAAAGCCGATGATGAACGAACCCGTAATGTTGATAAAAAAGGTCGCGGAAGGAAACGGCGCGCCGACGCGTGAAAGAACCGAGCCGCCGAGATAAAAGCGCAGGCACGCGCCGATTGCTCCGCCCGCCGCCACCGCAAAGTATCTTGTCAAAGTTTCCAATTCATCGTTCCCTTTCCCGAAGAGCTTCATCAATTAAATGATTTCATCGCGGCGATTAAATTCTTCGTCGTTCTTTCTTATCCACGCGACGATTAACCGGCGCGGCGGTGGCGATTGAATGCTTCATCTGTTATTTTACAGTGAACAACTCCACGAGCTAAAGCAAGTAGCAACCAAGTATGGCACATAACTTTCCTCGTTTGATCCGGCGCACGGTGATTGCCGTTTGTCTGTGTACGCTTCTCTCTTCCTGCGCATCGCAATCAACCACGACAAGCGAAACAACGCGCGCGACTCCCGGCGTGCCAATCAACGATTTAATCAAGCAGGCGGACGAGCGTTATGCGGCGCGCGAAGACACGGCGAAGGTGCGCGAAGGCCAAACCTTGCTCCGCGAAGCGCGCGCCGCCGCGCCCGACAATTACGATGCGGCATGGCGCATGGCGCGCATCAGCTATGTGCTCGGCGACAACGATTCACTCGGCAAGGATGAGCGCGAGGCGGCTTTCCGCGAAGGCCAGACGGCGGGCGAAGCGGCGGCGGCGATTATGCCAGCCAAGCCGGAAGGCCATTTCTGGCTCGGCGCTAACTTGGGCGGCTATGCCCAACTAAAAGGCCCTCTGAGCGGCATCGCGGCGGCTAAAAGATTGCGCCAAGAAATGGAGACGGTCTTAAAAATCGACGACAGCTATCAGGGCGGCAGCGCATACATGGCGCTCGGCCAACTCGATACGGAACTGCCCTCTATGCTCGGCGGCGATTCTGAGCGCGCCGTCACGACTTTGGAAAAAGGCTTGCGCGTCGGCGATCAAAATTCCCTGCTGCGCCTTGCGCTCGCGCGTGCCTATCTCGCCACGAACCGCAAGGATGACGCGCGCAAACAATTGAACTTCATACTGCAAATGAAACCCTCGCCCGATTACCTTCTGGAATACAAGGAAGTAAACGCGCAAGCACGCCAACTGCTCGCCACGCGCTTTTCAAAATAACTGATTAGCCACAGAGACCAGAGAGGCACAGAGATAAAAGAAAAGTAGTAAGAGATGTTTACATACATTTACTTCTCTTTCTGTCTGTGCTTTTTATTTATTCTTTGCTCTGTGCCTCCGTGTCTCTGTGGCTAATTGTCTCAGGCGCACTTAAGACATGCTCGATTTCGGCGGGCAGCGGTGAATTGAATTCCATGCGTTCGTTGTTTGTCGGATGATGAAATTTAATGTATGCGGCGTGCAGGCATAAACGCATCTCGACGTTTGAGCCGTACCATTCGTCGCCGATAATCGGATGGCCTTCGTGCGCGCAGTGTATGCGCAATTGATTCGTGCGCCCCGTCACGGGTTCCAATTCAACGAGCGTCAATTCGTTTTTTCGCTTTAGCACGCGCAATCTGGTTTCGGCTGCCTTGCCGTCCTCCATCGCGCGCCAGAACGGTTGTCCTTCCGGGTCGCGTCCGATGGGCGCATCGATAATCGATTCGTCTTCCGCGACGATGCCATGCACCAGCGCGAGATAACGCTTTTCAACAAGCCGCCTGTGAAAGTGGCGCGCGAGAATGCTCAAAGCGCGCTGATTTTTGGCGATCAGCATTAAGCCGGAAGTGGCGCGGTCAAGTCTGTGAACGAGTCCGGGACGCACTGTGAGCATCGCATTCGTCGCCGCGAAATCAAATGTTTGCGGCAGCGAACTATCTTTAGTGATGAGCGTGTCTAAAGTTGCGGCTTCGATGCGCGATTGATTCAAGTGATACGCGAGCGCGTTGAGAAGAGTGCCGCTTTTGACGTTGCGCGTCGGATGAACGAGCATCCCGGAAGGCTTGACGACAACGAGCAAGTCTTGGTCTTCGTAAACGATTTCCAGCGGCAAGGCTTCGGGCGTCATCGCCGTCGGCGCTTCTTCGTCGTCGAGCTGCATCTCGACCATATCTCCGGCTTCGAGATGCCTGCCCGCCCGCGCCGGAATGTTATTCACCACGCACGCCTCCTGCGCGAGCAGCGTCGCCAGACGCATACGGCTCAACCATCCGACGCGTACCGCAAGAAATACATCGAGTCTTTGATTCGTCGCTTCTTCTTTTACTTGAAAGCGCAAAATTTGTTTCATCGGCTGTCCTTCACTGTCATATTCTGCCTTCTATGGCGTTCGCGGCAAAGCACGAAGCGGTAACGAATGCTGTTTCTCTCGGTGTTATGATTATAACCTCGCGGCAGCGAAGTGCGTGGCATGAAGATCACGGGAGACGCTCTTGAAATATCCGACTAAGCAGACTAAACCGACAAACGAAGAATTGATTGCGGCGAATGGAAGGATTGTGCCGGATGTGATTGCGCCGGATTTGCGCGTGCTTTTTTGCGGCATCAATCCGGGACTTTACACGGCGGCGACAGGCTATCATTTCGCGCGTCCGGGCAATCGCTTTTGGCCTGCGCTTTATGCTTCCGGCTTTACGAATCGCCTGCTCGCGCCTTTTGAAGAACTTGAATTATTGGAGAGCGGCTACGGCATCACGAATGTCGTCGCGCGTGCGACGGCGGCGGCAGCAGAATTGTCTGCGGCGGAGTTCATCGAAGGCGGAAAGATTCTGGAAAGAAAAGTGCGGCGACTCAAGCCGAAGTTTCTCGCCATCTTAGGCATCGGCGCATACCGCGCGGCGTTCAATCAACCCAAAGCTCGGCTCGGCAGACAAAGCGAATCAATCGGCGACGCTGTCCTCTGGGTGCTGCCGAATCCGAGCGGATTGAATGCGCATCACCAACCGAAGGATTTAGCGCGCATGTTCACTGAGTTGCGGCTCGCAGTTGAAAACGAATGCGGTGAATAGCTCATGCCGCGCGACAACGCGGTTGCTTATCAAGCTTCTTTGCGTGCGAGAAAAAATCTTCTGCCGGTGTGTTCCGTCAATCCTAAATCTCTGGCGGCGTCGTAGCTTGAAAGCTTCGTGAAGCCCGCCGTTTTGAGCGCGCGTGTGATTTGCCGCGCGGTGTAGCATCTTTCGTAAATAACTGTGTCGGCGCGTTGCCAGAGTTCGCCTGTGCGCTCGAACGTCGTGATGTCGTAACGCCCGATGCGCTCACGGCGGTCGTATGTTCCGCGCAAAATGCAAGCGTTCGTGTCTTCGACAATCGCGTAGTAATCCGCCCAGTGCTGCAAAAACGCTTGCTCCATATTCATGTCGAATAAAAAGAAACCGGCGGGCAGAAGTGCTTTGTAGACGTTGCGAAAAACCTGCGTCAATTCGTGAAGCGTCAGAACGTGATTGAGGCTATCGAAGGTTGAAACGACGGCGTGATAAAGGGGCTTTGAATCGAAGCGGCGCGCATCCTTGAGTACAAAGCGCGCGGCAGGAGCGAGGCGGCGGGCGCGACGCAGCATTTCCTTCGAGCCGTCTAGACCCGTCACGTCAAAGCCGCGTTCCGCTAATTTCGCCGTCGTGTAGCCCGTGCCGCAACACAGATCGAGCACGCGCGCTTTCTCCGGCAAATGCGGCACAAGCAAGCGCTCGATGATCGTCCATAACTGCGGCGGGACTTCGCTGCTCCAATGCTTCTCATAAACCTGCGCGAACGCATCGTAGGCCGTGTAGCGTTCGTCTCGCTTGGATTGAATTATGGCGCGTCTCTTCATTCGTTCTTCGATGGAAACTAGAAAACAGGCGGGGCGTGTGTTATGCGCTGTCGTCGTGTTGGCGATGACGCGGCACGTCAACCACTAGAAAATCGCGCGCCATTTCTGTCTCACTAAAAACAGCGCGCGCCTGCTCTAGCAGATCATCGAAGGTAATAGATTGTCCGGCGGCATAGCGCGGGCTGAGATGCGTTAGAAGCAAGCGCCTTGCGTTGGCTTCTAACGCAACCTGCGCGGCCATGCTCGCCGTCGAATGAAGACTGCGCGCTGCGAGGTCTTCATCTTCATTGGCGAAGGTCGCTTCGTGAATCAACGTATCAACGTCTCGCGCCAGCTCAATCGCGTTCTCGCAAAAGGTCGTGTCCGTGCAGTAAGCGAGGCTGCGCCCTTTGATGTTCGGCGCGGAGAAATCCTGTCCATCGAATTCGCGTCCGTCGGAAAGTTTTATCCGCTCGCCGCGCTTGAGTTTGCCGTAGAGCGGCCCCGGTGGAATGCCTAGCGCGGCGGCCTTTGCAACATCGAACGTGCCGGGCTGATTCCGTTCTTCGACGCGGTAGCCGAAGGTCTCGATGCGATGCACGAGCGGCAAACAGCGCACTGTAAAATCATCGTCGGCAAAGATCGTTCCCGGCGCGACTGTGTGAATTTTCGTGCTGTCGGAAAAAGGGCTTCCGGTGCGGCGCGCCGATTCCTGCAAATACTCTTCGAGTCCAGGCGGGGCGTAAATATGTATGCTTTGCGCCGCGCCCGCCATGCCGCAGGTGGCGAGAAGTCCCGGCAAGCCGAAGAGATGATCGCCGTGCAAATGAGTGATGAAGATACGCGAGATTTGACCGATCTTCACATCGCTGCGAAGGAGCTGATGCTGCGTCGCCTCGCCGCAATCAAAGAGCCACACTTCGGCGCGCTGCGGCAAACGCACAGCGACACACGAAACATTCCGCGAGCGCGTCGGCACGCCCGCGCTTGTTCCGAGAAAAGTGATTTGCATAACGCTTAAGTTAAGCCGCCGCACCCGCAACCTTGAAACTACGCAGACTCTTGATGAGAGGCACACTAATACGTCGTCGGCTCTAATGACTTGTTCGGCGGTATAGGCTGAAATTATGCTGCCGATAGCAATTCTTTTTCCGCCTCTTGCGGCAACTCGACCGGAAAGAAATAACTTGCCGGATACAGATAATCTTCTCCCGACTCATCTATCACCCTGATGTAATTATCTTCCGCCGCCGCTTCGTCCGGCAATAGCCGGTATATTTTGCGAATGTGTAAATCTTCGCAATCCTCGTTTCTAACGCATACGACAAATTGCGGCTCTGTTTTCTTGCTCTTTCGCTTCATATAGCTTTAGCTCAAATAACGTTTAATTTTCAGCTTCCTCTTACCGATGCCATGCGCTTCGTACCAATGAAGCTCAACCTTGCGTATCCTACCATTAAGCAGGCGGACGGTGGCAACACCTTTTAGCTTACGCCACCGTCCAACACCAAATTCCCGCCGCAAATCTGCGATTTCCCGAATACGGCTACCGACAGCGATTGTTTCGACATCTGTGATTTGCCCGACTATCTCAAAATACATAACATGAGCGTAGGATCAATTCTTCCACACAAGCGAAGCCGTCAAACGCCAGTCATCAGCCGCCACGCATCCAACGTTCGAGAGCGGCAAGTGTCGTGCATGAGAACACCTATTCGTAGTCTGCTGCATAGCGTCGTCAGATGCTCGGTATTTACTGAAACTCCGCTGATGCTTCAAGGCTTGCGGGTTCAAATAATTCAAACTCTTCAAGCCCGTGTAGATTAGCAATACGACCAATTTCTTTTCGTCCTTCGATTACTACAACTCGCGCTTCGCCAGCTTCTCGTCTCTGTTCGCTTGTGAGACGACCTGATGTGATAAAGATGGGGTAATCTATTTGCCGTGCAAAGCAGCCCGCTAAAAATTTCAACCACTCAACTTGAGATGGAGCAGCATTCTCCGCATGAAACTTCACCTGTACGCCGATAGATTGTGGATGGTCTGCTACCTTCCCAATTTGGCTACCGATTAAATCAAGACCGCGCTCGTTATTTTTATGTACTCCTTGATGATACCAAGCATAGTTCGGGTAGAAGTTCTTCAGCAATTCCAAAATGTAATGCTCAAAGGCTGCACCGCGCGCCGACATGGAGAGCACCTGTTCGGGCTTTTCGGTTTCAACATTAACGATTTCTTCTACGGTAGCCTCCGACTTTATATATTCTCTTCCTTCAGGCGTGATGTGAAAAGCGCGAGACTCAGCATCGTATGTTAGATACCCTGCTTGAGCAGCATCACGACAAAGAATTACACGCAGATGAGTTTTAGCTCCTGTGGAAAAAGAATAGCCTTTCATGTGCGGTTCAACGGCAGCATAAATATCTAAGGTATGAGCCACCCCGTCCTTCGCAGCCATCGTAGCTAAGGCAATGCGAATTTGTTCATCGTCACTCAAACCGTATTCAGGTGCTGTGACTAGATTATGTTCTTCCATGAACTTTATCTTTCGTAAATTCAGGGCTGAAATTGGCGAGAGCATCCAACAAAAGATTGAGCATCGTGCGACGAACTTGTAGCGCGAAGCCTTTATTCATCGCACGATGCTCAATCTTCAAAAACCTTTCTTGTGTCTTTGCGAACGTGTCCGCGCAGACATTAGCTTACTCGCTTAAAAAAGCGCGCTGTTGTTGTTGCCGCCGAGCATTGCTGCACGGACGAGCGGAATGGGCGGGCCGCCGTACTTGAGGAATTGGTCGTGGAAGTCCTTCCACGCATTGCGCCCGCCGCGCGAGGCAGTCCAATCTTCGCGCAGTTTTTTAATCATCAATTTGCCCATCGTGTAATTAAGGTAAGCGGGATCGAACGTGCCGCGCTCGGCCTGCTGCTGCGAGTTGCCCGCGTCCTGATAGCCTTCTTCCAGAAACATCTTTTCGGAATCGGCGACTGACATGCCTTTGGTGTGCATACGGATGGCGGAAAGAAAACGCACGTTGCGCAGAAGCGCTTCGAGCAGTTGCCCGATGTGTGTTTCCGGGTCGCCATTGCCGAGGCCAGCGTCGTACATCATTTCTTCCGTATAGTGCGCCCAGCCTTCGGCAAACGCATAGCCGACGAAGACCTGCCCGAATTTCGAGGGAGAGCGATTCGCGTGCAGGAATTGCAGAAAGTGTCCGGGCCAGACTTCGTGCGCCGAAGTGAACAGCAAACTTCCCTTGCCGGGAACATATTCATCGCGCTTTTCCTTTGACCATGCGGGATCGGGCGGCGAAATATAATAAGTGGACGCCAAGCCTTTTTCGTAGGGGCCGGGGATGTTGATGTAAGCGAAGTTCCAGCGCTTGTAGGGCGGCGCTTCACCGACTTTCGCTTCTTCCGTGCCGGGAATCGTGACGAGATTCTTTTCGACGATGAACGATTTGAGATCGTTGAGTTGAGTGCGCGCGGCATCGACGACGCTCGCGCCCTGCGGCTTTTGCGCCTGCGCTTTGGCGATACACTGCTGGATTGTCTGGCCTTGCGCGTAGGCGCTGCACGCATCGCGCAGCGCATTGAGGTTGCGATCCATATCCTTGCGCCCGATTTCTTCTAATTGATCGAGCGGCACATCGACGCGCTCCGTCGCCTTCAACATTTCGCGGAACTTGTCCGCACCCATTGCGAAGTTGTCCGTTGCGCTCGCTTCCTGCGAACCGAGCCAGCCGTCAAAATCCTTCATTGCTTTAATCGCCGCATCGTTGGCCGTGCGAAAATCGTTTTGCAAATTTTGATCGTTGACGGACGCGAATACGGCTGGCACATCCTTCGAGTAAAAATCCGCGAGGCCGCCGATGCTGGTGCGCCCGATCTTCACATACGTGCGCGGCAGTGGCAGGCGCAAGTTATTGCGAATCTGTTGAAGGGCAGTTGGGACATTTTTCGCGTAAGCGGTGTAGGCGCGAAGGCGCACATCGAGCGGCGCGTATTCGCGGGAAACATAAACATCCGGGTCAATCGAGTCTGCGTAGAAGAACGGATTTTTGTGCGGCCAATCGGCGGATTCCATCCAGAACAAATCTTTGTCGATCTGTGCGACGAGGTAATCACGCTCGAAGCGCGTGCGTTCATCGAGGGATGCGGCGTCGAATTTCATCGCGCGGTCACGCTCCGAATGCAGGCGCGCAATTTCCCGCTTGATGCCTTCGTCGCTCCAATCGGGAAGCTTGCCGTCGAATTCGTGGCGTCCGGCGAGCACACCCGCGTCCGGGTGCGCTGTGAAATAATTGTTTAGAAACTCGTTGACGTAAGCATCCCACTGCGCCGTGTTCGGCGAAGCGGCAGCCTGCGGCGCGTTCTGTGTTGCCGGTTGCTGCTGGCAAGCGACGGATAGCACAAGCAACGCGACGGAAAATAGATAAACGGTCATCGTGGACTTCGGGCGCGGCAACTTCTTGGTCATTATGTTGTTCCTTTGCGGCAATTTGATTTGACGATAGCTGAAAGCAATGCTGAATTCGAGAGGCTCACATTATCATATTTCAGCCGTAGGTAAACGGCAATTTGCGGCCTTCGATAATGTGGGTAGAGATGCGCGGCGAAATGCAATTCCAACGTCGAGCGTTTATAATAAGTGAATCACAAAGTGGACTAATCGCAACCTCTTTGACATACTAAATGGCAATCCTTGGAGCATACTTTTACGATGATTAATTTCGAGACGACGCCCGAACAATATCACCACTGGCAGCTAAAGATAGACGGAAAAATAGCCACGCTTTCGATGGACGTGCAGGAAGACCAAACGCTCGCCGAAGGCTATAAACTAAAACTCAATTCCTACGATCTGGGCGTCGATATTGAATTGGCGGACGCCGTGCAGCGCCTTCGCTTCGAGCACCCGGAAGTCAAAGTCGTCGTCGTCACGAGCCTCAAGCCGCGAATCTTCTGCGCGGGCGCAAACATTTATATGCTCGGCACTTCAAGTCACGCCTTCAAAGTCAACTTTTGCAAGTTCACGAATGAAACGCGCTGCGCGATTGAAGACGCCTCGCACAATTCGGAACAGCGATACGTCGCGGCCTTGAACGGCACGGCTTCGGGCGGCGGCTATGAACTAGCGATTAGCTGCGACGAAATCTTTTTGGTAGACGACGGCAATTCATCCGTCTCTCTGCCGGAAGTTCCGCTGCTCGGCGTGCTGCCGGGAACGGGCGGATTAACAAGACTCGTTGACAAACGCAAAGTGCGCCGTGATCGCGCAGACGTTTTCTCGACGCTCGCGGAAGGTCTCAAAGGCAAGCGCGCCAAAGAGTGGGGCTTGATTGACGATTCGTTTCCGACAAGCAAATTTCAGGAATCAGTCGCCGCGCATGTTCAAACGCTCGCGTCTGCCAAAGGTGAAAAGAAAGCAGAACGAGGCATTAAGTTGAATGCGCTGCAAGTCGAAATTACAGAAGACGGGCGCGAGTACAAATACGTCAAGGTGAAATTGCACCGCGATGAGCGCTATGCGGATTTAACTTTGCGCGCGCCCGACGCGGATTTGCCGACGACGCCCGATGAAATCGAAAAACTCGGCGACGCATACTGGCCTTTGCAAGCCTACCGCGAATTGGACGATGCGTTGCTGCATCTGCGCGTCAACGAATTAGAGATCGGTCTTGTTTGTTTGCGCACGACGGGCGACATAGACAGGGTGTTATCCGTTGACGAAACCTTAGCGGCGAATCGTGACAACTGGCTTGTCCGCGAAATCATCTTATACATGGCGCGCGTTCTGCGCAGGCTCGATTTAACCGCTAAAAGCTTTTTCGCATTGATCGAGCCGGGCAGTTGCTTTGCCGGAAACTTGCTGGAACTCGCGCTCTGCGCCGACCGGACGTTTATGCTCAACGACCCGGATGAAAAAATCGAATTAGCGACAAGCGAATTGAACGCGGGCGCATTCCCGATGAGCAACGGCTTGACGCGCCTTCACTCGCGCTTTCTCGCAACGCCGGAAAAAGTCGAAGAAGTGCTCGAAGAAAAACGCTTCGATACCGAAGCCGCAGACGAAGCAGGGCTTGTCACGTTTGCGCCCGACGACCTCGATTGGGATGAAGAAATCCGCGTCGCCATCGAAGAACGCACATCGCTTTCGCCAGACGCGCTGACAGGCATGGAAGCTTCCTTGAGATTCGCCGGGCCGGAAACGATGGACACGAAAATATACGGACGCCTGACCGCGTGGCAAAACTGGATTTTCCAACGCCCGAATGCCGTCGGCGAACACGGCGCGCTCACCAACTACGGCAAGCCCACACAATCGAAATTTGATTACAGGAGAACGTAAGTTTTATGAGCATGGATTTATACGAACGCATACCGAACAACGTCAATCTTTCCGGCGACAAGCGGCTACAGCGCGCGCTTGAAAAGTGGCTGCCGAATTATCTCAATTGGTGGCGCGACATGGGGCCGGATGGTTTTCAGGACAAGGAAGTTTATCTGCGCACGGCAATCAGCGTTGACGCTTCCGGCTGGGCGAATTTCGATTACATTAAGATGCCGGATTACCGCTGGGGCATCTTTCTAAAGCCCGCCGAACAGGATGCGAAAGTCGGCTTCGGCGACAACTACGGGCAGCCCGCGTATCAGGAAGTTCCCGGCGAATTTCGCAACAGCTTGCGCCGCATCATCGTCACGCAGGGCGACACGGAACCCGCGTCCGTCGAGCAGCAGCGCGAACTCGGCAAAACATGCCCGTCGCTTTACGACATGCGCAATCTGTTTCAAGTCAACGTCGAAGAAGGCCGCCATTTGTGGGCGATGGTTTATTTGCTGCACCGCTATTTCGGGCGCGACGGGCGCGACGAAGCGGAGGAATTGCTGCACCGTTCGAGCGGAAGCCCGGACAAGCCGCGCATTCTCGAAGCCTTCAACCAGCCATGCGACGATTGGCTCAACTTTTTCTGCTTCACGATGTTCACAGACCGCGACGGCAAATATCAATTGTCCGCGCTCGCCGAATCAGGCTTCGAGCCTTTAGCGCGCACATGCCAATTCATGTTGACGGAAGAAGCGCATCATCTCTTCGTCGGCGAAACAGGCATCGGGCGCGTCGTCAAACGCACGGCGCAGTTGATGAAGGAAAGCAAACGCGGCGACGCACGCGAACTCGGCGGCATACCGCTCGACATTCTGCAAAAACACATCAATTTCTGGTTGAGCTATTCGCTCGATCTCTTCGGCAGCGAAATCTCTTCCAACTCCGCAGACTTTTTCGCGGCAGGGTTAAAGGGACGCTATCAAGAGCAAAAGAAATATGAGGATCACGTTGTCGCGGATGCTAATTTTAATTTGAAGGTCGTCGAAGACGGGCGCTTGCGCGAGCGTGATGTGCCGATGCGCAACGCGCTCAACGAAGTCTTGCGCGGCGATTATGTGCGCGACTGCGAACGCGCGATGGTGCGCTGGAATTCTTATCTAGAAGAAGCGGGCATGAGTGAGCGCTTGTATCTGCCGAGCACGCGCTTTCAACGCCACGTCGGAGAATACGCAGGGCACAGCTTCGACGTTCACGGCGAACTTATCTCGAAGGAAGAATTCGAGAGTCACCGCGATGAATGGCTGCCGACCATCAGTGACCGCGAATATGTGAAGAGCCTGATGCACCCCGTGACGGAACCCGGCCAGATCGCCAACTGGATCGCGCCGCCCACCTCCGGCATTAAAGGCAAACCGTTCGAGTTTGAATACGTGCGATTGTAGCGCGCTGAAACGAGAATTCATCAAAGTTGACAGGGAACGGCTGCCTCTTCGGTGGTCGTTCTCACTTTCAAAATTGATTCTTTTGCACTCTCACGCCAGTTGAATCTTTATGTGGCGGCGCTGTTAATAATGATTGAACCCCAAAGGTATCTTGTATTCGGACAGCTAAGTTAGCGGCCAGAATTCACCAGTCAGCCGCCGATAGCATTCAAGCCGTGAGTTATTCGACAACCCCTTCAAGAATCTTAACTGTTTCTGTCTGACCTTCTAGCCGAGCAATTTTTGATGCCGTATAGCCATCACTATTTATAGCGTTCATTTCAGCGCCCGCCGCGAGCAATAACTTCACGATGGCAGATTGCCCGTTTGCCGCAGCTAACATTAGTGCCGTCATTGCATGGGATTCTTTTGCATTAACATCAGCACCCGCGGATAGCAATAACTCTACTACGGCGACGTGGCCTTCCGCCGCCGCTAACATTAACGCCGTCTGCCTGTCTTCATTTGTATCCATCTTAGCGCCGCTCGCTAATAAAGATTGAACAGTCTTGAGTTGACCGCTCCAAGCCGCGAGCATTAAAGCTGTCGCGCCGTTTCCGCCTCTGTCATTAAGTTCAGCACCCGCTCTCAACAATGTATCTACTACAGCAACGTGCCCGCCCTCTGCTGCTGCCATTAAAGATGTGTCATCGCGGTAGCCCTTTGCATTTACATCTGCTCCTTTTGCTAATAGGGATTGAACGGTAGTGATGTCACCAGATGCCGCAGCAAGATTTAACCGTATCCCAGCATTGCCTTCCTCTTCTAGACCGGGTGTACTTAGGTAGGGACTATCCGCTTGCGCTTCTTCGGCGGATGTATAATCCGCAGGCACGCTGAATAACGTACTGCTAGGCTCACCTCGGCTAATTTCAAATAGCCGCAAAATGCTCTCTTCATCTTGACTCACCGTCTTTTCCAGCAAGATTTCCTGTAAGTCGTCTGAGTACCAAAACTCAATTACTGAGTCTTCCATATGGCTGCGATAGCCATGACAAATAAGACCTTCGAGTAACTGTTCCCCAAGGTCTTCATCTCTCACCTTTAAAGAGCTACGCACAGGCGCAATCAGTGGCTCTGCATTGAACTTCTCAGGGACGGCGGGAAGATCGTCTTTTACGAAGGTTTTCGACTTCACATCCAAAACGTAAATAACTTCTTTGCTCGCATCGCTTATAAAAGCTATGTGTACTTCTCTACTAGGCGCTTCTTGCAAAAGAAATTCCTTGCGAACGCGCCCACCACTGTCACGGAAAACAGCACCCTTTACGATTTGCTGCGAAGTTCTATTGTTAGATAGCCTTTCCGAGCGCGTTTGTTCAAACTGAGCGTTGAACGGTCTTCCCCTCGTATTCGTTACGGTGATAACGTGCGGCCCCCAGTTGCTGCCCATCATTAACAACCTCCAGTAGAATGTACAATTCTTATTTTAACATTCCCTTAGATTTTTAAGGTGCTGAACATCCACTTCTGAGAAAATTTGAAGCACAGAAGGAATCGGAAGGTGCTTTAATTTCTCCTATTTGATTCCCCCTGTGCTTTGCTTTTCTGGAAGCGCAGAGATGCTTCTACTAGCCTGCGATGTGTGTAAGAGTGGCTTCAATGCCCACGACATATTGCTTCGTTGGCGAAGAGTTCACTATCTTCTGCTTTGCGCCTATGTTTAAACGCAACCACCAAGTGTGTCAAAGAATGTGTAGTAGCCTTCGACGCAATACCTCCTATTCACAAATAAGAAGCGGAGTCGCAGGTACGGCGAGCAAGGAAGGCCACCAGCCCCTGAGAAGTAGTAATATACGGAATTATATCCACAAGTACGACCTTCCGGACAGTCAACACGATAGATGCAACTGTATGTAGTTCGACCATCTAACCTGTAAAAGGTTTGCCTGAGCGAGATGGTCAGGAGGAAACGAGTGAATACGCGAAAGTAACGCCGAAACGGTAAGGCACTAGATGGCTTATAAGCTGCCGGGCAGATGCCGCCGCTATAGCACGGGTACTGATAATCCTCATAGTAGCGGTGTTCGGTGCTAACAGTATATTGCGTCTCGCTTCCGTCTTCTGGAACTGCGCCTTCTGTATAGGGCAATGTCACTTCGGCGCGACCGTAATACGGGTCGTAGGAAGTAGCTGAGGCAGAAGCGCCATTTGGAGCCGTAATCGTTGTTGTTACCGTCTCTGATGTGCCATCGTAATCCGTGTCAGTAACTCCGACTCCTGCCATTTCATCTTGCCCGGAATTTTCAGGAAGATTATAGACATCGTTGATGGGATCATAACTCCCGCCCGAATTATCAACAACCCACGAATCTGAGTAAGTAGCAGTTTGACCAAATGCTGATGATACAGCAAAGAGTGCAAGAAACATCATAGCGGTCACTACGCGAAGACCGAAGTGGATAGGGCTTCGTTTGTGCTGTTGTGCGAGTGGAGTATTTTCGTTCGTTGTCATAATACTGTCTCCTTACTTGAAAATCTGCCTCCGCAGACGACGATTGGTGGTGAGTGTGGAAGCTGTTTCGCCATGATTAAAAGCATTAGGTGGCGCTGTTGTTAGTAGGCGCTGTCGGGCTAGAGTTGAGAGCCGGACTTATTTTCACCTTAGGCTTAATCTCTTCGTTGATATGTCGACGAATCTTCTCTGCGTTAGCCGTACCTAAGCGAGTCGGCAGAGAATCCACTAGCTCGCTGACAATCGCCTCTTTCTGCTTTTGTAAAGCTTTCAAGTTGGCTCTGTCATTTTCATCCAGCTTAAACTTGTGCTGGTCTTTGATGTTTTTGGCTAGACGATCAAATGCACCTACCCGCTGTTCAAAGTCCGCCGCAACCGAGAGGAGAGCATCAATCTGTCCCTTTCCAGCGGAATCGGGTTGCGGGAACGCTGTCTTCGCACCACAGTTGCTGCAACCAAGTGCATATTTGAGATAAGACCGCGCGCGGTTCTTTTCAGCTTCCGTGTTGCGCCCCGAAAGGAATCGGAAAAGCAACGTGTAGGCTAATTGGTCAGAGATTTTCTCTGGATGTGTCGCACCATCAATTACACCTTCGGGATCAGCAGGTTGTTCTTGAGGCGCTTGTTTCGTTGTGTTGGTCAGAGTTTTAACCTTAGAAGTGGCACCATTGCTTGCCGCCTTCGCCGCATTATTAGATATTGCGGACACGACGCCAATCGCGCCAACGATGACCGCGAGGACTAAGGCTACGAGTAGTTTCCCTTTCATTTCACAGTCTCCTTTTTTGCGTGGATAAACCAGACAAAGATGACCGTCGCTGCCGCGCTGCCGCGTACCAGACGGCGGTGTAAAGTGACACAGCGTACCAAGACAGGTGTCTTGTCACACGAATTTTTAGTGAAGTAACTCTGAAGTGAAGCGAACGGTACGCATCACACAGACGGCTTCCCAAAGATTGAGTTACCACTGCATTCTGCGTTAAGATGCGGGCTGTCAGGCGATGCATCTTTGACGAGAGATATGCGGCAGAACTTGCGTTGCTAAAAAAGCTCTATCGCTACTTGTAGGTAACGATAGAGCCTTTTCTATGGATCATTCCAGAAGAGGCAGTGAACAATAGAAATCCCTTTTGCGCTCTGAGATACTCGGCACCAGAGAAACCGTAACATTGCCGCTTCTTGACTTACAAAGTGACATGGCGCAAGGAGAACGCATAACACCACCCCTTATTCGATCAACTAATTCGTGAATTGCTCCCCATAGTAGTGGTCAAGTGAATAATCAATGTAAAGCTTAAAGCATCAAAAGCTCTCAAGCCCCTTGGTTACCACAAGAAAATTGACTGCCCAGAGAATACATCAGACACAAAGAAGCTGTCTGTCTAGAGTTAGACATTACTTGAAATAATTTTTTAGCCAAGCGTCTAAGCGTCGAGAAAGCCGCCGATCTCTTCTTTCATCACGCGGTAACACTCGCATGAAGCGGCTTCCAAGCCTTGATGATCCGTGATGGTTACGTTGCCGCGTGTGTAGCGAATCAGATTCTTTCGCTGGAGTTCACCGGCTGTCATCGTAATGTTAGTGCGCGGAACGCCCAGCATTTGCGAGATGAACTCTTGGGTGAAATGGAATGTATCGGAGTGTACGCGATCACGGCTGGTTAGCAGCCACCGGCAGAACTGTTGTTCCACCGTATGAAAGCGATTGCACACGGCTAATTGAGCGATCTGGCAGAGCAGCGCGTGTGTGTACCGCAGCAGTAGATTACGAAGGCCTTCGCTTCGGTTGAACTCCCTTTTCAGCACATCAGCTTTAATCTCCAGCGTATCTGCTGTGATTTGCATCATCACCTCATAGGGAGCTTTGTTAAATCCTAAGATTAGAGGAATACCGACTATTCCTTCATTACCGATCATACCGACTTCGAGTGACAAACCGTCTTCCGTCACGGAAAGCAAAGAAGCTATGCCGCTCAAGAGAAAATAGGCGCGATGGATGGTGTCGCCAGGTTCGTAGAGCACTGTGCCTTGAACGAGATGAATGGGTTTCAAGACTGGAAGCAGATGTTCGTACTCCGCACGAGGCAGAGCAGCTAAAAGTCGGTTTCCAATGGGAACGTGAGATGTGGCGGACATGAGCATGAGGAATTCCTTTGATCTGTCGTGTTGAAAAAAGAATGCAAGAAGCACATCGCACATTGTCCAAACCAATTTGGCGAGTGAGTGCGCCTACGTTCAGTTAAGATGAATCTTGATTCACCATCTGCCAAACGACACATATAGCTTGAGAACCGAGTGTGCAGGTAAAGTCAGGTCAACGGCGGGTCGTCGTGAGAAGACTTCGGCAGATATAGAGAAGTATAAGCTATCGCTACCGCAAGTCAATGGAAGCCACATTGGGTTTACAGTACGAGGCGAGCGTCAGCTTCCTGATTAAACCAAACAAGACGGCAGCGAAATCAAGTTTTGATTTCGCTGCCGTCTTTCAGGTCAAAAGCGCAGGCCGTCCGGTATTTTTATTGATCGCTAGGAGCTTTCACTACAACAGCAGGAATGTTTTGATCGCGCACGAGTTGGTTGAATGCGGTCAACTCCGTGCGCATGATTTGATTGAGCGCTTGCAGCTGCCCGTTGATCTGGCCTGTCACCTCGTCGTATACAATGTAGGTTTGCGCGGTGGGCGCGGCGTCTGCGCCAGAGGCGACTTCGGCGAGCGAGGCGAGGCGATTGTTGAGCCGGATCGGATAATTGAGCGGGTCTTGGCTGCTCTGGTTTTTCGTTTGATAAAGCTGTTCTTCTATTGTCGTCAGTTTCGCATTGAGAGCTTTCGCGGCGTCGGCGATGACGCGCGCATTCGGCTGTCCCTGCACGCGCTTGACGAGGTCATCCGTTTGCTTGCGCACGTTGCGTATTTCGAGAATCGCATTGTGCGTCTCCGTCAGCTTGTCACGAATCTTTAAGAGCAACTCCGCTTGCTTGGCGAAATCTTCGGGCGTTGTCGCAAGGCGCGGGTCTTTCTTCACCTCGAAACTTTGAGTTGTAGTTTTACCATCAACCGTCAGACGAACTTGATATGTGCCGGGCGCGATGCGTGGGCCGCGCACGTCGCCCGCCCAGAGAATCAGGCCGGGAAAGCGGCTCGCGTCCGCATAGCGCATGTCCCAGACGAAGTGATTGAGTCCTGCTTCCGCCGGAACGCGGCTCGCGCGATTTTCCGGCGCCGCCTGCACTTCTTCGCCCGAAGGCGCTTGCGGTTGATCGGGCGGCGTTTGCGTTGGCGCGCCCGCGCCCTGTAACTGTGATTGTTGTGGCGTTCCCGGCGCGGCCTGCGGCTTCGCGTCGGGCGTGGCTTGCGGTTGTGCATCGGCGCGCACTTGCGGTTTTGTTTCCGGCGCGGCGCTCGTAAACTTTTTAATTAACTTGCCGGATGAATCCAAAAATTCCAACGCCACTTGTCCGGCAGGTTTGTTCTTCAAGTAGTAATAAATACTCGCGCCGTTCGGCGGATTCTTGCCGAGCGTTGCCGTCGAAGGAAGTTCAAAGCCGCCGCCGCCCGGCATTCTGTATGTGTCTTCCGGCTTGTAGAGAAACGCGTCTGTGGCGCTCACCGCACTCTGCATTTGATGAATCACAGCGAGATCATCGAGTATCCAGAAAGCGCGTCCCTGCGTCGCAATGACGAGGTCGCGCTCGCCTTTGTGGACAATCAAATCCGTGATCGGCACAACCGGCAAATTCAGTTGCAGCGATTGCCAGTTTTCGCCGTCGTCAAAGGAAACGTACATCCCTGTTTCCGTGCCTGCGTAAAGAAGTCCGCGCCGGTTCGGGTCTTCGCGGATGACCCGCGTAAAAGCGTTGTCGGGAATGCCGCCGGTAATCTTGCGCCATGTTTTGCCGTAGTCCGTCGTCTTGTACAGATACGGGCGATAGTCGTCCCACTTGTACATCGTCGCGGCGACATAGGCCGTGCCAGCATCAAAGGGAGAGGCGTCAATCGAATTGATTTGAATGAAATCGGGAATACCGCGCGGCGTGACGTTCTCCCAATTTTTCCCTGCGTCGCGCGTGACATGAACAAGGCCGTCGTCCGATCCTGTCCAGATTGTGCCAGCCTGCACGGGCGATTCCATCACAGTGAAAATCGTGTCGTAGTATTCGATGCTCGTGTTGTCTTTGGTAATTGCGCCGCCCGCCGCAAGTTGTTTCGATTTATCGTTGCGGGTTAAATCCGGGCTAATCACTTCCCAACTCTGGCCTTGATTCGTCGATTTGAAAAGAACGTTCGCGCCAGCGTAAAGCGTCTCCGGGTCATGCGGCGAAAAGAGAATCGGGAAGTTCCATTGAAAGCGATATTTCAAATCAATCGCGCCGTGTCCCATCGGATTGTCAGGGTACGGCGTGACGCTGCGTAGTTGTCCCGTGTGGTGATCGTAGCGCGTGATGAGGCCGCCGTAAGAGCCTGCGAAAACGATGTCGGAATCTTTTGGATAGGGCGCGATCCAGCCTGATTCGCCGCCGCCCACGTCGTACCAATCCTGACGGCTAATGCCCGCGCCCGTCGTGCGGCTCGCAATCTTGACAGTCGAATTGTCCTGCTGCGCGCCGTAGATGTGATACGGAAAATCGTTGTCGAGCGCGACGCGATAAAACTGCGCCGTCGGTTGATTGTCTTCCGTCGTCCAAGTCTTGCCCGCGTTCTGCGAAACATTCGCGCCGCCGTCGTTTGCTTCGATCATGCGCGAGGCGTCGTTCGGCGCAATCCACAAATCGTGGTTATCGCCGTGCGGCACGGAGATGGGCGTAAAAGTTTTGCCCGCGTCGTTCGATTTATAAAAGCCCGTGTTCAATGCGTAGACGGTGTCTGCGTTTTGCGGGTCGGCGTAGATGCGCGTGTAATACCATGCGCGTTGGCGAAGCTTGCGTTCGTCGTTAATTTTCGTCCATGACTTTCCGCCGTTGTCGGAGCGAAATACGCCGCCGTCTTCGGCTTCGACGAGCGCCCATAATCTTTCAGGATTGACGGGCGAAACAGTGATGCCGATGTTGCCGATCAAGCCTTGCGGCAAGCCCGTATTGCGCGTTAGTTCCGTCCAAGTATCGCCGCCGTCCGTTGACTTGAAAAGCCCCGAACCCGCGCCGCCGCTCTCGAACGTGTAAGGCTTGCGATTGACTTCCCAGAGGCTAGCGTAGAGCGTGTTCGGATTCGTCGGATCGAGAATCAAATCGATTGCGCCCGCTTTGTCGCTGCGATAAAGAATCTTCTGCCAAGTTTTGCCGCCGTCCTTCGAGCGAAAAACTCCGCGCTCCGTGTTCGGCGACCAAACGTGTCCGAGCGCCGCGACGTAAACAATGTCAGGGTTGCGCGGATGCACGCGCACGCGCGCAATCTGTCTCGTGTCATCGAGGCCGATGTGCTTCCAAGTCTTGCCCGCGTCGAGGGATTTATACATGCCGTCGCCGTGCGAAACGTTGCCGCGCAGGGGTGATTCGCCCATCCCGACATACACGACGTTCGGATCGCTGTCGCAGATGCCGATAGCGCCAACCGAGCCTGTCTTAAAGAAAGTATCCGAGACAGGCTGCCAATTCCCGCCGCCGTCCGTCGTCTTCCATACGCCGCCACCCGTCGCGCCGAAATAGTAAACGAAGGGCTGCGACGCGACGCCCGCCACCGTCGTCACGCGCCCGCCGCGAAAGGGGCCGACCTCGCGCCATTGCAAGGCTTTGAAAAGACTTTGATCGAAGCCGCGCGATGATGAGCCTTGCGCGGAAGCGTCGTTGGATTGAGTTGTTTGCTGGCGCTGCTGTTTCTTCTGCGCGGAAGCAGTCGGACTCCAGACAAAGTTGATCGTCAAGGCCAGCGCGGGCAACAACAGCCACGCGGCGGCGAAGGCGCGGCGGCGAATAAGTTTCATGCTCATCGAATTGATGACTCCTCTGTTTCGATTGCGGTTCCGGTTGTAGTAAATTAAGAACGGACTGCGCGCACGCTCACACGAATGACTATGCGAAGATTCCGGCGCGCGATTCAAGATACGGAAAGCTTTATCAGCGAGCGATTATATCTGCCGGAAGGCTTATTAAAAAGCGTCCGGCGAAAATAAACCGACAGAAGCGAAGAATTGGAAAAACAAGATGCCGATTAACACTGCCCGCACATTTGCAGAAGCACGCGCGCGCTTTACCAGCGCGAAAAACATCGAGCACAAAGCTGTTTGCCGTTTACTAATACTGCTCGCGCTTCTGACAATAAATTATTCTCAATCGCTTCGCGCCGCAGACAATCCGGCGGCTGTTCAATACAGCGTTTCGATTCCCGATCCATCGAAACACGTCTTTCATATTTCGATGGAGATTAAAAAGCCCTCGAGCGTCAACTTTGATGTCAAGATGCCAATCTGGATGCAGGCCGTTTATGAATTGCAAACTTATGGCGAACAAGTGCAGGCGATCAAAGCGCACAACGAAGCGGGCGCGGCAATTGAATTAACAAGCGTCAACGATCATACATGGCGATTGAAACTCAATCAGCTAGAGCCTGTCATCATCGAATACGATCTAGACGTGGGCGATAAGCGCAAGCTGTTCGGCAAAAGTTATCTTGAAAAGCAAACGGCGCTGTTGCACGGCGGCTCATCCTTGCTCTATGTCCAAACGGAGCGCCGCAAACCCGTGAGCATCAATTTCAATTTGCCCGCCGGATGGTCTTCCGCCGCCGCGCTCGATGTGGATGCGAATACAACGGCAACTGCTGCGGCGGCGACGACAACCAGCGCGGTCACATACACGGCGCGCGACTACGACGAATTAACCGATAGCCCCGTTATGCTCGGCTCATTCAAGCGCACGGATTTCAACGTCTCGGGCATTCCCTTCTCCGTCGTCATAGACACGCGCATTCATCACAGCAACACGGAGATAATCGAATCCGCGCAGAAAATCGCCGCGCGCGAGATAGGCTTTTTCGGCGGCGCGCCGTTTAATCGTTATCTGTTCATTTACTATTTGACGAAGGACACGTCGGGCGCAGGGCTGCCCGCCTCAATGGTCGGCATAGAGCATTTGAAATCCACGCTTATCACAGTCGATCCGAATTTCGATACGTCGCCGCGCTCGACTTTCGCTTACCGCGAAGTAACGGCGCACGAACTTTTTCACGCGTGGAATGTGAAAGCGATTCGTCCCGCCGCGCTCGATTACCCAGACTTCGACAAAGCGCCCGTCGTGCGTTCCCTGTGGCTCTTGGAAGGCTTTACGGAATACTACGCGCAGAAATTTCTCGCGCAGCTTTTCGGCGACGAGAAACACCAAGAGTTTTATAAACAGATCAACGAAGACTTGTTCGCAGCGGAGCTGCCCGTCAGCCTTCAGCAATTAAGTTTGCAATCGCCGACGGAATCCATCGACGATTTTTCGCTGCTTTACTCGAAAGGCACAGCCGCAGGCTTGCTGCTCGATTTGCAGATGCGCCAATCGACGAAGAACGCGCGCGGCTTGGACGATTTTATGCGCGCTCTCTGGACTGGCTACGGAAAAACACGCGCCGCCTACGACGAAAATGCGCTGCTCAAACTGCTCAACGACACGGCGCAAAATGATTTGACCGACTTTTATCGCAAATACATTGTCGGCATCAGCCCTTTGCCGCTAAACGATTATTTGCAGCTCGGCGGCTGGACGATCAAAGGCCAGAAAATAAAATCTCCGTTTATGGATTTTGCAGTGGCGAAGAATGTCGTGATGGATGTTGCGGCAAGCGGCAACGCTGAATTATCCGGCATCCAGCTTGGAGATAAAATCATCGCCGTTGACGGAACAATGCTCGATGAGCAAAACACCTTCGGCAAGCTCGTCGCCAAGCGCGGCATCGGCGCAAAGCACACATTCACGATTGAACGCGCAGGCGGCAAGCGCGAGGAGATTCCCTTCAAATACGAAACCACGCTCGTCAGGAATCCGACGATTGCGGAATTGCCCGACGCGACGCCCGAACAACTCGCCACGCGCCGCGCCGTGCTTTCACAAACCAACGCCGCGCCCTCGTCTGCGCTCTCGAATGGCAGCAATTAAGCAGTAAGACATACAACAAGCGTTAGGTGGCTCCTTTTGAGAAAATCGGATTAACTGAACATGGATTATTTCGTTAAAATCTATTTATACCTGCTGATATTCTCAAGTCTATTCTTTGTTGCTATCTATTTACTAATGTGGCTTATTCGTGGGCAGCGCACATTAAAGCCGAAATATATTTGGAGAAACATTTTATTTTTGATTACCGGATTGATTTCACAGCATTTGTTTAATTCGGGAAAGCTCGAATATTGGGTTGTTTTAATAATTACATTTATTTTGCTCTGCGGCGGTGTGTATGCGACAGAAGCAATAGAAAAGAGCCATTCAAAGAAAGCTAAAGATAATCGCGCCACCTAACAAGTGATCTGAGGGTGTCGTGTCAAGCTAATTCGCTCTCCTCAAGCCTCTGCGCTCGCCATATCTGCGACTAACTTCGATCCTTTCTTGCGCAGGCATTCCATGTACCTCGCCTCATCATACTTCTCTCTCGTCTGCCAACATTTCCAGATGATCCGTATCCACTTGTACGCTAACGCCCGCACCGCTGCTTGATGACTCTTACCCTTCGCTTTCTGTGCCACATAAAAAGCCTGCGCCCACTCCGAATGCCGGATGCTTTCGCCCGCGTACTCGACGAAGGCTTGGCGGGTGAACTTCGGGCAGAAGTAACGCCATCTTGTCCACGAACTCTTGCCGCTTCTCTCAATCACAGGTGCGACGCCACTGAAGCATAAAAGTTCGGCGGCTGTTGCCCACCGTTCTCTGTTCGATCCCAGTGCCACGAGCAACCGTGACGCATAAACTTTCCCCGCACCGGGTAAAGAAGCGAAAAGGTCATAGTCTTCATGCGATTGGCACAACGCTTCGATCTCTCGGTCGAACTCTTTGATCGCCGCAAGCGTCGTCTTCATCTGTGCGGCAAGTGCTTTGACCATCACCGTTGAAGATTTGATGACTGCCACGTCTGTGGTCAATGGCACGGCCGTCTTGATCGCCGTCAATCGCTTCTCGATTGTCTCTGTGCGTTGCGAGTTGTGTGAGCGCATGAACTTCTCAAGCGTCGCACGCCGTACACCCTTCAATGCGTCAAGGCTTGACCATCTGCGCAGAAAGTCGCACACCATCACTGTTCTGATGTCAGGAAACCACTGCAAGACTTGCGGGAAGTAGCCTTTCAGGAGTGCCGTTAGACGATTGCTGATTCTCGTCTGATCTCCGACAAGTCGCCGCCGGTGTTCCACTAAGAGGTGTAAGGTGCGCGTCCGCTCGTCATCGGGCTGCCATGCTTTCAACCGCTCCCGATGGTGGACGAGCAACTCGACGAGGTAGGCGGCATCAGTGGGGTCGTCCTTCGCCCGGCTGGGCGTGAAGGCTTCGCGGAACCGCGAGAGCATCTGCGGGTTGATCGGATAAAGAGTGAGGAAGTCGTACTTCATCAGAGCACAGATGAGCGAGCCTCTGGATTGTTCTAAACAGACGGCCACCGGCTCGCCGCCGAACCGTGTGCGGACAGCTCGCGCCCATTCATTGAGAGCTTCCGGCGTATGCTTAACGACAGATAAAGCGGATTGCACTTGCATTTGCACTAATAACCGCAATGTCTAAACCAGCCGTCAATGTCGGCACATGAAACAGCATTGATGGCAGCCGTCAACGCGGTGTTTAGTTCCGGTTCTGTTCGAGGTTCTGTGCTCCGAACCGCAGCTTTGACTTTTGACCAAAACGGCTCAATCGGCGAGAAGTCTGGTGAATAAGCCGGCAACCACCACACTTCTCCTTTAACGGATGCGACCATGGCTTCAATCTGGCTTGCCACATGCACTGGCAAATTATCTAACAACACGACATCACGGGCATGAAGGTGCGGCAGAAACAGATTGCTGATGTAGGTGTCAAAGATGGGCGTATCAATCGCTCCCTGAACACTCAAAGAGGCGACGACACCCTGCAACCTAACCGCACTAATGACCGACAGATTCAGGCCGCGATTAGTCGGCACAGAGTGCACCGCGCGCGTACCTCGGCGAGCACGTCCATAACGTCGGGTCATGGCAAGATGGAAGCCGGATTCATCAAGGAACACCAAGCGCTCGCGTGCCATCCCAGCCATCTGCTGGCGAAACAACTGGCGCGCCGCTTCGTTTCGCTCTGCCGCAACCAAACTCTTTTTTTGCGCGACAGACTCAATCGCTGCAAGGCTCGACAAACAGTCGAGCGATGAACGGTGACTTGCTCTTTCTCTTTTAAGTAGGCGACTAACTCATCGAGCGTCAGATCGTTCTTCGCTGCGATCTGTTCTTGCAAGACAGTTAAATGTGCTGCGCTTAGCGACAATGGAACGCCACCGCCATGCGGCTTCGGTTGCAAGCTTTGGCCTGTGCGTTGAAGTCTCAAATAGCTGGCGACACTACGTCGTGCAAGAGAAAAAATGTCGGCCAGTTCGTCCAGCGTGCCTTCGCCATTTTCGTAGGCTGCGACAATCTTTTGGCGTAAATCTGCTGAGTACGCTTTCATGCTGAAAGTTGTCCCGTACTCACAGTGCAAATGCAAGTGCAAATTGCTTTAGTTCTGGCGTGCCGGTCGTCGTATCAACAAGGCAGATGTCGTGTTTAGCATCTGACCAATCAATGCCGATGAGTGCGGCGAAGCGTGTTAGTTGTTCCACAATGTGTTCCTCCATGAGCGACTTAGTAGTAGTCATCAAGGTGGATGGAACATGCTGGCTTTGCTCAAGCGAAGAACTTATAGTAGAGCCGTTCATCGACGGCAGCATCTGAGTATTCGTCTGGTGAGCGAAAGCGCCGGGCAGGGTGTGCGACATGCTTGTTACAGGCATCGCAACTGCCGTTCATTGGAGAGTCGTCACATCCGCCCGGCATGTTCCATCTCCGCTGTCATTGTGCAGCAAAGATGACCCGCGTACACCTAACAAGTCATTCGAGCCGACCGGGAATTAGCGTGTTCTTCATCGGTATCCTGTTCGATATTGTTGAAGGCTTCGTATTCGCCGCTGGTGAATTCCAACGATAGAGTTGCAAGGTTTCTGCAAGTTATCCGTGTACCGCCTGATCCGGCGAATGTTTCTCGCGCGCGTCTTCATTCTCTAGCTGCTCTTTGGCCTTCAATAATTCCTGTTTGTGCGCTTCTTCCACAATCGGATACGCCGATTTCAGGGATTTGAGTTTGGCGACGATGATGTCTGCGACTGCCGCGCGCGTGAACCATTTATGGTCGGCGGGAATGATGTGCCAAGGTGCGGTTTCCGTGCTGGTGTGCGAGAGCATTTCTTCGTAAGCGGTCATGTACTCGTTCCAGAAGCCGCGCTCTTTGACATCGAAGAGTGAAAATTTCCAGTTCTTTTCCGGCGTGTCGATGCGCGCGAGAAACCTACGGCGCTGTTCTTCCTTCGAGACGTTGAGAAAAAATTTGAGAATCTGTGTGCCGCTGCGCGCGAGGTGCAGCTCGAAATTGTTGATGTCCTCGAAGCGCTCTTTCCAGATGCGCTTCGTGACGAGATCGGGCGGCAAGCCTTGCGCATCGAGCAGTCCTTGGTGTACGCGCACGACGAGAGTTTCTTCGTAGTACGAGCGATTGAAGATGCCTATGCGCCCGCGTTCAGGCAAGGCTTTGGCAGCGCGCCATAAAAAATCGTGGTCGAGTTCTTCCGTTGAAGGCTGTTTGAAGGAATAAACCTGACAGCCCTGCGGATTGACGCCCGACATGACGTGCCTGATCGCGCTGTCCTTGCCCGCCGCGTCCATTGCCTGAAAAATAATCAGCAGCGCATGTGTGTTTTGCGCGTAAAGAATATCCTGATATTTGGCGATCCGCGCGACATCATCGCGCAGCTTCGTTTGCGCAGCTTCTTTGTTTTTGAATTTCCCTGTGAAGCCGGGATCGTAGTCTTTGAGCTTGATGCGTTTGCCGTGCGGCGCAATAAGTTGATCGTGGTTCATGGTGTTTTCGTTTTGAGGAGCGTTTACATTTACGGTAAATCTTTTCGGATGAAGCTGAGAGCCTTAAGCTTGCGGCGTGGATTGAAACAGATATTTTGCGAAAAGTACATAATGCGTCGAAGCCTGATACTTCTTTGCTTTGCGTCCACCTGAACAGCCTTTCTTGGACAGCCTAAGAAAACTTGCCACAGAGACACAGAGGCACAGAGCGATGCAAATATAAAAAGAGAAACGAATGAATAAAAACATCTCTTACTACCCTTCTTATTCTCTGTGCCTCTCCGGTCTCTGTGGCTAATCTTCCGGTGTTAGGCGTTCTTGAATATGAGCGGCGGCGCTTGCATGTGAAGGCGTTTTAACGAAAATGTATTTCTATGGCTTTTAACGAACACGATAAAAATTCAACGTCGCCCGCGACCATCGCCGTGCATGGCGGCGAGCGCCCGGACGAACACGCTTACAGAGCCGTCGTCGCGCCGGTTTTTCATTCGACCATTTACGGCTTTGAGAATTTCGCGGAGATGCGTCGCTATGCGCGCGGTGAATTGCCGGAAAGCTATTTTTACTCGCGCTATGCTAATCCGACTGTCGCCGAAGTCGAGCGAAAGATCGCGGAACTCGAAGAGGCGGAGAGTTGCGTCGTCACATCTTCGGGTTCGGCGGCGACGTTTGCCGCGCTCGCTGCGCTTTGTGAAACGGGCGACGAAATTCTCGCCTGCGAAACAATCTACGGCGGCACGATTCGCATTCTCACGGAAGTCTTAAAGCGTTTCGGCATTAATGCCCGTTTCATTCCTATCGAAGACATCGCGCGACTGCCTGAACTCGTTAATGAACGCACGCGCGCTTTTTGGTTTGAAACGCCGACAAATCCCGTCAACCGGATCATTGATTTGAGTCTCGCTGCAAAGGCGGCGCGCGATGCGAAAACGTTTTCCATCGTCGATAACACGTTCGCAACGCCCGTGCTGCAACGCCCGCTCAAGCACGGCGTCGATGCGGTTGTTCACAGCGCGACGAAATATTTTGGCGGGCATTCGGATTTAACGGCAGGCGCGGTTGCCGGAAGCAAGGAATACATTGCGCGCGTCCGCCGCGTTGCGATGCTCGTGGGCGCGACGCTCGATCCGGGCGCGGCTTATTTGCTGGCGCGTGGATTGAAAACTCTGGACGTGCGCGTGCGCGCGAGTTGCGAGAATGCGCAAAAGTTGGCGGAAGCATTGCGCGATCACAAAAAAATAGCGCGCGTTTATTATCCGGGGTTAGAGGATAGTCCAGACTATGAACTTGCGCGAAAACAAATGCGTGCCTTCGGCGGCATTGTCGCGGCAGACCTCGTGGGCGGCGAAGCGGAGGCCGAACGCTTGTTCGACAATCTGCGTTTGATTCGCAGCGCGACGAGTTTGGGCGGCGTCGAAACCATCGCGGGCTATCCGCTTTTTTCATCGCACAACGGCTTCAGCGCGGAACAACTTCGCGCCGCCGGAGTTTCGACTTCAACCGTGCGCTTCGCCGTCGGCATCGAGGCGGCAGATGATTTGATCGCGGACGTAAAGCAGGCGCTCGATAAAATTTAGAAGGCAGCGTTGAGTTTTATATGGCGTTCATCTAATCATGGCGCGGGCGAATAGAATTGAATCTGTCGCTAACATGCAGAGTCATCATCAACACGGCGACGCGCGCGCGAATTGCGGACGGGCGCGTGCTTAACGGGCGAAGCGAACTTGACCGCGCTGAAAATGTCGAACGCACTCTCATAAGTTTCAGCATGTAAGCAGTAGCCGCGCGTTGTTCTGTAAATGTCCTTCCGAAGATTCAAATGGCAATCATCGAATTAGGTTACGGGCAAGCTAAACTCTATTTCGATTATTCGGAAACGCGCTTTCGCGTGCTCGATGCTTCGGCTGCCGCGCACGCTCCACAGCCTGCGCTTTCCGATATGGAGATCATGGCGGCGATTGACGCGCCCATCCATTCGCTGCCGCTTGCAGAGATCATCAATGAAGGCGAATCCGTGCTCATCGTCGTCTCGGATGCGACACGCCGGACAGCGAGCGGGCAGATCGTCAATCTGCTTGTGCGCCGCCTTGTGCAAAACGGCACTGCGCCCGCAGACATCGATATCATTTTTGCGACGGGCATTCATCGCCCCGTCACCGCAGAAGAAAAACGCGAACTGCTGACGCCCTTTGTGCTACAAAGAATCAAGACGCTCGATCACGATCCGCACGATGCCGCACAGTTCATCCGATTCGGTGAAACGACAAACGGCGCGCCTGTCGAACTCAACCGCGCATTGAGCGAACACGATCATGTGATTCTGACGGGCGGCATCGGCTTTCACTACTTTGCGGGTTTCACGGGCGGGCGCAAATCCATTTGTCCCGGCCTCGCTTCCGCAGAAACAATCCACGCGACGCACATGCTCGCGCTCGATTTTGAAAACGGCGGCGGGCGTTGCGCGGGCGTCAATTGCGGGTTGCTCGACGGCAACCGCGTGCATGAAGCCTGTGAAGACATCGCGGCGGCAATCAATCCGTCGTTTCTCGTCAACGCGGTAGTAAACAAAGACGGGCGCGCTGTTCGCGTTTACGCTGGAGACTGGCGCGCGGCGCATCGCGCGGGCTGCGTTGAATATGCGCGCGATCATTCGATTAAGATCGACGCGAAACGCAAGATTGTGTTGGCAAGCTGCGGCGGCGCGCCCTACGATATTAATTTGATTCAGGCGCATAAGACTTTGGAGATGGCAGCGCAGGCGTGCGTGGCGGGCGGCGCAATCGTTCTCGTCGCAAAATGCGAGGAAGGATTCGGGCGCACGGATTTCTTGAAGTGGTTCGACGCAGCGGATTCACATGCGCTCGCAGAGAGTTTGCGCGAGCGTTACAAGGTCAACGGGCAGACCGCTTGGGCGCTGCTGACGAAGGCCGAAGCCTTTAGAGTTTATCTCGTCTCCGATCTGCCCGACGAAGACGTGCGGCAAATGAGAATGATTCCCGCGCGTAACATCGACGACGCACTCGCGCAAGCGAATGCGCGCGCGGAAGCCGGATACATCCTGCCGCACGGCGCATCCTTTCTGCCCGTCGTTGATTAAGATTGCATTTTGGTGCGGCATTGATACGGCGCGGCGCAAAGCACTACAATAGAGATTCTGCTAGCGAGATTAACGCGACTGAAGGGGCAGCATACACATGCATAAAAAACTTATAGCAATCGGCGCGGCATTCGTGCTCAACGCTTTTTTCGGTTTCGGGCAAGTTTTTGCGCAGGGCGGCGCGGCGCAAACCTCTTCACCGTCGGCGACAACGGTTGCGCCGTCGCAGGGCGCGGGTGAAAGGCGCGTGCCTTTAGCTGAGCAGCCGATTGCGCTCGACACCGCAGGGCGCGTAGCGCTCGCCGGACGCCTCCGCACAGCGACGGGCGGAACGCTGAACGGCACACTTGATGCGCCGATCAGAAACACGCGAATCGTCATCGAAAATCGTAGCCCGAACTTTTTCACTTACGTTTCCGGCTTTGCGACGTTTTACGATGCGGAAGGCGTGCGGTGCGGCGAAGGCTTGTTTAAGCTGGACGCTTTAGCCGTGAACGAATCGGCGGAGACGGACACGCCCGGCTTGCGTTTGACGTGTACGCCCGCCGCGTGGCGCATCGCTGCGACGACTTTGTTGACGCGCACGGGCGATGCGGCGAAACCGTATGATCCGCTTCTCGCGCCAAACGCGACGCCCGTTGCCGCCGCAGTGCCGCCGCTTATGATAGACATCAACGGCAAGACGCTGCCAGTTCAATTAGGCAATCCGCTCGACATAAAAATCGGCAACGAGCGCCTGAGAATCGTCGTCAGTGCCGCGCCGTAAAAGAGTATTCGGATATAGCCTTTTTAACGTGCGCGTGAGCTTGATTTTGTGCCCGGCGCGCCGTAGCATTGAGTCTCGAACATGGTTTTCCCTTTGGATAGTTTGTAAAAATAAGAAAGGAGAAATGTAATGGCTGAAGAAAAAGATCGAAAAAAGTGCGCGCATCCGAGTTGCAGTTGCGAAGTTGCGCCGGACAGTAAGTATTGCAGCGAATACTGCGCCAATGCGCGCGATTTGATGGAGATCGGTTGCGGCTGCGAACATCCGCCGTGTCGTTAGAGCGTCAGGCACGACGAGGAAACGCGCAAAGTCTGCAACCTTTATTCTGTTTCACAAACCTTGATCGGGCGGCGGCGCAGCTTATGCTTACGCGCCGCCGCTTTTCTCTTATAAGCAGCCGCAGGAAATTGTTTTAGAGATAGGAACATGAGTAGCTTAGTCGAACCAACAGTTGTTTCAAGAATCAATCGCCGTCGCACGGCTGCTTCCGACAGTGATGTGCAGAATCGTTTGCGGGAAATTGTCGGCGCGGAAAATGTGATTGTCGATTCTTTGCTCGTAGAGCCTTATGGACAGGATGCCGTCAAGGAAAAGTTTCCGCCGGAAGCCGTCGTGTTCCCGCGCGCCGCAACGGAAATTTCAGAGATTATGCGGCTCGCAAATGAAAAGCGTTTTCCTGTCACGGCGCGCGGCGGCGGCGTCGGTTATACGGGCGGCGCTGTCCCGCTCGAAGGCGGCATTGTCATCGGCACGGATCGCATGAATCGAATCAAGGAAATCAACGCAGAGGATTTGTATTTGGTGACGGAGCCGGGCGTCAAGACTTACGCTTTGCAGCAGGCGGCGGAAGCGATAGGACTTTTTTATCCGCCCGATCCTGCTTCGTACAAGGATTCTTTTATCGGCGGCAACATCGCGGAGAACGCGGGCGGAATGCGCTGCGCGAAATACGGCGTGACGAAGCATTATGTTTTGGGTCTGGAAGTCGTGACGCCGACGGGCGAAATTATTAGAACCGGCGGATGCACGACGAAGAACGTCGTCGGATTTGATTTGACGCTGCTCATGTGCGGTTCGGAAGGAATGCTCGGCATCATCACGGAAGCGACGATCAGGCTCGTTCCGCTGCCGGAAGCAACGCGCACCGTTCGCGCCACGTTTCGTTCGATGCGGGAAGCGTGCGCGTGCGTTCCCGCTTTTACACGCGCTCGCGTTGTGCCTGTCGCGTGCGAAGTGTTGGATCGCAATTCGATTGAGGCTGTGGAATCGGAATACGATTTCGGCATCGCGCCGGACGCAAACGCTTTGCTGCTCGTCGCCGTTGACGGCTCAAGGGAAGAAGTCGAAAGACAGGCGCGCCTTGTCGAACAGGTTGTGTTGGACGGCGGCGGCTATGATGTGCTGCGCGCCGTGACCCCAGAAGAAGAAGAACGTTTATGGGACGTGCGGCGCGCTCTTTCGCCTGCCATCAAAAAATTCGGGACGCTGAAATTTAACGAAGACGTAGTTGTGCCGCGCTCACGCGTGCCGGAATTAATCGAGCGCGTCGTTGAAATTGCGCGCCGCTATGAAACCTTTGTCGTCAACTTCGGTCACGCGGGCGACGGCAACATTCACGTTAATTTTATGTGCAACCGCGAAGACGCGGAATCCGTGCGGCGCGCGCGCCTGTGTGTTACCGAAACTTTTGAGCTGGCGATTGAACTCGGCGGCACGATCAGCGGCGAGCACGGCATAGGCTATGTCAAAGCGCCGTATCTCGGGCTGGCGCTCACGCCCCAGACGATTGAGACGATGAAGCAGATTAAGCGCGCGCTCGATCCGCAGGGCATACTCAATCCGGGAAAAATGTTCGTGTAGATTTATGATTTTAGATTTGCGGTTCGCCATCGGAAAATGATCGAGACTCTTTTAGAATTGCAACGTTTGAAGAAACTGGATCGCACCGGCTGGACTTTGCGCGGGCAGGCGGCGGGCGCGGAATCCGTCGCGGCGCACACGTATGGCGTCGCCGTTGTCGCAATGATGCTGGCTGATGAACTCGTTGCACGCGGTGTGGTCGTCAACGTCGAGCGAGTATTGCGTATCGCACTTATGCACGATTGGGCGGAGGCGCGCATGGGCGATATGCCGCGCACGGGCAGTCGTTATTTCAGCGTTGAGGCGCGGAGAAAAGCCGAGCGCGCGGCCTTCGATGATATTGTCGAAGCCGCCGGTGAGAAACACAGGATAGCTTACAGCGCATTGCACGAAGATTACGAAGCGCGCGGGAGTCTGGAAGCGCGTTTGGTGAAAGCGGCGGATGTCATTGATTTGCTGTTGCAGGCACTGACATTTGAGATTGCGGGCGCGCGCGGCCTCGAAGAGTTTTGGGAAAATATTTCGGAGCGCGATTTGCAGCTTGAAAGCCATGCCAAAGATTTAGTCCACGAACTGCTGCGCGAGTTGGCTGAAGCTCACCGCGCGATTGTCGATTCGCCGCGCTGAAAGCCGCATCAGTAACCGCCATAAGCCCTGTCGAGCAACGCAATACGTGGTTCCTTAATCAGAGTAGACTTGGATGAAGTTACGAATCGAAGCTGTTATATAACAGCTTCGATTCGCGTGGTTTCCATCTCGCGTGTGAGCGACGAAAAAGCACTGTTATGAACTTTTATTTACTGCGCCTCGATGACGAACGGTGCATTTTTTATTCAGAAGAAACGGAAGCGAGCGCCGCGAAGGACAATCGCGGGCTATCGGATGACTACGCTAAAAAAGGCGATGGCGCGCGTGCTTACGTCGAGCGAAAATACAAGAGTCTGCATTCGACTTTGACGGAATCTGAAAGCGGCGTCGGCTTGCGTATGCGCCGCCTCTGGGAATGGCTGCATGAGCGCACTTCGCCGGATGAGTCTGCGCTGCGCCGCCTGCGCCATGCTGCGCAAATAACTGTGTGCTATCCATCGTCTGTGGATGAAGAAACGGCGCGCGCGTTGTGGATAAATTATCTTGCGAGTCGCGGGCGCAGGCATTTGTGGTGGCTTTCGATCAACGCGCTGGTTGCGCCGGTTGTGCTGCTTTTGCTGATGCCTATCCCTGGCCCGAACGTCGTCGGCTACTGGTTTGTTTACCGCGCCGTGTGTCATGCGCTCGCGCGGATGGGCGTGCGCCACGCAAAAAACGACGAATGCCCGACGCATTTTGTGGCAAACGGCGCGCTCGATTCATTCGTTGGCGTTGACGAAGAACAGCGCACGCGGCTTGCCAATGCTCTCGACCTGAAATACCTCTCGCCGTTTATTAACCACATCGTCAGCGAACGCCATGCTCCGCTCGCTCTGTCTTGGAAATAACAGGTTGCCGTCGGTTTGCGTCGCTTGTGTATCTCCGCGTGCGTTGACAACGGGCTGAGCGCTTTGCTAGCGTGCTTTGTTTTATATGAATACAAGACCCGTTGAAATCTGCGCTGCTCGCGCGCAATCGCCTTTACCGATGATTGACTCTACCAAAACCCGTGTTGCCGCCTCGCACATACGCTTTACGATTCTTTTTGCGCTCGTCGCCGCTTTGGTTGTGGGAACGAGCGGGTGCGCCCAACTCGGTGCCTTACTAAGCAAGAAAAGGGTGGGCGTGCCGCCGCTGCTCGCGCCGCTTGCCGATGCAAAAACGAGCGAGTTGGAAGCGCTGGTCAATCGCATGGCCGCCGTGCGTTCAATCGACGGCAAGGTTGACATACAGTTTCAGGACACATCCTTCGCCGAGACGGGCATCTCGGAAAAGTATCGCGCGACGGACGGCACTGTGATCGTGCAGCGTCCCGGACAAATTTATTTGACGATTCAAGCGCCGGTCGTTAACTCGAAATTAGTCGAGATGACTTCCGACGGCGAGCGCTTTCGTGTCGCGGTGCTCGCGCCTTTTCCCGGCGGCGAAAAGTACAAAAGCTTTCTGCGCGGCACGAACAACGCCGTTTACGATATGCCGAAGATGGATGGCAAAAAAACGTCCGGCGGCGACGAAAGAAAGGTCGATGGCAAGAAAGGCGACGGACGGAAAATGGTGGCGACGGAGGAACGCGCCGCCAGCGTGCTCTCTAACGTGCGCCCGCAGCATTTCACGGACGCATTATTAATTAAGCCAGTCGAGACAAGCGCGGATTCGCGGCTCATCTATGCGCAAAGCGAAATTTATCAAGAAGAGCCGGACACGCGCCCGAAGGCCGGAAGGGGAGCGCGCGTCGTGCGCGGCTATTATCTGCTCGATGAATTAACGCAGGGCGATGCAGGCACGGCGCATTTGCTCCGCCGCTTTTGGTTTGATCGCGTCAGTGGCATACGGCTTGCCCGCTTGCAGACCTTTGATGACGGCGGCGGGTTGACGACGGATGTGGCGCTCTCCGATCCGAAGCCTTTTGGCGAAGGCGGGCGCCTTACCCTGCCTTCGCGCGTTGAAGTGACGCGCCCGCGCGAGCACTATAAACTGCGCATTACTTATCAAGCGCCGGAAGCGATTATTCTCGACAAGGAATTTAAGCCGCAGGCCTTCGTCTTAGAAAATACGCTCGGCCTGCGCGAAATCGACCTCGATGCGCGCCAGCAAAATAAACGCCAGACAAACGGCAAATAAAAAAGCCAGATGCTGGATATTAGATGTCAGATGTTAGTTAGTACATATCTTAATCCAGCATCTAGCATCTAATCTCTAATTCCGATGGATAGCCTAGTCGTTTCTAACATTCGCCAGCGCCCTTTGCGTTCGTTGATTAGCGTCGCCGGCGTGGCGCTGGGCGTGGCGCTGGTGATGCTCTTTACGGGACTCGCGCGCGGCATGTCGAGCGACTTGCAGCGCCGCGCGTCGAATGTTCGCGCTGAAATCAGTTTCACGCGTCCAGGCTCGACGATGATGACGAGTTCGACGGCTAACTTGAGCACGCAGTACGTCGCCAAACTCAAAGCCATCGAAGGCGTCGCCGATGCCGTGCCTGTACTCCTTGATATTACGACGGGCAAGGGCGGGTTCGGCTTCGAGCGCATCGAAGGTCTCGACTGGAATGGGTTTGCGGCGATGAACGATATACAGCTTGCAGAGGGACGCGCGCCGCAAGCGTCCGGCGAAGTCGTCATAGACGAAACGCGCGCGCGCAGTAGCGGTTTTGCAACCGGCAGCAGCATCTCTTTATTCGGCAATCAGCCGTATCGCGTGGTCGGAATTTACACGCCGGAATCCGGTGCGCGCGTCAAGATGACTTTGAGCGCGATGCAGGAAGCGACGGACGCGCCCGGCAAATGCACGTATATTCTGGTCAAGTGCCGCAACGCCGATGAACAGCTCGAAGTCGCGCGCCGCATCGACGAAGCACTGCCCGGCAACAAAATTCAATTAATGCGCGATGTCACGATGAGCCTCGAAAAAAACATTCCGTTTCTGGGCGTGTTCCTGCGCACGCTCGTCGCTTTGTCCGCCACCGTCAGCACGCTCGTTATCATGCTGGCGATGTACACGACAATCACCGAGCGCACGCGCGAGATAGGCATACTGAAAGCGATGGGCGCATCGCGCGGCTACATCATCGGCGTGATCGAAAAGGAAGCCATTTTGATTAGCCTGATCGGTCTTGTCGTCGGGTTCGCCGTTTCGCTTGCGGCAGGCTATTTGATTCACCGCGTTTACGGACTCTTCTTCGAGTACGGCTGGACGTGGGCGCTGGTTGCCGCTTCCATAGGGTTGTTAGGCGGAGCCGTCGGCGCGCTTTACCCTGCGGTGCGCGCGGCAAACTTAGACCCCGTGCAGGCGCTTGCGTATGATTGATGCAAAGAATAAATACCGGAAGATTAGCCACAGAGACCGGAGAGGCACAGAGTAAATACAGACATAAAAGAGATTTGAATTTAGCTTTAACCTTTTTCCATCTCTGTGCCTCTCCGGTCTCTGTGGCAAAGTTTTGTTAGGCATTCTTATCGTTGACTGATTTCTGATGAGAACAATTCTAAAAGCCGAGAATCTTGAAAAGACTTACCGTGTCGGAAGCGTCGATGTGCCTGCGCTGCGCGGCGTGTCGATGGATGTCGAGGAAGGCGATTTCCTTGCCATCATGGGGCCTTCGGGCTGCGGTAAATCGACGATGCTGCATTTGCTTGGCGGGCTTTTGACGCCGACGCGCGGGCGCATACTCGTCGATGAAGAAGATTTAACCGCCGCCACGGACGCCGGGCGCACGGAGATTCGCCGCCGCAAAATAGGCTTTGTGTTTCAGCGTTTTAATTTGTTCCCGACCTTGACGGCGGACGGTAATCTGCGGCTTGCCGAGCGCATTCACGGCGGCAACGGCGCGAGCGACCCCGAACGCCGACGCGAAGTTTTGCGCCTGCTTCATCTCGAAGACAAGATGCACCACAAGCCTTTGGAGCTTTCCGGCGGCGAACAGCAGCGCGTCGCTTTAGCGCGTGCGATTGTCACGCGCCCGGCGATTATCCTCGCCGACGAGCCGACGGGAAATCTCGATTCCGACAACTCCGCCATCGTGCTCAATATGTTTCAGGAATTGAATTATCGCTTTAACCAGACCATCGTGATGATTACGCACAACCCTGAAGCCGCAGCGATGTGCCGCCGCATAGTGCAGATGCGCGACGGCGAAATCGTTCAACCGCCCGGCGGCGTGCAAATGTAACGCGCAAGCGTAAAAGGTTTCAGTTGGAGCAAAAACGCTTCATCTGAAACTTGCAGCATCGCAGCCTTTTGCCTCAATCTGCCTGAAGCTAGAAACAATCTGCCCGGAATGATTTTTCGCTTTTTCAAAAATATTTTCTTTTGGGGTTATGGGCGCAGCACATGGCAGTATGACGTGCTGTGCGCGCTGATTCTGGCCTTTGTCTTTTTGACGCCGCGAAATTGGTTCGATAACGGCGAACTTACCGCGCATACAGGGCATCAAAATCCGGTTACCCATTCGCGGCTGCTGATTCCCGCCGAAACTCTTTCCGCGCAAGCGGATACGGCGACAGTCGAAGGGCGCGCGCGGCAATTAACGAATCGCCCGGATTTGAAAATCGCAAATGTGCGTTCCGTTAAAAATCGGGACGGCCAGACGATTGCCTATGAGGTTGACATACGGTAATCATCCAATATAATCGCCCGGATTCGCGGGTTTGCAGGCCATGCGGCCTGTTAGGGATTTGTAAGGAGAGTTTATGAAGAGATTAGTTACGTTCGGCCTCGCCGTCGCACTTATCATCACAGCCATCGGAGCGAACGCGCCCGGTGCAAAAGTTCAGGCACAGGGAGCAGGCCTCGTCAGTTCCATTCTAAATAAAATCGAGCGCAATCGCCGTGATTTGCGCAGCCTTCGTGCAGGCATCAGCATGGACAAATTCAACGCGCAGATCGGCGAGAACGATAAACGCCAAGGCGTCGTGCTTTACGTTCCGGCAAAGGGACGCAACGCCAACGTGCGCGTCGATTGGCGCAGCCCGCAGGAAACGCTTGCCGTCTCGAACGGGCAATACACTGCGTATCAGCCGCGCAAGAAAACTGCTTACGTTGGCAGCGCGCGTTCGAGCAAAAACAAAGTCGGCGGCGTCTTCGAGTTGCTCAGTCTTTCAGGCGCTGAATTGCGCTCGCGCTTCAATTTGGAATTGCTCGGCGATGAAACATTGTGGGGCGGCGTCGGCACGAGCCACCTCAAGATCGTGCCGAAGGGCGCGGCGAGCTATCAGTACGCCGAAGCGTGGGTTGACGGCAGCGGCATGATCGTCCAAACCAAAATCATCGAACGCAACAACGACGCGACCACCGTGCGCCTGACCAACATCGAAAAAAACGCGCGCCTTTCGGACGGCGATTTTCGACTTGAACTGCCGAAGGACGTGAAGAAAATCAAAGGCTAAAAGCGGCTTTCAATCCTTTGCGAAAAACATGAACGGCTCCGGCCTCAAAAACCGGAGCCTCTTTTTTTAGTAAGGCAGCCGCAAGCAAAATCGAGTCTTATCAAACAAGCGCACGGCTTCGTGTCTTGCGTTCGCGTTCGTCGTTGGTTATTCTTTCAAGTCTTTGCCCGAACAAACGATGCCCGCGCGAGTGTTACCAGCGCGTTTGTCGCATCGTATGAGTTCCTTTTAACGAGATGCAGAAAAGCAGATTCATCAAGCAAAAATTTCGTGAAGCGCGCTTTATCACGCGCGGCCTTTTATCGACGAATCATCCCGTGCTCGCGCACATTATTCCCATGCGCCGCTGTAATCTGGCGTGCAGCTACTGCAACGAGTACGACAAGGTTTCCGATCCCGTGCCGCTTGATGAAATGCTGCGGCGGATAGACAAACTCGGAGAACTCGGCACATCCGTCGTCACTATCTCCGGCGGCGAGCCTTTGATGCACCCGGAGTTGGACACAATCGTGCGCCGCATACGCGATCACGGAATGCTCGCCGGTCTTATCTCCAACGGCTATTACATGACGCCTGAACGCATCAAGCGCTTGAACAGAGCGGGCCTCGAATATCTGCAAATCAGCATCGACAACGTCGCGCCGGATGCCGTGTCGAAAAAGAGCCTGAAACTGTTGGAGAAACGCTTGCGCTGGCTCGAAGAGAACGCGGAGTTTCACGTCAACATCAACAGCGTCATCGGCGGCGGCATTGAAACTCCCGAAGACGCGCTCGTCATCGCCAAGCACGCCGTCGCCTTAGGCTTTTCCACCACCGTCGGCGTCATACACGACCACGACGGAACCTTAAAACCGCTTTCGGAAAAAGAGCGGGACATTTTTCAGCAAGTCAAAAAGCTAGGCAACAAAGACCACGCGCGCCTTAATTGGTTTCAAGACGCTATCGCCGAAGGCAAGCCTTACGAATGGCGTTGCCGCGCCGGTGCGCGCTATCTTTACATTTGCGAGGAAGGACTCGTTCACTGGTGCTCGCAGCAGCGCGGCTATCCGGGCATTCCGCTCGCCGATTACACGATGAAGGATTTCGAGCGCGAGTACAATACGGAGAAGTGGTGCGCGCCGACATGCACGCTGCAATGCGTTCATCAAGTCGGTATCTTAGATAACTGGCGCGACCCGCAAACCCTTTTGCCCGGCGCAAACGCCAACAGCCAAAGCGGTTCAGTCGCACAGCAACCGATGCTAAACGCGGATTAATCAGAGCCGCACGGCGACACGAAAAGTCCGCGACGACAAATCAACTATCCGCTACGTTCGATAAACGATTTTCATAAACCGCCGCCTACCCGTAAACATTTCTTTTAAGGATTAATCAATGGCGCTTATCGGAGCCAACGAACTCAAACGCAAAATGCTGATTACGGTTGATGCACAGCCGTACACCGTCACGGAAGTATTCTTCGCTTCGCCGACGGCGCGCGGCGCGGCGACAATGGTGCGCACGCGCCTGCGCCATTTATTGAGCGGCGCAGTCCTTGAAAAAAGCTTTCGCTCCAGCGAGAAATTCGCCGAACCCGACGTGCAGTTTGCGCCCGCCTCTTATCTCTACAGCGACACGGACGGCTTTCACTTCATGGACGAATCGTCCTACGAACAATTCGCCTTCACCAACGAACAAATCGCGGATGATCGCGGCTATCTCAAGGAAGGCACATCCTTGCAGATACTGAAACTCGACGGCGCGCCCGTCTCCATCCAACTCCCGCAGTACGTCGAACTCCGCGTCACCGCAACCGAACCCGGAATGCGCGGCGACACGGCGGCAGGCGGCGCAAACAAACAAGCCACGCTCGAAACAGGACTCGCCGTCCGCGTCCCACTCTTCATCAAAGAAGGCGAAACCGTTCGCGTCAACACCCAAACCGGCGAAGTCGCCGGACGCGCATAGGATTGGAATTGCACGCCGCGCTGCGAATACCATCCAAACTGCGATTCAATAAAACTTCATACAAGCCATGTTGCTGGCGAGTCTGGTTGAGTGAGTTGTTAGACATAACCGAAATCATCCCAAGACGGGCGATCATCAACTTTCTTAGATTTATATTCGCTGCCGAGACTATCCTTTGCTATAGCGCGAATCTTCTGCCAATCCTTAGAATACTTCTTCAATCCACCATGCTGTGGAACTTTAATTACTAAAGGAGCATCGCCTTCTAATAGTTTGTGTCCTATAGAGTTTGTTCCATCAGTTAATAAACCCATAAAGACACTTTCATTCGGATATTCAAGCCAAACACTAGTAATATAGGCGGGTCTGCGTCCCTTATTTGTTACATAGATATGCCCCCAACTCTCCTCAATCTTATTCTGATGCCCTCTGCGAGTTTCGGCATCCCACTGAAGACTCACAACTATTTTAGGTTTGTCCCTTCGATAATTTAGCAGGCTGATAATAAGGCTGATGACACCGGTGACCAGACCAACCGTTCCAAAGATAATGCCTAATATTGCTGTCCGCTCAGCAAGTGCCATTTGGGTTTAGTATCCCGTTTTATTCAAGCTAGATGCCTAACTATATTTTCTACAACGCGCGTTCGTAAATTACTTTGCCGCCGAGGATGGTCATTAAGGCTTCGGTGCGCAGGATGTCTTCCGGCTTGATGGTGAGAAGATCGCGCGAGTGAACGACTAGGTCGGCGAGCATTCCGGGTTGGAGTCGGCCTTTCTCTTTTTCTTCAAAGGAAGCATAAGCGGATTCGGCTGTGTAGCAGCGAATCGCGTCTTGAATGGAGATGCGTTCCTGCGGCCACCAGCCACCGGGCGGCGAGCCGTCGGGACTGCGGCGCGTAACGGCGGCGTAGAGTCCGAGGTAAGGGTTCATCGGCTCGACAGGCCAATCCGTGCCGAAGGGCGTGTGGACGCCGAAGGCGCGCATCGTGTGCCATGCGTAAGCGCCCTGCACGCGGTATTCGCCCAGGCGATCCTGCGCCCAACGCTTATCGGAAATCGCGTGCGAAGGCTGCATCGAAGCGATCACGCCGAGGTCGCGGAAACGCGCGAAGTCCGTCGGCGCGACTACTTGCGCGTGCTCAATACGATGGCGCAGAAATATTCTCGCCGCTTCTTCTTGCGGAATGTATATGGTGCTTCGTGGTGAAGCTAAATCATTAATTGTCTTGTTCTTTTTAAGTGCCTCCTGAAATCCATCAAGCGCCATTCGATTCGCCCTGTCACCGATAGCATGAAGCGCGATTTGAAAACCTGCGGCGTCGCGTTCGACGATCATCTTTGTCAGTTCTTCGGGCGTGTGGCGCGCAATGCCGCTGTTGTGCGGGTCGTCGGTGTAAGGCTCGATGAGCGCAGCGGTGCGCGAGCCGAGCGAGCCGTCTATATAGCCTTTGAGCGCGCCGAGGCGCAGGCGGCGCGGATCATCGTGGAATGTTTTGAACTCGTCGCGCTGGCGTATCAATTCCGTGAGCGTGTTGTCGAAGTTTTGCCAGACGGAAATGCGCGCGGTCAAGCGATTGCGGCGCAAAAGTTCACGGTAGAGCCGTGTTGTTTCGTAGCCGCGCGTGTCGTCGGGCGTGATGCGGTAAATATCCGTGACGGACGTGATGCCGTAGCGTCTGGCTTCGGCGAGCGAGCGTTCGATGGCGGCGATTTTTTCGTCGTGCGTCGGTTCGGGAACAATTGCTGTGAGAAGCGAGGCAGCAGTTTCTTTGAGGATGCCGGTTGGTTCGCCCTGTGCATCGCGTTCGATTTCGCCGCCCGTAGGATTCGTGGTGTCGCGCGTGATGCGTGCGGCGGCGAGCGCTGCGGAATTTGCCCAGACGACGTGACCATCGACGCGGTAAAAGTATGCGGGGTTTCGCGGCGCGGCTTTGTCCAAGTCCTGCCGCGTCGGAAAACTTTTACCGCGCCACAAAGTATGATCCCAACCGCGCCCTGTTATCCATGCTCCGGCTGATACGTCGCGCGCCTTCGCTGCGACGCGCCGCAGTGCTTCGTCCAGACTTTGCGCGCCGTTCAAATCAACCTGAAGCAAGGAGAGTCCGCCGCCGAGAAAATGTATGTGCGCATCGTTGAAGCCGGGCGTGACGAACTTGCCAGCGAGGTCGATGGTGCGCGCGCCCGTGTAACGCCGTTTGATTTCGTCGCTCGTGCCGACGGCGACAATGCGCTCATCGTTGATTGCAATGGCTTGCGCGATGGTTCCTTGCGCGTCGGCGGTAAAGATTTTTCCGCCCACGAGCAGCAGGCTGACACGCTGGCGTGACGAAGCACGCGATGTTCTTTGCGCTTCGGCGTGGAGCGAAAAAAGAAGTGGTAAAAGGAGAAGCGATAAGCCTGTGAGCGAAATGAAAAGTCTTGTTCGTGTGCGCATATTTTTCGGGTTTCCCGGATGGATGAAATTGTCTGGACGTGTTTGTTATAGCACTGTTCGTGTTCGTTCGTGCAGTGCATTTAAGTGCGTGTTTCATATTAAAGATGCTTTCACTGTTTTGTGAATCGCGCGCCGCATGTTTGGAAGCGGACGCGAATGGCATATAATCCGTGACACACAAAAACGAAACAATATCAATCAAAATTTCTTCGGTTTCAGGGATACGTGTCGCTCGAATGAAGACGGAAATGACTAAGCTCGGAGCGCCGCATGGCGAATCATCTGCCGTCGTCGCGTTGCCGTATGAAAGCGTGCTCGCAAAGTTGAACGTGCCAACGCTTTTCATCGCGGGCAAGCGAGATAATTGGATTACGCCTTCTCTAACGACACGCGCAAGGAAGTTTACGACGCACGGGCGGCGCAGGATGCGTGGCGTCGCGCGCTCGATTTCTTCCGCGAACATCTGCAAAAGTAAGCGGCACGGCGATTGATTAATCTCTCGCCGAACATCAACACAACGCGCCGTTTTCGGACAACATGAGCACTTCAATGTGTTTGTGTGTCCTGAAACTGCGCAAGGCTTTCAATAGAGGGGACATATCATCATGGCATCGAGAGAAGCACCACTTGTAAATCACAACACACAAATTCGCCCTTTGCGCCTGCAAAGCGACATCACGGGCGCGCAATCTGAACAGGGCGGAAAAAACATTAACGTCGGCGAGACCGAACGCATTGCGTCTGCCGTCGGCGGCGGCGCGCTCGCGCTTTACGGTTTGACGCGCGGCTCAATCGGCGGCCTTGTGCTCGCGCTCGTCGGCGGCGCTCTCGTTTATCGCGGCGCGACGGGACACTGCGACGTGTACGAAGCGGCGGGCGTCAATACGGCGGACAACATGAGCGGCAAAAATCGCCGCGTGAGCGTTTCCGGCAACAGCGGCATCAAGGTTGAAAAAAGCATTACGATCAACAAGTCGCCCGCAGAGCTTTATACGTTCTGGCGCAACTTCGAGAATCTGCCGCGCATTATGGATCATCTCGAATCGGTGACGAACACGGGCGCGGGCGGGCTACGCTCGCACTGGGTGGCGAAGGCTCCGGCAGGCACGACCGTCGAATGGGACGCGGAAGTTATCAACGACAAGCCGAATGAAATGATCGCGTGGCGTTCGCTCGAAAATGCGGACGTGGACAACGCCGGTTCAGTTCATTTTAAGGAAGCAGCGGGCGGGCGCGGCACGGAAGTCAAAGTTTCGCTGAAATACGATCCGCCGGGCGGCATCGTCGGCGCAACCATCGCCAAGCTTTTCGGTGAAGAGCCTTCGCATCAAGTCGAAGACGATTTGCGCCACCTCAAACAATTAATGGAGACGGGCGAAATCCCGACAACTGAAGGTCAGTCTTCCGCGCGGAGCAGCAGCAGCGCGGCGTCCGGCAAGTAAACATACTTGACACGCATGTGACTGAACCGGAAACATCGTTGCATTAAGACGCGCGGTTGCCTTCACATAAACAATTTGAAGCGCAGCCGCGTTTCTATTTTCGACGCTTAACTCAAGGCAAGGGAAAACGAACATGAAAGCTTTATGCTGGTACGGTAAAAACGATGTGCGGGTAGAAAGCGTACCCGACCCGAAGATAATCAATCCGAGCGACGCCGTTATCAAGATTACGACGACGTGCATCTGCGGCTCCGATCTGCATCTTTACGACGGCTACATTCCGACGATGGAGCAGGGCGATATTCTCGGCCACGAATTTATGGGCGAAGTCGTCGAGACGGGCAGCGCGGTGAAGAACATCAAGAAGGGCGACCGCGTCGTTGTGCCTTTCACCATCGCGTGCGGTAATTGTTTCTTTTGCAAAAAGCAGTTGTGGTCTTTGTGCGACAACACGAACCCGAACGCTTCGGTGGCGGCGAAAATGTACGGCTATTCGCCTTCCGGTCTCTTCGGCTTTTCGCACATGCTCGGCGGCTACGCGGGCGGGCAAGCAGAGTATGCGCGCGTGCCTTTCGCGGATGTCGGCTGTTTGAAGATTCCCGACGAATTGCCCGACGAAAAAGTTGTGTTCCTCACAGATATTTTTCCGACGGGTTACATGGCGGCGGAAAATTGCCAGATTGAAAAGGGCGACACTGTTGCTATCTGGGGCTGCGGCCCCGTCGGACAGTTTGCGATTAGAAGCGCGTTTCTGCTCGGCGCAGAGCGCGTGATTGCGATTGACGAAGTGCCGGAGCGTATGCGCATGGCGGAAGCGGGCGGCGCGGAAACGCTCGACTTCAGCGATGAAGACATCTTCGACAAGTTGAAGGATATGACGGGCGGACGCGGCCCGGATTCCTGCATGGACGCTGTCGGCCAGGAAGCGCACGGCACAAGCCCCGATGCAATTCTTGATCGCGTCAAGGCTGCGCTTTATCTCGCAACGGATCGCCCGCACGTTCTGCGTCAAGCCATACACGCTTGTCGCAAAGGCGGCACGGTTTCCGTTCCGGGCGTCTATGGCGGCTTCTTAGACAAGATGCCGTTCGGCGCGGCGATGAACAAAGGCTTGACCATCAAGATGGGACAAACGCATGTTCAGAGATACTTGCGCCCGCTGCTCGAACGCATTCAGAAGAACGAAATTGATCCGTCGTTTGTCATTACGCATCGCGTGAAACTGGAAGATGCGCCCGCTGCCTACGAAACCTTCAAGCACAAGCAAGACAATTGCATCAAGGTCGTGCTCAAACCGTAAAACTTTCAGAGGATAAACGGATGGCTGACGAACAAAAAGAAAACGCGAAAACGTCGGGCGGAAGCGAGAGCGGCAAAAGCTTTTCTTCCGCTTCATCGAATTCACCGAACGACGAACCGCAGAGCGGCGATCCGGGACGCACGCCCGGCTCCGCAGAAGGCGACGAAGAAACTGTCGATGAAGACTTGCGCGAAAAAGAGCGTGAGGGAAAACTGTAAGCGGCACAAGCTATTCTCCGCCGCTTTCCTTCGCCGCGCTCTTTTGCGTAAAGCACAACGCACGAACCTTTGTGCGCCGCAATGTATGGAAAGGCCGCTTGCCCGCTTGATCGGCACGCGGCCTTTTTCTCTCTCAAATAACTTTGCCTTTCCAACGAACAAGCGAGGAACAATTTTTTATGAAAAGCGCTTCTGGAGCTACCACTTCAATCTGGATGGAGACCGCCGACGCCGCGCACGCGGGCAACGCGCTCGATGAAAATCTGCGCGCGGATGTCGTCATCGTCGGTGCAGGCATCGCCGGATTAACGACTGCTTACTTGCTCGCGCAAAAGGGCAAGAAAGTTATCGTGCTCGACGATAAAACAATCGGCGACGGCAACACTAATCGCACCACCGCTCATCTTGCGAGCGCGATTGATGATCGCTTTTACGAGATGGAACGCTTGCACGGCGAAGCGGGCGCGCGTCTCGCCTACGAAAGCCACGCCGGAGCAATTGATAAAATCGAAGAGATCATTAAAAGCGAAAATATAGCTTGCGATTTCAGCCGCCTCGACGGATTTTTGTTTGCGCCGCCCGGCGAATCTATCGACGAACTGAAAAAAGAGCTGGAAGCAGCAAAACGCGCGGGCGTCGTCGGCATTGAAATGGTAGATCGCGCGCCGCTTTCGTCCTTCGACACAGGCCACGCCTTGCGCTTTCCGCATCAGGGACAGTTTCATGTGCTGAAATATTTGAGCGGCCTTGCGCGCGCCATTGAAAAAAACGGCGGGCGCATTTTCACAGGAACACACGCGGATAAAATCGAAGGCGGCGACAACGATAAGACTGCGCAAGTCACCACGAAAAGCGGTCACACCGTTACGGCAGATGCGGTTGTCGTTGCGACGAACACGCCGGTCAACGACGTCTTTGCCATTCACACAAAGCAAGCTCCGTACAGAACCTATGCTATCGGCGCGCGCGTGCCTGCAAACTCCGTCACGAAGGCGCTGTACTGGGACACGCCCGATCCGTACCACTACGTTCGCTTGCAAACCGTGAAGGACGCGGCGGGAAGCAATGCTTCGCATGATGTGTTGATTGTCGGCGGCGAGGATCACAAAACGGGACAGGCGTTTGACATGGACGAGCGTTACAAACGCCTCGAAGCATGGGCGCGCGAGCGTTTTCCGATGATCGAGAGCATAGATTATCGCTGGTCTGGGCAAGTCTTCGAGACTGTGGACGGGCTTGGTTACATAGGGAAAAATCCGGGCGACAAAGAAAATGTTTACATCGCAACAGGCGATTCCGGGATGGGCATGACGCACGGCACAATCGCCGGAATCCTGCTCACGGATTTAATTACCGGACATGAAAATCCTTGGACAAAACTTTACAATCCGTCGCGCCTCAAAATCGGCGCGCTCGGCGAATTCGCCAAGGAGAACGCCAACGTCGCGGAGCAATATACGGATTGGGCTGCGGCGGGCGAAGTGGATTCGACGGACGAAATCAAACCGGGCGAGGGCGCTTTGGTGCAACGCGGACTCAAAAAAGTTGCCGCTTACAGAAACGACGCCGGAAAGCTCTTTGAATGTTCTGCAGTCTGCACGCATCTCGGCTGCGTCGTCAATTGGAACAATTCGGAGAAGACTTGGGATTGCCCGTGTCACGGCTCGCGCTTCGATACGGAGGGTAAAGTCATACAAGGCCCCGCGATCAGCGATCTCGCGCGAGCGGGCGAAGGCTGAAAGGCGCATTCAAAAGATGCTCGATAGAACGAGCACAGTGCGGGTTATTTTGCGCGGTTCATGTGAACATGAACCGCGCATCTTTTTTCGTGTGCAACGTATATCCCGGTTTTTCGTTTTGGCTTGGTCGCTGATTACACAATTCACTATCCGAATCTTCGGGAGAAATATTAGCCTGACTGTCTTTGTTTCGCAAAGCACTTGACAGTAATCGGATTTGCGGCGTATCTTCGCGCTGTGAACCGATTGTTAATTAGCTTGAAGAATCTTTACGCATACACAAAATGAGCGTCGTCCGCCCGCTATCGACTGCTGCTTCGCCGCCTGTCGCTTTGCACGAGCGCGCCGAAGATAATCTGCGCTTTATACGCGAAACGATGGAGGGCGCTTCGCGCTTTACGGCTGTGCCGGGCTACGGCGGAATGCTGATGGGCGCAACCGCTCTCGTCGCCGCGCTCGTTTCCACACGCCTGAGCGCGCAGTCGAGAGCATGGCTGGCGACGTGGTTCGTCGAAGGTTTAGTTGCGTTTGCAATCGCCGCATGGACGATGAAGCGCAAGGCGCGAAGAGGCGGCAGCGCGGGCGTTCTCTCCGGCCCCGGAAGAAAGTTTGCGCTTAGTTTCTCGCCGCCGATGTTCGTCGGCGCGCTTTTGACAGTCGCGCTTTATCGCAAAGGTCTGGCGGAACTTTTGCCGGGCGCGTGGCTTTTGCTTTACGGCACAAGCGTCGTGGCGGGCGGCGCGTTTTCGGTGGGCATCGTTCCCTTGATGGGCGTGTGTTTTATGCTGCTCGGCGCAGTCGGGTTGTTTTGCCCGCCTGCTTGGGGGAATTTGTTTATGGCGCTCGGCTTCGGCGGGCTGCATCTTATTTTCGGTTTCGTCATTGCAAGGAGACACGGTGGCTAAACAAAGCGGCGCGGCGCTGCGTAAAAACGAGCACGCGAAAGAGCGCGAGGAGCATCGTGAATCGCGCGGCAGCAGCAAAACAATTGCAAAGGCAGTTGCGGAAACAATTCGCCCGACGCGCGCGGCAGCCGAAAGCGTCACGCCGCAGCAGCTAGATCGCTTGATACACGAACGTATGCGTCTCGGCATCGTTAGCGCGCTCGCCGTCAACGAGTCTTTGAGCTTCAACGATTTGAAAAAATTGATGAAAACGACGGACGGCAATTTAAGCGTCCACGCGCGCAAACTAGAGGAAGCCGAATACATCGCCTGCGCCAAGTTTTTCGAGGGACGACAACCGAAGACGGAGTATCGCCTGACGAGCGCCGGACGCCGCGCTCTCGAACGCTATCTCAATCACATGGAAGCCTTGATACGGGCGACGCGTAACCGGTAACGCATCGCTTTTTTTTATGCCACTGTGCTTTGTAAGTCAAAGTAGTTTGCGACACAGTAAGAGGAAGCCGTAAATAAAAGTTGAAGAAGCTGGAAAGAGGAAGAGGATGAACGAGAAAAGCAAGCTTGGACTTGGGGTGATAGATGCGGCGCTTGTGTTGGGTATGCTCGGCGATGCACTGTTGCGAGTGACGCCGTGGGGCTTGAATATTTTGTTGTGGATTGTGGTGCTTGTATTAGCGGCAGCGGTACTGGTGCGTTGGCGCGGCGTGGAGTTAAAGGGAGAAGGCGCCAAGCTTTTATTGCCTGTGGTTTTGTCCGCGGCGGTTTTCGCATGGCGCGACTCGCCTGTTCTGAAAGGGCTTGACGGGTTGGCGCTTGTCTTAGCGTTAGCGCTGGCGGCGGGACGCACGCGGTCTGGACGAATAGTCGTCGCGGGCGTGACAGAGTACGTGCGGGAAATATTCGCGGCAATGTTCAATGCGGCGTTCGGCGCGTGGCCTTTATTGCGGAGCGATGTGTGTTGGAAAGACGTGCCGCGCGGTGGTTGGTCGGGGAACGCGGCGGCAATCGGGCGCGGCCTCATTATCGCCGTTCCACTGTTGTTTGTTTTCGGTGGATTGTTGATGGCCGCAGACGCTGTCTTTGCGCGGATCATCAACAACGTCTTCCAGATTGATCTGCCGGAGACGTTTCTGCATATCTTTGTCACGCTCGCCTGCGCGTGGCTGGTCTGCGGATTTTTGCGCGGCGCATTGCTGAAAAACGAAAGCACAAATGAGAGCGCAAAGAATGCGTCGACGGGAAGCGTTGTGCCTGTCGCTTCGATTATAACAATTGGGATCAACGAAACAGCGAGCGATAAAGCGAAGGTTGCGAATAACGATGCGTTGTCGCGTCTGCAAGCGGTGTCTCTGGGAATCGTAGAATTGGGCATCGGCCTCGGCTTGCTCGCCGCACTCTTTTTTTGTTTCGTCATCGTGCAGTTTCGCTATTTCTTCGGCGGCGCGTCCATGGTGCAAATCTCTATGGGCATGACGTATGCGGAATATGCTCGGCGCGGTTTTTTTGAGTTGGTAACGGTGGCTGCGCTCGTGTTGCCGCTTCTGCTCATCGCACATTATCTACTGCGCAAAGAAAAGGCCGCGCACGAACGGATTTTTCGCTCTCTCGCGGGAATATTGCTCGCGCTGCTGTTTGTGATTATGGCTTCGGCAATAGTGCGTATGCGACTTTACCAGCAGGAGTACGGGCTGACGGAATTGCGAGTTTACACGATGGCCTTCATGGGCTGGCTGGCGCTGGTCTTTGTCTGGTTCGCGTGGACGGTGCTGCGCGGACGCCGCGAAAGGTTTGCGTTTGGCGCGCTCATCGCGTGCTTCTTTGTCGTCGCCGCGCTGCACTTGTTCAATCCCGATGCGTTCATTGTGCGCGCGAATGTATCGCACGCCGCGCGGGTGAATCAAAAACTCGATACAGGCTACGCGACTTCGTTAAGCGCGGACGCCGTGCCCGTGCTGATTGAATCTTTGCCCTCTATGAAGACAGCGGATGCGCGCATTGTCGCGGCGTATGTTCTGGAGCGTTGGTCGAAGCCTTTGCAGATTGATTATCGCGCGTGGAGCGTGTCGCGCGGCGCGGCGTGGTCAACGACGCAGAAGCACGCGGCGGACTTACGTGCGTTCAGGGATGAAGCGAAAGAATCATTGGAATCGGTAAGCGCAGTCAGGCCAAGCGGCGCGGCGGCACGCTGATTAGTCTCTCGTGTATGCGGAATTTTGTTCGGCGGCGATTTGGCAAGAAAAGGATTGTGCGCTATTTATGTAAAGCCGTAACACAAATTTAACACGGGGGCGTATGGCGGCTCAATTAAAAGAAAAGATTCAGAACGGGCTGGGCGAGATTCGCATACTTGTGCTCGGCGCGCAGGTGCTGTTGGGCTTTCAGTTTCGCGGTGTGTTTGAGTCCGGCTTTGAAAAGCTTCCGTCTTCTTCACAATTTATCCACGTCAGCGCGCTCATCTTGCTGATCGCCACGCTCGGTTTATTGATGACGCCGACCTTCTATCACCGCATCGTCGAGCGCGGCGAAGACACGGAACACTTTCACAAGTTTGCCGGACGGATGGTAATAGCGGCGGCGATTCCTTTAGCGCTCGGCATCTGCGGAGACTTTTTCGTGGTGGCGCGCAAGCTAACGGAATCGGCAGCTTACGGCGCAATTGCGGCGGGCGTGGCGCTTGCGTTTCTATACGGCTTTTGGTTCGCGCTGCCTTTTTATCGCGCGGCGAAAAAAGAAGCCGCCGCGCATTAGAGGACGCAGCGGAACAAATGCAACGACTCACGTTTGTCTTTATTGTCGATTTGCTTCAAGCTTACTGATGACGTAGAACGCTGTATGTTAGTATCGCTGACTTTTTAAGAATCTTGAAAGGACTGAAAGCTGCTGCTCATGGAACGAAGAGGGAAGCGGCGGACTCGAAAATTATGCGTGTTTTAGTAACGGGCGGCGCGGGTTATATCGGCAGTGTGGTGACGGAAGAATTGCTGCGCGATTATCACGAAGCAGTTGTTTACGACAATCTCGTTAAAGGCCATCTGGCTGCAATCGCAGAGGGCGCAAAATTCGTCAAAGGCGATTTGCTTGACACAGACACGCTGCGCCGCGCGCTTCGAGAGCACAGCATCGAAGCGGTGATTCACATGGCGGCTTATTCGCTCGTCGGCGAATCAGTCGAACAGCCCGCGAAGTATTACCATAACAACGTGACGGCGGGACTCGCGCTGCTTGATGCGATGCGCGAAGAGAACGTCAAGCGCATCGTGTTTTCTTCGACCGCCGCGACCTACGGCGAGCCGGAAAAGCAGCCGATAGAAGAAACAGATGCGACGAACCCGACGAACCCTTACGGCGAATCCAAACTCGCCTTCGAGCACGCGCTTCGCTGGTACGACCATGCTTACGGCCTTCGCTATGCTTCCTTGCGCTACTTCAACGCGGCGGGCGCGACGCAAATGTGCGGCGAAATGCACGACCCTGAAACGCACATCATCCCGATTGTTTTGCAAGCGGCGACGGGGAAAAGAACGCACGTCGAAATCTACGGTGAAGATTACCCGACGCGCGACGGCACATGCGTGCGCGACTACATACACGTCGTCGATTTAGCGCGCGCGCACATTCTCTCCCTCAAGGTTCTAAACGAAGGCAGCCGCATTTATAATCTGGGCTGCGGCGGCGACGGCTATACAGTGCGCGAAGTAATCGAAACCGCGCGCGCTGTCACAGGCCGCGAAATTCCCGTCAAAGTCGGCGCGCGGCGCGCAGGCGATCCGGCGGTGCTCGTCGCAAGTTCCGCAAAAATAAAACGTGAACTTAATTGGCAACCGCAAATGCAAGACTTACGCACCATCATCGAATCCGCATGGGCATGGATGCAGAGGCATCCGAATGGATATGGAGAGTAGTTAGGAGAAGCATTTCCCGGCTTCGTGCGCCTGATGGTTGGTAGAATGCGTTGGATTGAAAAATCACGAAAAAGCTGATTCCAAATTTTTTGCCGCGCTTGAGTGGGTTTGCGTCTAAATGGTAAACCATTGATGCAAGGTGAGTTGCTGGCTCCGACCAGCCTTTCGGTGGATGGCATCTAAATAAGACTATGCCCAATACGGAACGTACCTAGCGTATCGTCTTGATGTATTCATAGGATCATCGAGTTTAACCCTACCTTGCTCCATCGCGTCTCGGATTATTCGAGACACGGTTTCTGATTTATGTTCGGGCAACTTGAATCGCTGGCGCAAACTTTGGTTGTCCATTTTCTGATTCATTAAAAACCGAAGGGTGCAATGCTGATAACATGCTCTGATGCGATCCTTTCCATCCATTTCATCAAAGGCTTTGTGGGCGAACATTATTGCGAGCGTGTGCCTTTCACCTAATCGAAAATCGGGCGCAGGAAGTTGCCACACTTCTACATGGGCAATCACTTTATCTATTCCCTTGCCTTGTTCTTCGCAGATTCCGAACCGACGCATCAGATCAGCAAGTTTCTCATTTCGTGATTGGTATTCATCAATGAAACGATCCGGCGAAATAATCGGTTTACCCGGATTGGTAATCTCAAGGCGGTCGCTATAAAGTTCAATCGTAACTGACGTACCCGTTTCATTAAAATCTTGATGGATCAAAGCATTGGCAACTAATTCCCGTATCGCAATTTCAGGAAACATTTTGACTTCAGTGCGCAATGCTCTTCCGATTACTTCATTCGATGGGATTTGCGAATTGATGAACTCTATCAGTCCCTCAAAGCCAACCGCATACCCTTTAGTACCCGACCCAATTAGCCGACTGTCCTCAAGTTTGTTTAGCCCAACGTAAACAACGACTCGCGGAGCTTTGCGGGATACTCCTTCAAACTCATCTAGTCGTTTAGCAAATAGAACAGCACCAAGATTAGTTATTGAAAAGTCGCGTCCGGTGTAGAGGATTAACTTCTCACTTCCGAAACGATCAAGCACGGCATCCCGGTTGGCGGGATACGGCAACTTCATTAAATCAAAATAGCTTTGTGTGTCGAGTAATCGTATAACGTCACTCGCAGAACAACCTTCGCGCGCTGTCTGCATAAGCCAATCAGGTTTTCCTTCATCAAAGATGCGCCGAAGCTGATCTTCACTCATTGGCACAGTATTATCGGGTGCGCGCATGAGATATGCGCCATCCAAGTGGTAGGCAGTTCCGCGTGGGCGGGATGGAATGTGGAAAATAACAACGCGTCCGCTTGGGTGGGTTAATTCCTCGACCTCAACACGAAAGCGCAATTTATCAAAGATTTTTCTTTGTATCCCTGCGGGGTTATTAAAAGCGGCTGTGCTGACTACCTCTCTAGGAGGCGCATCGGATACACCAAGAATTAACTTGCCTCCGCCTTCGTTTGCAATCGCCACACAATAGCCAAAAAGCTTTGTATTATCGTATTGGTTTGCCGCTGCCTTGAACTCTAAATTTTCATTTTCTCGCGGGGCGGCCATCCATCGAGCTAATTCTTCAAGCGTGGTGCTCATAATAAGCGTGTTCTACCACAGGTTAGGAAATCTGGCTAGACACATCCAAAAGCATTTAGCTCTGCTACTGCCGGCAGTCCTGCGCGTGCACCTAAGTTGCGACATTTGAGGGCGGCGACGGCACAGGCTAATTTGAGGCTCGTTTCTATTTCTTCGCCTTGCAATAAACCGTAGAGAAAGCCCGCGTGGAAGGCGTCGCCCGCGCCTGTCGTATCGACGCAACCGCCGGGAACAGGGAAGGCCGCTGTTTCCATGAATTGATTTTCGCAGCAGATGATTGCGCCGCGTGCGCCGAGCGTTGCGCCCACGAGCGCGCAGCCGTAGCGCAACTTGACGGCGGCGAGCGATTGGCGAGTGTCTGTTATGCCTGTTAATTGAAGTGGGAAACTTTCGGAAGTGATAAGTATGTCAACGAGCGGCAACAGATTTTCGATGCCGTCGAAAACGTGGTCGAGGTCTGCGGAGACAATCGCGCCGGAGGCTTTCGCGGCCTGTGCCATTGCGACGGATGCCGCCGGATTGTTGGCGTCCAGATGCAGCACGCGCCCGCGCCGCGCGAGTTCTGTGGGCGCTTCGTCTGCGGAATAAATCAAGCGTTCGTCGCGGTTCCAGAGAATCGTGCGCTCGCCGCTTTGTTCGTCAATGATGATGAAGGCCGTTTGCGTCTGCGCGCCTTCGATTACTTCGGCGAAATCCGTGTTGACCTCTTCAATAGCGAACGATTCGATGCCGGTATGCCCGCCCTCATCTTTGCCGAAGCGTCCGGCGTAGGCCGTGCGCAATCCCAAACGCTGAAGCCCGATCATCGCAGACGCGATTTGCCCGCCCGCCGTCTTTAAGTATTCCGTGCATCGCAGCTTCGTGTTGAATTCAGGATAGCGCGGCGCGTGGATCAAATAATCAATCGAGTTTTCGCCGAAGCCCACAACGTCGAAATCCTTGTGGAGGGATTCCTTCGCGTAAAATTTTTGAAGTGGCAACCGCACGGTGTTTTCTCTTCCATACCGATAAGCTAAACTGTTCGCTGTTACAACAATCTGAAAATCAATCGTTAAGCACACAGTCTGAAAGTTCGCTTATACCACGAACTATGCAACTCGACGGCACAAAACCGTTTCTTTTCATCGGGCAGCTCGGGCGCAATCATTTGATCGCGCAGGCGACGCGCAGGCTTTATCCCTTGTGCGAGGATTATTACGACGGCAATTGGATCGAGACGCGCGTGGAGATTACTGCGGGCGGCTTTCGCGGCACGTTCAAGGCTCAGCTTCGCGCTGAAGAATTTCTCAATTTCCGCGACGAACTCGTGCTGCTTAACTCAACGGCGTCTTCCTCAAGCGCGTGCTTCGTGTCCCTTGAAGAATGGCTTGCGATAAAAATCGAACGCGAAGGAATTGGAAATTACGTCGCACACTGCGCGGCGATTGACGGAGCCGAAGACGGCAACGAACTGAAATTTTCCGTTCAGTTTAATCAAACGGAGATGCCCGCCATTCTTAAAAGCCTCGATAAAATCATCGCCGAATTTCCCGTGCTAGGCGAACGCCGCGCATCGCAAAGAAACTCCGCCGCATCTTAAAAGCAAAATGAATTTGCAGGAAAAGCTACAGAATCTGCCCGTCTCGCCCGGCGTGTACATACACAAGGACGAAGCGGGCAAGATTATTTACATCGGCAAGGCGAAGAATTTGCGCAATCGCGTGCGCTCTTATTTTCAATCGGGGCGCGGGCATGACCGCAAGACGCGCGAGCTTGTTCGTCGCATCGTCGATCTCGAATTCATCGTCACGGATACGGAAGTCGAAGCGCTCGTTCTCGAATCGAATCTTATCAAGCAGCACAAGCCGCGTTACAACGTGCTGCTCAAAGACGACAAGCAATATCCGCATCTGAAACTGACGATCAACGAGCCGTTTCCGCGCGTGATGATTACACGACGCGTGCAGCGTGACGGCGCGCTTTACTTCGGCCCGTTTCTGCCCGCGTCCTTAGCCCGTCGCACCATTGATCTCATCAACCGCACATTCCAGCTTCGCACCTGCGACATAGAAATCGACGGCAAACTGCCGCGCCCGTGCCTTGAATATCATATCAAGCGTTGTCTCGGCCCGTGCGTCAAAGGCTTGTGTACGCCGACGGAATATCAGGAAGCCGTGCGCGATGTGCGCTTACTGCTTGAAGGAAAAAACAAGGAACTTGCCGATACGCTCGAAGCGCGCATGATGCAGTCAGCCGAAGAAATGCGTTTCGAGATGGCGGCGAAATATCGTGATTTACGCAAGACCGTGCTCGCCATCGCAGAGCAGCAGAAGATGGCGACATCGCCGGATAGAGACGTGGACATCTTCGGTTATTACCGCGAAGGCGCGCGGCTCGCGTTGCAGCTTTTCACGATGCGCGAGGGCAAGATAGTCGGACGCCGCGAGTTTTTCTGGGAAGACTTAGCGGAGGATGAAGGGTTTGAGCCAGCATCGTTTATAAGCGATGTGTTGACGCAGTATTACTCGACGGATTATGTGCCGCTCGAAATTCATGTGCCCGTCGATTTTGAAGACCGCGAACTATTAGAAAAAGTTTTGAGCGAGCGTCGCGGGCGGCGCGTGCGCATACTCGATCCGCAGCGCGGCCAAAAGCGCGAGATGATCGAACTCGTCGAAAAAAACGCGAAGCTTGCCTTCGAGCAACGCTTCCGCGTGTTGAAGCCCGACATGGAATTAGTGCTCGAAGAAATGCAGGAGCTTTTGGAGTTGCCGCGTTTTCCCGCGCTCATCGAATCCTTCGACATCTCGAACATTTCCGGCGCGGAGAATGTCGCGGGAATGGTCGTGTGCGAAAACGGCAAGATGAACCGCGCGGAGTTTCGCAAGTTTCGTATCAAAACTGTGGAGGGATCAAACGATTTCGCGTCGATGCGCGAAGCCGTATTTCGTCGTTATCGCCGCCAGCTCGATGAAGCAAAGCAGTTGCCTGATCTTGTCATGATTGACGGCGGCAAAGGGCAGCTTTCTTCGGCGGCGGACGCGATGCGCGAACTCGGTCTCGAAGCAGTGCCGATGATCGGCGTCGTCAAACCGCCGCGCCGCCACAATGATATTTCGCATTTGTTGGTGAAAGGCCGCGAACACGAACCCGTTTTTCTCGATCCGCATTCGAGCGTTTATCGTTTTCTGCAATTGATCCGCGATGAAACGCACCGCACCGCCGTCGCCTATCACCGCAAGCGCAGAGAGATGCGCGATTTTACTTCGGAATTGACGGCGATCCCCGGCGTCGGCGAAAAACGCAAAACGCGCCTTCTGCGTAATCTAGGCTCGATTCAGCGCGTCGCTAATGCTTCCGTCGCAGAGCTTTCGCCCTTCGTCGGAGCGAAAACCGCCGCCGAAATCATCGAACATTTTCGTCGCCAGCGCGCACTCGCTGAAAACGGCAGCGATGAAACAAACACAACAGAGAACGAAGACAATGGCGCGATGAACGAAGCCGCGCGCGAGACAATCAATGCTTCAACACCGGATGCTACTGCCACGATCATTGAGCCGGAGTTTATTGAAACGCGACTCGACGACCCGGAAGGCGACGCCGAAGATTTGCAGCCGCTCCGCTCCGTAGATCACTTGGGTAACGTCCGCGCGCCTCGCAAACGAACGCGCAAACCGGGCGAGCGCTCGACGAATCCGCACGGCATCAAACGCGAAAAAATAGGCCGCGATGAAGTCGCCCAAGCGAATGAAACGCTGCCTGATGCAACTGAAAATGTATAAGCGAAAGTTCTTTAACTTTGCGGAGTAGGTGTTTGCTGTTGCGGCGGGGACTGCTGTCCGCCGCGCGCGCCGCTGAAGTCATATGTGATGTGTAGGCGCAGGGCATTGTCTTTGACTTCGGAGCGCACGTCTTTTACTTGCGCTTTGAGCGTGCCGCCCGTCGCCTGCACGGGAATGTTAAGCGAGAGTTGCGCGGCGCGCAGCATCTCAATCGGATTGACGCGCCCGTTAATCGCTTCCTGCACGAGCGGCGTGACGAGGCCGCCGACGATGGGCGCAGTGTTTTCCAGATTCACGCCCGCGACGCTGACTTGCCCGAAGAGCGTTTGCCGCCCGGCATCGAAGGCAAGACCGATGTTTGTTTCGGCGACGCCCTTGAAACGATAGCAAGTGCCAAACACGTTATAGCTGCCGCTGAAGGCGAGCGGCGCGATAATTTTGTTTTCAACGAGTCGGACGCCCGTCTTGATGTTGCCGCTGCCTTCGGGCGCTAATTGGATTTCGCTGGGACAATCGCTTGCTTGCAGCGCGAGAAAATTGATTGAGCGAAACGAATTGGCAGCGTCCGTCAAGTTCAATGAAGTGTTTGGCGACGTGGTTGAAAATGGCTTGAAGCTGTCGTTAGTCACGGCGGCGCGAAGCGGAAACTTCGGCGCGCCCAAATCGCGGAAGATTGTGCCGAGCAGTTGATCGAAGAATGCTTCATCGAGTACAAGCACTGCCGTGCCGGGCGCATCGCCGCCTTCTGCGGGCGGGCGCACGGGCAATCCCGCCAAATTCTTCGCGCGCGGTGCTCCGACGAACAACACGAACACCAGCGCGCCGCCGAGCAGCAACCCGATCAAAAGCGTCAAAACATATCGCATAATTTCGTTTCCTTCTACGCTACGGCTTCACTGTCGGCGAAGTTGTTGCGCCTGTCGTTGTGGTGGTGGTCGTCGTGCTCGATGTGCTGTTGCCGTTGTTCGACATGCCTTTGAGCAGCGGCCCCGCGAAGGTTGCGACGACGCGCGCAATCGTTTGCATTTGTTGCTGCACTTGTTCGGGCGTGGCCTTGCTATAACCCTGCGGCAACTCGAAGGTTTGCGCATCGACATCCGTTTTAATATCGCGCATCTCCGTGATTATCTTTAGATTCTTGATGCCCTGAATGCTGCCGGATGTCTCCGTTAATATCTCCGAACGCAGCGGCAAGCCCGTTTCTTTGTCCACATAAACGAACGCTTCATTCTTCACATCGCCGACTTGCGAATTCGTTTTCGCAGTGTTTGCGTAGCGATATTTGTCTGCATTGCGCCCGTTAATCTGCTCGTCGCCGACGCGTTCGTAGCCGCGTTGCTGGCTTAGATAGGAAACGAGTTGGCCGGGCGTCATCAAGCGCTGCACGTCAAAGCCTGTCGTCTCCGCGTTCAATTCCGCGTACTGCTTTTTCCCTGTTTGAATAACATAGCGCTTGCCCGCGCGATCGAGAAAAATAATCTGCCCGCCGGTCGGGATGTTAATGGCGACGCGATGATCCGCGCCGTTTCTCGCCACTTCCGCCGTGAGCTTTGGAAGAATGCCGCCAATTGGATTGCCGGGCGTTTCTGCGGAAAGCACATACGTCGCGCGGTAGTGTTCCGGCTCGCGCGCGTTGATAACCGTCTTCGGATCGACGGCGATGTTCGCGTTGAGATTAGCATTTGCCGCGACGATGGGCGGCGTGTTCGCATTGGTGTTTACGTTAGCATTCGCGTTGACGTTAGTAGTCGTTTCCGTCGGCTGTTGCTGGCAGGCGCTTATTGTCATTAAAAGCATAAGCGCGGCGATGATGGAAAAGTTTGTGGATACCTTTGCGTTAAAAATTTGCATGAATGGATTCTCCTTTGATACGGCAATTGCGCGACTAAGCGATTCTTTGTCGAGTGAAAAGCGAAGGAACATTAAAAGCTAACGTCAGCGACGCGCGTGTTGCAATCGTCGCCATCCTTGCGACAGGAATTGCCAGAGTTCGATGCTTGGAAACTTTAATCTTCTACTTCCGTGATATAGGAAGTCGGCGCGTCTGTGTGCGGCACAAAGCAGCGGCGGCAGCGCGCTTCATACATATTGCCTGCGCCGACGGCGACCAATTCTT
>JBPCOJ010000116.1:0-24553 GCA_051000345.1 Pyrinomonadaceae bacterium | reverse complement strand
TCAAAGAACTGGCGTATGAGACTAAACGCACGGTCTATCAAATCAAGTATGGGCAGTTGTCCGAGTATCTGATTCAGCAACTGAAATCCCCTTCGGTTAAGATGACTATTGCGTAAGTCCTAAACTACATTTTAAGTCTGCGAACGGCCTTCAGCGTTCTGAATGCTATTTGCCGTACCAGCCCATCGGTTTGCCGGAAAGATCGACCCACACGCTCTTTACCTGTGTGTAAAGTTCGAGCGCGTGCCTGCCCATTTCCCGCCCGTAGCCCGAATGCTTATAGCCGCCGAAGGGCGACGCGGCATTGAACATATTGAAGGTGTTGATCCAGACCGTGCCAGCCTTGATCGCTCTCGCAAAGCGATGCGCACGCGTAATGTCCTTTGTCCAGATGCCTGCCGAAAGGCCGAAGATGGTGTCGTTCGCTTGCTTGATTAAATCGTCTTCGTCCTTGAAGGTAATGACGGAAGTGACGGGGCCGAAGATTTCTTCCTGCGCGACGCGCATATTGTTTTTCACTTCGGTGAAGATCGTCGGTTGAAAGAAAAAGCCCTTCTGGAAATCCGCGTCCAGTTGCGGCGGGCAGCCACCGGCTAAAACTGTCGCGCCTTCGTTTTTAGCGATGTCAACGTAGCTCTTGATGCGGTCGAGTTGTTCCGAGGAAACTTGCGGCCCCATCAGAGTTTCCTTGTTGGTGGGATCGCCGACTTTAATTCTGCCGACTCTCGCTTTGAAGCTTTCGAGAAATTCATCTTTGATTTCTTCATGTAGAAAGATACGCGAACCGGCGCAGCAGACTTGTCCTTGATTATAGAAAATCCCCATCATCGCGCCGCTCACGGCCTGCTCCATATCCGCGTCGGCGAAGACTATGTTCGGGGCTTTGCCGCCGAGTTCGAGCGAGACTTTGGTGAGATTATCGGCGGCGGAATGAGCGATGATTTTGCCGACTTCCGTCGAGCCTGTGAAAGCTATTTTGTCGATGCCGGGATGCGAGGCTAACGCCGCGCCCGCTGTTTCGCCGAAGCCGGGAACGATGTTGACGACGCCGTCTGGAAAGTCGGCTTCCTGAAAAAGCTTGCCGAGTTCCAGAGCGGTGACGGGCGTTTGCTCTGCCGGTTTCAAAACGACTGTGTTGCCTGCCGCGAGCGCGGGCGCGAGTTTCCATGCCGCCATCAGAAGCGGAAAGTTCCAAGGAATAATCTGCCCGCAAACGCCGAGCGGTTCGCGCAAGGTGTAGTTTAGCATTTGTCCGGGAACGGGAATCGTTTCGCCTTCGATTTTGGTGGCGAAGCCCGCGAAGTATTCAAAATTTTCGATAACCTGCGGAATGTCTATGTAAGTCGATTCGCGTATCGGCTTGCCGTTGTCGGCGGTCTCGAGCGCGGCGAGTTCTCCGGCGTGTTGTTCGATAACTTGCGAGAGTTTGTAGAGCAGTCGGCCACGATCACGCGCGCTCATCTTCGACCACTTGCCTTCGTAGGCGCGGCGCGCGGCGGCGACGGCTTTATCGATGTCTGCTTTGTCGCCTTCGGCAACTTCGGCGAGTGTTTCGCCTGTCGAAGGATTCGGCGTCTCGAAGGTTTTGCCGGATTCGGCGTCAACCCATTTGCCGTCAATGAAAAGTTGATAACGACGCGTGTTGTTCGACGGGACTTGCTGCGCGGATGACATGGTGTGTGCTCCTTAGAAATAACGAATGGATATAGAAGTCAGGAAACGGTGTTCACTTTATCACTCCCTTGCAATCGAAGTCCAAGCATCTTATGCGGGCTTTTCAAGCTTCGTGTTTCGACTGTACTCTTATGCTTGTGACGACGAGCGGCGATAAAGCGAGCACAACGTTAGGCGAAGGATTTCGCGCGCTGTCGAGTATCCGCGAAGACGTGTGGCACAGCGAGAAAAAGGCTGGCGCATACGAATGGTGGTACTTCGACGCGGTGAGCGATGACGGGCGCGAAACGCTGGTCGTGATTTTCCTCGACGGGTTCATTTTTTCGCCGCGTTACAATCGAGCCGTCAAAGAATATATGGCTGGCTCCCATGGCGTGCATGACGGCAACGCACCGCAGCCCGGCGATTTCCCTGCCCTCGCCGTGAGCCTTTACCGCGATGGTCGTCTAGCATGGCGTGCGATAAATGAATACGAGCCGGGCGACTTCGCTGCAGAAACGAATCGTCCGGCGTGCCGCATCGGATCGAACAGTTTTGAGCTAGACACGGCAACGGGCGAAAACGTTTACAGATTACAACTCGACTGCTCTTTGCGAGGCAAACGCAAGCTTCAGGCATCGCTCGCGTGGATTGTCGAAGACTGTGATTTTACATCGGGCGATGAAGCGGATGCGCGCGGCGGCGTAACATCTGCGCATGAATGGAATCTCGCTGCGCCGCGTTGCCGTGTGAAAGGCACAATCAATATTGTCGAACCAAACGGCGCGCGAGATGAACGGGAGTGGACGGGAACGGGTTATCACGACCACAATCTGGACACGCGCTGGATGCCCGCGACGATTGCCGAATGGCAATGGGGGCGCGCGCACTTTGCCGATGCAACAGCGATCTTTTATCGTTATCGTGAACAAGAAAACGCGTGCATCACGACGCGCCTGTACGTCGTGCGCGGCGGCGAATTAAAAATGTACGAGCCGCAGTTCGTCGCGTCGAAATGGCGCAGGCATTTTTTCGGATTGCGTTATCCGCGCGCAATCGAGATAAAGGCTGTTGGAGACGAGGGCGCGCAGCCAAGCTTGCGGCCAAGCTTGAGAATCGAGCAGCGCAGCATTGTGGACAGCAGTTTCTTTTACCTGCGTTTCACGGGTGAAGCAGAGCTTGATTTAGGCGATGGCGTAGTGCGTCGCGCCGTCGCCGTCACAGAACAACTTGCGCCGCGCGCGCTTCAGTGGCGCGGATTGTGGTGGCTCACTGGCTTGCGTATCGGACGCCGTGACCGCGCTTCGTTTCTGCCGTAGTGTTTTTCGCAGGCGGCCTACGTTGGTAGGATTCGACATCACACAAGTTTTCGAGAAGGAGAATGTTATGGGTAATCTTTTTCACCTCGCGTTTCCGGTGCATGACCTTGAAGCGGCGCGTGTGTTTTACGGCGGATTGTTGGAATGCCCGGAAGGTCGCAGCAGCGAGACGTGGATTGATTTCAATTTGTACGGGCATCAGATTGTCGCGCATCTGCAAGCGGGGAAAACAAGCGTCGAAGTTTCCAACGCGGTGGACGGGCATGACGTGCCTGTGCCGCATTTCGGCGTGATTCTTTCAATGGCGGAGTGGAAGGAGTTGGCGGAGCGTGTGCGGCGCGCTGGGATTCAATTCGTGATTGAGCCGTACATACGCTTTGAAGGCCAGACGGGAGAACAGGCAACGATGTTTTTCCTAGACCCGAGCGGCAACGCACTTGAATTCAAAGCCTTCGCAGACATCTCGCAAGTCTTTGCGGCATAAAATAAGCGTTCGGGGTACGCGTGTCGGGTAAAGTATAATGCCGTATTATGCCGATGGTGCTGAGACATGGAGCGTATCGCATCTACTTTTATAGCCATGAGCCGAACGAGCCGCCGCACGTTCATGTTGACCGTGATAATTTATCCGCAAATTTTGGTTGAATCCCGTAAGTCTTGTGCGTAATCTCGGGTTCGGCGCGAGAGAATTGCGGCAGATTGAACAATTGGTATCTGAAAATCGAGTTGCATTATTGGAGGCGTGGAATGGGTATTTTGGCGTTGGCGGCTGATGAACGCGTCGCAGATGTAGAAGTTTCAGAAGATATGTTGAGCGTTCAGTCAATGGCCGGGCGTAAAATCAGCGTGCCGCTTGTATGGTATCCGCGCTTATTGAATGCGACGGAAGCGCAAAGAAAGAATTGGCGCATCATCGGTGGCGGCTACGGAATACACTGGGAAGAGCTGGATGAAGATTTAAGCACTGAAGGGTTGTTGCGTGGCGCACCCGCGCCGCGCCCATCGTTAGCAAAGGTATCTTAAATCGTCGCCCGTACTGAACAAGCCCTTGCAGCCGACTGCTCGATTGCGTGGCTTTGTTGTTGAATGTTTCGAGTAAGTATCAGCGTCCGAAAATAAATCTAAAATGACAAGTGTAGATGAACATTTCGTTGCCGAAGCGCGCCGCTATCTTCGATCAGTTTACATAGAAAAGATCGAGCGTTGTCTGGAAACATTGACCGATGAAGATGTCTGGTGGAGGCCGAATGAGGAATCCAACAGCATCGGCAATTTGTTGCTGCACTTGAATGGCAGCACGCGCATGTGGATCGTTAGCGGCGTCGGCGGCGCTGCTGATTTACGAGAACGGCAGCAGGAATTTGACGAGCGCGCGTTGATTACAACTGCGGAGTTGAGGGGGAATTTGCGTGCGACGCTGGAGGAAGCAGATAAAGTTTTAGCAGATGTCGAAATCGAGACGTTGACCGAGCGGCGGCAAGTCAGAGATAGCGAGGTGACAGTGTTGGAAGCGATCTTCCATGCTGTCGAGCACTTTGCAATGCACACGGGGCAAATTATTATGCTGGCAAAGATGCGCGCGAAAAGAGATTTGCGATTATCAGAATAGAGCTTCGCATCAGCGATGTTTATCGAATGTGAGATATTGATGAAGGGGAAAAGAGTTTAATGAGCGAACAGGAAGAATCGTTGAATTTAACTTACGAGGTAAGAGTAACGCCGGGGCGCGCGGGTTCCGATCCAAGCGCGCCGGACTGGGAAGTATTGGAATTGGAGAACGGCGCGGTGCAGGATGGCGCAGATATTTTTAATAATTTAACGCTCGCCGAAGCTAATCAAATCGCCGGAATGTGGACGAAGAAAAAAGAGGACGCAGGTTTTTAAGGCGCGCACGCGTAACCGGAACAATCGCCGGACTAAGTGCGATTCCGGTTGCGATATATCTCGCATTGTGGTGTGTCGCCGGGTTCAGCGCCAATCTCCGTTAAGCACAAAGGGCGCCCAGTAAAACGGCGCGCTATAACGGCCTTTGGCAATCAAATCCAATTGCGCGGCACGCATCGCAGCGGGCGGCGCGATGTCGTTTTTTCCTTCCAATAATCTCTTGTAAAAATCGGGCATCAGCAGCGCAGTGGAGCGATCAGCGACAGACCAGAGAGAGACGCCGACGGTGGGCGCGCCTGCGTACATAAAGGCGCGCGTCAAGCCGATGACGCCTTCGCCTTTGACTTGCTTGCCCAAGCCTGTTTCGCAAGCCGAGAGCATGACCAAGGGAGAGCCTAAGCGAAGGTTGAAGATTTCATCCGTGCGAAGAAAGCCGTCGTCGCCGTTTGAGTTGCCGACGAGAGATAGAACGAGGCCTGAGAATTGAGGACGTTCGGCATCGAGCAAGCCGTGTGTGGCGATATGCACTACGCGGTACTGCTTCATGTCGTTTTTCCTGATGTCTGCTTCGCTTGCGGAAAAATCGAGCCACGTATCCGCCGCGCTTTTGTCAGAGCGCGCAAGTTGCGCGATTTGTTCGGCTTCGCGCCGCGTTCCGTTCAAGCGCGCGAGCTTTAATCCGGCGAGCGCGGCGTTGCCCGTCAGATCGACAATCGCGCTCGAAAGAGGAAGCCCGCGCGTGGCAACAGCGTTGCTCTGCGCCGTCGCAACGACTTGTTTGGCGCGCGTGTCTTCGGCATCGAACACGGGATCGGCGACGAGCAGGACGCCGCCGCTGCGTGTGCGGCTTCCCTGTTGCCTGATCGCCGCCAACACAGACGCGGACGGCGCATAAATCACTTCATTGGTCTTGATTAGATAAGGAAGGCTGGCATAGTCCGCCGCGCCTTCTTCCTTTGTCACCAGCGCTTCAAAAGGCACATAGTTGAGCGCGCCGTCCGCGACAACGAGCAAGCGTTTGCTGCCCGTGACGGCGATGGCAGGCGCAACCGCAGTTCTGTAAAGAGCGCTTGCGGCGGAAGCATAACTTGCGACGTTTTGCGCGGCGGGCGAATCGGCTGTTTCCTGTTGTTTAGATTGGTCGGCGGTGACGTTGATGCCGACGATGGAGCGGCGCAGTTCAGCCGGAATAATTTCAGCGCGCACGGCAATCGCTTGTTTGTCGATCACTTCGCCTGACGGCAGCCGGAACAACGCAACGCCGTTCTGCGTGATTGCCCACAAATATGAACGCTCTTTGCCGAGACTGTATTCGAGCAGCGCCGTGTTGCCGTCAAGCAATTGCTGCTGCACTTCTGCGAGACCGAGCGGCTGCGCTTTGGTGAGCGCGCCGTAACGCGGGCTGCTGACGCGTATGCTGTTTTCGATTCCGTCGTATTCGGCTGCGAGGCGTTCCAGTTCCGCTTCGAGTTCCTGAACGGATTGCTTGGGAGCTTCGCCTGTGAGATTAGCGTTGGTTAATTGACCTGCGATTTCTTGCTGCCGGTTCTGTATCGTCTGCTTGCGTTTGAGCAACTCTGCTGGCACGCCTTCGGTAATCTCCGCGTGCGATTCGCCGATTAAATCGAGGAGCGAGCGGGCGCGCCCGGCCTCCGTGATTTTGAAGGCTTCGGCGGCGCGTGCGAGTGCTTTTCCCGAAAGCGTTACGGAAGAAGCGGCGGCGTTCGAGGCGTTATTTGAAGCGGACGCGTCGTCTGTGAGCGCCATTTCAGAGAGCGCGGCGGCGGCTTCGTCGTAAACGTCTTTGGTGGTGGCGAGGAAGGTCGCGCGCGCGTCATCCGCGCGAATGCTTCCGCCGAAAATAGTTTCGATGGTTCTCAAAGAACTGCGGTAAGCGGCGAGAGCGTCTTCGCGCATTTGTGTGGCGCGCGCGGGGGTTGTTTCCGCTGCGGCGAGCGCGAGGCGCGAACGCCCTATGCCGCGCTCGGCAGGCCACATTAAATCGAGTCGCCCGTCGGCTTGCGCGCCCGAGGCGGCGTCCCCATAGAGTTTGAGCGCATCAGCGAAGCGTCTTTGAGCAAAGGCTATGTCGGCGAGGCTTGTGCGCGCGGCAGCACGAAAGCGGCGGGCTTCGCGCAGCTTATCTATGCCCGGCAAATCGAGCGCGGCGGCGAGCACGTTTTCGTAATGCGTTTTCGCGGAGTCGTATTGCTTGTTCAAATAATCAGCGCGTCCCGTGCCTAATTCGCCGAGACCGTAACCGATAAATAATTTATATAAATCAAAGCAGCCTGCAGCACTGCCTGCGGCGCTTGAAGCACTTTTCGCTTGTGTCGCCTGCTTTGCCGAGGCGTTTACGGCCTGCGACGCGACAGCATTTTTAGAGAGCATCGTCACGCGCACGGGCTGCGCAAGTTGATCCGCCGACACTGCGACTTCCTGCGGCTGATAGCCGTCGGCCTTAAGCGTCAACTTGAGTTGGCCGATGTGCAGCGGATCCATCAGGATGCGGCCTGTGGCATCCGAAGTCTTCGCGCAGTCGCAGATAAATCCCTTCGGCAAGCCCGCCGGATATTTCGAGACGAGCTTGGCCTGCGCGCCTTTAATCGGATTCCCTTGCTGATCCAGGACGCGCAAATCCATGCGCCCGCTGCCGCCCGGAGTCTGCGGCGCGTGTCCCATAAAAGGCGGCTCGTTGGGCGGCGTCGGCGGGTTAGACGAGCGCGAATCATTCGACGCATTCGGCGGCGCGCATGAAAAGCCCGCGAAGATGCCGCTCAACTTAGCAAACGCACCGGAGTTTTTGTTGTCGTTTGAAGCTGATGCCGTTATGACTGAAGCCTGTGAAGAGTCGGGTGAGCGTTCGTTGGAAATTTGTGCGAAGGACAGGCGCGCCCCCGCGAGGTCGCCCATCAAAAATTTCGTTTCGCCGATTTTAGCGAGCAACAAAGCGGCGTTGGGTTTGTCGCCTTGCGCGTGGAAGGCATCGTAGGCGCTTGTGTAGTAACGCAGCGCCGTTTGGTTTTGTCCCTGCCGCTCATAGATTTCGCCCATCGCGTCCGACGCTGCCGCCTGACCGCTTTTATCTCCGGCGGCGGTGAATAATTTGAGCGCGTTTTCAAACGAATCGAGCGCTTCGTCCGGGCGATTGCGACGCCAGAACAGGCGTCCCTGATCGAGCGCCGCGCGCGCATCCGCCGCCGCCGCAGTTGTCGATTCACTGTTCGCGGCAAATGAAACAAAGGCATCGCCCCCTGTGGTAATGAAACAAAGCGCGAACGCAAAAATAATTGCGCAAGCTAAAACAACGAAGTGGAAACGATATTTGCGATTCATAACTATGGCCTCATTACGATTGGCGAAAATAGGCAGACAGCGACGCAAGTAACTTTGGAGTTTTTGTAACCCGTGTTGCGGTGATAAATCACCACGATACGAAGTGATACGATTGAAACTTGATAAGTGTTCTCGCGCTATTCTGCAAATGATTGAAACGCAGCGTGAAATTACTGTTCGACTTTAACAACGAATGCGTCCGCAGCTTTATCATGAAGCGTCTGGCGCTTGCTGTCCCACAGAGGCCACAACACGTCAGCGAAGTGCGCGATGGTTCCGAGAATCGGAGTTAAACTAATGCCGACGGCGGCGATTTGTCGCAAGGCCGCTTTGCCCATCGAAACATTTGCGCCTGATGCATCCACAACCTTCAGTTTCATCACACCTTGACCGATGGAAGCGCCGCGCGTACCCACAAGATAGATTTTATTGTAGATAATAGCCAGCAACCACACCCCCATGAGAATCACCCCGATTCCGAGCGCCGAACCTACCGCGTTGGCAAAACCTATCAAGAGCATGACCACTAAGAAAAGTATCGAGAACACGGGAATCAATATCATGCTGTCAATAATCGAGCCGAGCACACGATCACCCCACTTGGCATAGTTCAATCGATGCGGCACGATGCCCGCTGAAACGTCCGTGTATGCGGGCAAAATGCTCGGCCTGACATCGCTCGCCGTGTGGCTTCCGGTGTCGCTGTATCTGCCGTGTTCAGGGCTGTATAAATCGGCAGTCGGAGTTTGCCATGATCCCGGCGCGGGCGCAATGGCATACGTCATCGGAAGCGCAACGCCGCACTTAACGCAGAACCGCGCTATGTCAACATTCGGAGTTCTGCAAGACTCGCAAACAATCATCGACTCTCCTTCGGGATACTTGTGTTTGAAATTCAAAGCGAAGCATTGCGCCGCTTGCGCTTCGCGCCTGTGTCTCTCATCTATTTTCCGGCGCTGCCATCGCAGAGGAATAATTCTGGCTTATACACCCGACGTATAGGCTTGTCAATTCAGTTCAAACCGGAATCCGATGCCTCGCGGCAACTCGAAAATGCGACGGCGGCTACCGAAAATTTGCGACAGCCCATATTGCTTTGTGCGCGCGAAATCTTGTCGATTAGCTTCGGCTGGCAATATACTTCATGCGCATGGCGATTGCAGGCGATTCCGTTTGTTCAATCGCCGCACGCTTTTCGTAAACCACCTCGCACACCCTCGCATAATTTGTTCATCGCTTAATCGAGGCTTATATGCATCACCAGCGGAATTCTCTTTTACATATCGGTGCTGTCATTCTTTTTATCGCGTGCGCCGTGCTTTGTTATGGCACGCGGCGCGGCCTTGCGGCAACGCCGAACGAGCGCAGTCAAAAAATCGCGGGCGCTTCTTTTCCGAAGTTCGGCATCGATGCAGCGCCCTTCGATTCGCAAAAGGCCGCAAAGCTGCGCGAAGAGGCTTTGGATGCTTACCGCAAAGCGCTCAAGACAATTGAAACGATCCGACAGGGCAGCCTTCGCGCGGATGAAGCACGCACGACATTTCTCGCCACCACCAAAGACGTTTACGACGAAGCCGCCGCCGCGCTCGCCGAAATGTCTCTCGCCAATCGCGCATCGAACAATTCCGCTTTGACCGGCGCGGCGCTGCAAAATGCTGCGGAAGCTTTCAGCATTATCGAAGCCGGGCGCGCCCGCTCCTTGCTCGAGCTGCTCGCAGAGTCGCACGCGGAAATTACCTCAGGCGTTTCGGCGGAATGCGGTTGACGAAGCCGACACGCTTTTAATCGTCCCGGCGGCGGAGCTTTACTATCTGCCGGTTCACGCGCTCGGACGCGCTAAAGCCGACGGCTCGATTAACTTTCTCATCGAACAAAAACGCTTCGCTTACTTCGCTTCAGCCGATCTGCTCAATTTCGTCAACGCAACTGCAGCAACGACGGGCAAGCTTTCCGGCAAAGCTGATAGTGTTGGCTTGCTGGCGCTCGGAAACCCGGACGGAAGCCTTCCGGCGGCAACCGATGAAGTCGCCGCGCTTAGTCGTATCTTCACGAAATCGAGCGTCTATACAGGCAAGGACGCCACCGTTGCCCGCGTCACACAACCCACTGCGACGCGCACCCCGTTCCTGCACTTTGCGACGCACGGCGTGATTGACAGCCGCGACCCGAAGGAAACCTATCTGCTTCTCGCCGGAACGCCGAATCGCCTTTCGGTTAAAGACATCGTCGAAGATAAATATAAACTCTCGCTCGACGGCACGCGCCTCGTCACGCTCTCCGCCTGTCAGACCAACATCGGCGGCTATGATCCGGGCGCAGTTTACAGCAGTCTCTCGCGCGCCTTTTCAAAGGCCGGAGCGCCCACCGTCATCGCCTCGCTGTGGAGCGTCAACGATGCTTCGACGCGCGACACGATGACGCTCTTTTACAAAGAATTGGCCGCCGGAGTTTCAAAGGCCGAAGCAATGCGCCGCGCCCAACTCGGCGTGATGCGCGACCCGCGCTTCGCACATCCTTACTACTGGGCGCCGTTCGTCGTGCTGGGTGATTGGAGATAAAGAAGCGACGTTTTGAGGATTGGAGAATTCAGGCGGGTTCGATCAGCGTGCCGTTCTCGTAGGCGGCGATTAATCGTTCGAGGGCTTCGCACTGACGGTGCAAGCTTGCGCCCGCGTCCGTGTCGGCAATGATTCGCGGATGATCGTAAGTGCGTATGATCGTAACTTTCGGCACGATGTCCGCGCCGCTCGTAATCGCATCTTCGATTGATTCAAAGTGGTGGTGTTCGGCGAGCGCGATCCTTTCGGGAGCGAGAATCAAAGTGTAGCCGTGATCGCCGTAGGCTTCGGAAAACGCGCCATCAATCGTCACGGCATTGCCGCCGCGCTTGACGGGCTGCTCGCCCTTTTCGATTTTCACAGGGACGTGTCCGTTAACGATCAAGCCGTCTTCGGTAACGCCGAACTCACGCATGATGCCGCGACAGAAATCAGCATCGTGTATCAAGGCGAAATAAGGATTTTTGTTTTCGACGTGCGTTTGTTTATCTTCGACAAAATATGTCTCGAAAGTCGCCATGCGGTCTTTGCCGAAAAACGGCGAGCGCGCTCCCGCCCACAAATACCAAAACCAATCCGCGTCACCTTCCGCCGCCGATCCCGTCACCGCGCCCGCCCGAAAAGCACGCCGAATAACTGCGCCGAGAGAATCAAAGAGCGCGCGCCCGGAATGTTCCTCGCCGTCAACTTTTAATGAAAGCATCTCGCCGCTTTCATCCACCGGCACGCAGGCGTGAAAGATCAACGCATCATCGCGTTCGAGCCACATCGCGCCGCGCCTTGCGACGTACCTCATATGTTCCCACAAACGCGCGCTCGTCAAAAACGATTGCCGCAAACGATTCATGCACGCGCGCTCTTCCGTCGAAAGCGCATAAGGATCGTTCGGATCGATGGTCGGTAAATTGGTATCGCGCAAAGGATAAGTTTGCCCGTCAATCTCTACCGTGCCGTTCGCAAAATCGATGCGGTGAAGCAGATTGCGATTCTCCATGTCCCATTCGGGATGGCGGCGGATGGCTTGCCCTTCCAGCTTAAACTGCATAATCGCCGCCGCCTTCTGCATCCGGCGCATCAACGCATCATCGCGCAGTCCCGTTCCCTTCAAACCGAAGCATTCCGCCGGATCATCCGCATAAATCGTGCGCGCTAATTTTTCGAGCGGCGACACAATCAATCCATAGCCTTCTTCCAACTGCGAGAGGCGACGGTAGCGCAAAGAAACGCGTAGGACAGTAGCGATCAGCGCGTCTTGCCCGAGACACGCGCCCATCCACTCCGCATCATGATTGCCCCATGTGAGGATCACGTTCGGCTGCTCCATCAAATAATCGATGACGCGATCAATGCGCGGGCCGCGATCTCCCAAATCTCCCGCAACGATGATTTCCGAAGTCGTCAGATTGCGCACCAAACGAGACGCCGCACGCACGCAAAGCAAATCCTGATCGTGCTCCGTCAGCACATAAATCATTTCGTCAATGTAAGCTGGCGCGCGTTCGGAACAAGGTTCTGCAAGTAGTTCTTCAAATAGTTCGCGGCGTTCCGGCGGGAAAAGATTGACGACGTGCGCGCGGCGATAGTTTTTCGCTAATCCACGCACAAGCTCGAATTGCAAACGCAGCGTGCGCGAAACCCATTCCCGGCGGCTCTCGGAATCCGCAAACTTGTCGCTCATGTGCGCCATCATCTCGCGCGGATAATAGAGCACAGCGAGCAACTCTTTGATTTCAACATCCGTCAATCGTTCGCTAAACAATGATTCGACGAGCGGGCGCAAAGAGCCGGAAGCGTTGTTGATGACGTGCCGCAGCTTTTTATATTCGCCGTGAACATCGCTAATGACGTGGACGACGCTCATCGGTAGATGCAGGCCAGCGCGCAACGCAGACGCTTCGGCCAGCGCGCTCTCCGCCGACGCATAGTTCATCGCCAACGCGCGAAGCAAAGTCAGTTCAGCTTTGTCCGTTGAATCGCTCACAACTCAATATCAGAAAGATTCGTACAATTTTATCTTCGCCACTCATCAATGAGCGAGGCGACGAGTCCCGTCCAGCCCGTTTGATGCGATGCGCCCAAGCCCATGCCCGTATCGCCGTGAAAGTATTCGTAGAACAGCAGAAGATCGCGCCAGTGCGGATCGGTCTGGAACTTTTCGTATTTTCCGTGAACAGGGCGCACGCCGTCTTCGTTGCGCGTGAATAATCGGATCATGCGGTCTGCGAATCCTTGCGCCATATCGTCGAGCGTCACGGCTGGCTCATTCGCTGCGGCGCTTTCAATCGAGAGTTCCGCGCCGTAAGCTTTGCCTAACTTGCGGAAGGATTCAATCATCATAAAGCTCGTCGGAAACCACACAGGCCCGCGCCAATTCGAGTTGCCGCCCTTCAGCATTTCGATGGATTCGGCAGGCTCGTAAGCAACCTGATTGCGCCCGAAGACGAACGGATGCGCCTCGTGATATTTCGAGAGACTGCGCAAGCCGTAGTCAGAGCGAAACTCCGCAGGGTCCCAGATTCTTTCAAGCAAGTGCCGCATCTGCGCTTCATCGACTATGGCAAGAACATGAACTTTGCCGCCGTCCTCGCGCTCGATTGTCGTCACGCAGCTTTGCACTATGTCTTGCCTGTTCTTCAAAAACCAATTCAGATTCGACTGGAACTCCGGGAACGGCTTGAGCCAGTCTTCTTCCAAGCGCTCAATCGCATACAGCGGAATCAGTCCGACGAGCGAGCGCACGCGAAACTTATGAAACTCGCCGTTCGGATAACGCAGCACATCGTAAAAGAAACGATCCTTTTCGTCCCACAAGGAATAGTTGCGCCCGCCCATTTTCTTCATCGCCGCGCCGACGTAAACGTAGTGCTGAAAAAACTTCGTGGCGAGCGCTTCGTATGCTTTGTTTTCCTTTGCGAGTTCGAGCGCGATTCGCATCAAGTTCAAACAAAACATGCCCATCCAGCCCGTCGCGTCGGATTGTTCGAGCACCGCGCCGTCCGGCATTTCCTCGCTGCGGTCAAGCACTGTAATGTTATCTAAACCGAGAAAGCCGCCCTCGAAAACGTTGTTGCCTTCGCCGTCCACCTTATTAATCCACCACGCGAAATTTATCAGCAGCTTGTGGAAACATTTTTCGAGAAACATGCGATCAGCCTTGCCCGTGCGCTGGCGATCCATGTTGTAAACGCGCCATACAGCCCACGCGTGAACCGGCGGATTAAGGTCTGAAAACTCCCACTCGTAAGCCGGTATTTGCCCGTTCGGATGCTGAAACTGCTCGAACAATAAAAGCCACAACTGATCTTTCGCAAATTCAGGATCGACGAGCGCGAGCGGCGCGCAGTGAAACGCTAAATCCCATGCCGCAAACCAGGGGTATTCCCACTTGTCCGGCATCGACATCACGCGCATCGAGTTCAAGTGCATCCAGCGATGATTGCGATTGCGGCGGCGCGATTCCGGCGGCGGAGAATTCGGGTTATCACCGTCGAGCCAGCGATGCACGTCGTAGATATAAATCTGCTTTGACCAAAGCATCCCCGCAAGCGCCTGCCGCTGCACAAGCTTTTCGTCCGCAGTCGCCTTCGGCGGATGAATCGACGCATAAAACTCGTTCGCTTCCGCGCGCCCTCGCTCGATGATTTTATCGACATCGGCAAGCGGCTTTTTCAAAAGCTTGTCCGACAAACGAAGGCGTATCACAACAGATTCATTCGCCGGAACATTTATGCCTGCGTAATGCAAACACGCCTTCGTTCCCGTCTGTTCAGGATTGACGCAATCTTCGCCATTGATTATGTGCCGATGAAAAGCATCCTTCACAAACGGCGAGCGGCTTTGCGCGCCCTCGCCCCACACACGCGGCGCGTTTGTTTCGTTGTTCGTAAAAAGCGTGGTTGCGTTTGCTTCGCCGTACAAATAACGCTGGCCTAGACGATACTCGAACGGCAAGTTCGGAAGCGGCGCGGCATGAGAATCGTCTGCCAGAAGGCTCACGAAATCCTTGCCCTTCGGCCCTGCGCTGATAACGGGTTCGCTCGAAGCTTCGGCTTCCCACGCCCATGTATTGCGAAACCAAAGTTGCGGCAAGACGTGAATCGAAGCATCTTCAGTGCCGCGATTGAAGACTTCGATGCGAACGCAGATGTCTTCCGCGTCGGCCTTCGCGTATTCGACGAACACATCGAAGTAGCGATCATCATCGAACACGCCTGTGTCCAAAAGCTCGTATTCGGGAAGATGCTCGCCGCGCCGCTTGCGGTTTTCTTCTATCAACTGAACATACGGATATTCTCTTTGCGGATACTTGTACAAATATTTCATGTACGAATGCGTCGGCGTCGAATCGAGATAAAAATAGTATTCCTTAACGTCCTCGCTGTGATTCGCTTCGCTCGACACAAGCCCGTAAAGGCGTTCCTTCAAAATCGCATCGCGCCCGTTCCACAAAGCGAGCGAGAAGACCATCAATTGGTAACGGTCGCAGATTCCGGCAAGCCCGTCTTCACCCCAGCGATAAGCTTTCGAGCGCGCCAGATCGTGCGGAAAGTAATCCCACGCCGCGCCGTCCGCAGAGTAATCCTCGCGCACGGTTCCCCACGCGCGCTCCGACACATACGGCCCCCATTTACGCCACGGCGCAACCGGCGCGCTCGAAGGTTCGCGCAGCCTTTCGTGTTCTTTGGTGTTCATTGAAAAGTTAGGTTTTGATTGTAAAGAGCAGCGGCTTGTTCCTGTCTGCCCGCGTGTTATGTTTTCAAACAAAAGCACGGGCAGGAAAACAAGCCGCTGCTGCCACCACCACACAATGACCGTCGAAGAATCCTTAAAACATCTTCGTCAAGTCTTTTTTTCGTCCAACTGCGCTAGTTTTTCGACGCGCTGCCCGTGCCGCCCGCCCGCGAAATTCGTTTCCATGAAAATGCGCGCCATCTTCGCGGCGAGTTCCGGCTCGATAAAACGCGCGCCGAGACAAAGCACGTTGGCGTCGTTGTGTTCGCGGGCAAGACGCGCAGTTTCTTCGTTCCAGCAAAGCGCGGCGCGCACGCCCGGCACTTTGTTTGCTGCGATGGAAATGCCGATGCCCGAACCGCATACGACAACGCCGCGAACATCGTCGCCGCCCTCCACGACAGCATGGCCGACAGCCGCGCCGAAGTCCGGGTAATCGACGCTCTCCAGATTATTCGTGCCGCGATCATCGACCTCGAAGCCCTGCTTCACAAGCTCTTGCTTCAACGATTCCTTGCTTTCATATCCGGCGTGATCGCTGCCGATGATAATTTTATGCGGCTTCATTGTGTCCCCATCCATCGATTCTTAAAGGTTAGCGGCGGCATCCTTATCGACGAGCCATTCGAGATTGCCGCCCGCCGCTTGCGGTTGAATCAATTGCGACGGCAAGCGATTCGTGTCGCGCGCTCCGTTGATGACTTCCGGCAGACGCAGAGCCTTGCCCGCGCCCGTGATGAGAAACAAAACATGCGCCGCATGGTTAATGGCTGGAGCCGAAAGCGTGATGCGGAAGGTGTTGAATTTTTCGACCCAGTTGGCAGTCACCCACGCGGTTTTTTCCTGCAAGGCCTGCGAGCCGGGAAAGAGCGATGCCGTATGCCCGTCGTCGCCCATGCCGAGCAGCACGAGATCGAAACGCGGCCATTGTTCTTCTTCAAAATAGCCGCGCAGTTCATCTTCGTAAAGGCGCGCGTTGGCAACGGCGTCGCCGTCGCCGATCATGCGATGAACGTTTTGCGGCGGCAGCGGAATGCTAGCGAGCATCGCTTCATTTGCCATGCGATAATTGCTTTCGGCATCGTTCGGCGGCACGCACCGCTCGTCGCCGAAAAAGATATGCACCTTCGGCCATTCGATTTGTTCGCGGTATTCATCTGACGCAAGAAGTTCGTAAAGCTTTTTCGGCGTCGATCCTCCCGCGAGCGCAACGCTGAATTTCCCGCTCGCTTTGATTGCTTCACGCGCGATTTCGATCCAGCGCTCGGCGGCGCGGCGTGCGACTTCCGCACCATCTGCGCAAACGATTATTTGCGGAGCGCCCGCGTTGTTTTTCCCGACTGCTTCCATAAAAACTCGCCTTTAATAAAGTGAACTGCGCGCCGCGCCGTGAAGCGCCGTTTTGTCGTCGAGAATTACATGAACGGGAATGCTCGAATTGAAGGCGTTGAAGCGCCCCTTATCCTTGAACGCACGCATAAAGGTTCCGTCTTTCAGCTTCTCGATGATTTTCGGAGCGATGCCGCCGCCCAAGTAAAGCCCGCCCGTCGCCACCATCATCATCGTCAGATTGCCCGCCATCCCGCCGTAAATAGACGTGAACATATCGAGCGCCTTAACTGCCAACTCCGATTTATTGGTGAGCGCGGCAGTGGACACGGCAGCCGTTTTGTTGCCGCCGGGAGCGTCGATTTCCGCGCGCAGCCACTCCGGTTCGTCGGCAAATTTACGGTCGCGCAAAAAAGAATAAACATTAAAAAGTCCCGGCCCTGACAGCGCTCTCTCATAGCTAACGTGGCCGCCGAACTTTTCCGCTAAATAATGGTAAAGGTCTGTTTCCGTTTCATTGCGCGCGGCGAAATCCGAATGCCCGCCTTCGGAAGCAAGCGGTTGATAGCGCCCGTTTTCACGCAAAATTATTCCGGCCATGCCAAGCCCCGTGCCTGCCGCAATCAATGCGCGATTGCCGCCCACCGACGCATCGCCTTCGTTGAGCGTCGCAAGCTTGTCGGGCGTCAAGGCTTCGATGCCCGCCGCAGTCGCTTCCAAGTCATTGATTAGCTTGACGCGCCCGATGCCGAGTTGCGCGGCCAAAGAATCGGATTCGACAATCCACGCGAGATTCGGCGTTTCGGAGCGTCCGTCGATAACAGGCCCGGCGATGCCGAAGCAAGCGTGCGTCAGATTCTCGACGTGGTGCGCGGCAACAAATTCCTTGAGAATGGCGTTCAAAGAATCATACTTTCCGCTCGGAAAACTCTGCTGCGCTTGGACAGCCCCGACGCTCTCGCCCTGCGACTCAAAAAGCGCGACGTTTGTTTTCGTGCCGCCGATGTCTCCTGCTAGTATCATAAATTGTTCGGGTAGTGTTCAGAGTAGATTTAATTACTTGATCGAAGCGATAAGTTCGGCAGCCACGGCGACAGCCGCTTCGTAAATCGCATCGCGCGCGAGAAAACTCAGTTCGCGGCTCAAACGCTGGCCTTCGCTGCGCGCTACGTAGCCGATGACGCGCCCGACGTTGTGTTGGTCGCCGATGTCAGCTTCCGTCTCCAAACGCTTGCCGTCGTCGCTCAAGCCGACGTAAAACTTTGCGCCCTTCGCTTCGTTTGCAACTGTCACGGAACCGAGCAAGCCGTCTGTTTCCTTTTTGCCGTCGCACGCGCGCATCTCGACTTTTATCTTGCGCCCATCGCCCGCCTGTAAAGTAAAACGCTTGGTGTCGCCCTCCTGTGCGAATCCGTTTGCATCCACCGTCCACTTGAGCCTCGACGCGATCCAACCGACGATCAGGAGCGCATTGGCAGCAAGTTCTTCGCGCGCAATGTCCGGCGCATCGTATTCGACTGTGATGCGGTCAGTTTCATTCAGCAGCGGCAGATAATCCTGCACGTCCCAGAAACTTGCGATAAGCGTCCGCCATGAAGTCAAGCGCCCCCAATTAAGATCGGTGGTGCGCACAAAGTCCGGGCGCTCTCGTATCAACTGCGCGAGGCGTTGGATGTCTTCATGCGGATGATCGAACGAGCAAGAATCAATGACGAGACGATCCGCGAGCGCCGTCATGCGATCAAAAAGCTTGTCTTCGTGGTGCGGAATATCCTTCCACCATAAAAAAACAGGCACGTCCGGCACAAGCAAAGGCGCAAGCGCGCTTGCCACGGAATTAATCGCCGTGCCTTTCGCTTCAATCGTTACTTGCTCGCCGCAGATTTGTTTCAAGTCCTTGCCGAGGTCGCGGCTATGCGATGAAACGCGCGCGGTAAGCCCGGCCTCGCCCGCCGCATCGTCGTCCGCGACTAAGGTTAGGGCGCGGCATGGATTCTGCTCGAACACTTCGCCGAGAATCTGCGCGACTTCATCGCGTTGTTCGCGCGCCGTCGCATAAACCAATAAGTTAAGCACGCACGCGCGTGTCACGCCCGATCCGGCAGCTTCGGCTTCCTTTTTGTCGCCGCTTGTTTGCTGCCACAAAGCAGATAATTCCTGCTCTATCTTGCCGACGTCGATTCCCTTCATCGTCGAAGAAACGACGCCCTCTTGTGTTTCCATTACAACTCCTGACAAGCAACGTGTGACGAGCAACAGGTGAAAAGTTAAAACGAATTTTCATCCGGTGCTGCGTGTCTTAACTTATCTGATCCACTAGCTGAAGCTAGTGGAAACTAATGTAAATCTAAGAACTAAAATTACAAGGCACTAATCAACTGTCACTTATAACTTCCTTATGGCCTGCGCCATTGGCGTTTCTGCGCTTCAAGCAAATCGAAGGCGGCTTTCGGCCCCCATGTTCCCGCTTCGTAATTGGGAAACGGCGCGTCTGTTTTCGTCGCCGCCCATTCGTCCAAGACAGGCATGATGAGTTCCCACCCGCGCTCCGTCATATCGCGGCGCGCGTACAAGGTAGAATCACCGAAAATGCAGTCGAGCAATAGTCGTTCGTAAGCTTCCGCAGACTTTGTGCCAAACGATGAGCCGTAACGGAAATCCATGTTCACGTCGCGTATGTGCGTCACTTGTCCGGGAACCTTCGCAGCAAAGCGCAAAGTGATTCCTTCGTCGGGCTGAACGCGCACGATTAATTGATTCGGCACGACCTGTTCCATCATTTCCGCGCCGAAAAGATGCAAGGGCGCATCGCGGAATTGAATGGCGATTTCCGTGACGCGCTTCGGCAGGCGTTTGCCGCTGCGTATGTAAAACGGCACGCCAGACCAGCGCCAATTATCAAAGAGCATCGTAATCATGGCGAAAGTATCGGTGGCGGAATCGGGCGCGACGCCGTCTTCTTCACGATAGCCGGGAACGATTTGCCCGTTGATAGAGCCTGCGCCGTACTGCCCGCGCACGCATTCCGATCTGACGCGCTCGCTGGTGAACGCGCGTGCCGCCTGCATCGCCTTTATCTTTTCGTCGCGCACGGATTCCGAACTAAGAGAAGACGGCGGCTCCATCGCAACCAGCGAGAGAACTTGAAAAACGTGATTCTGAAGCATGTCGCGCACGACGCCGGATTTTTCGTAGTAGCCGCCGCGCCCTTCGACGCCGACTGTTTCGGCATTCGTTATCTGGACGTGGTCTATATATTGACGATTCCAGAGCGGCTCGAAAATGCTGTTGGCGAAACGAAAGACCAGCAAATTCTGCACGGTTTCCTTGCCGAGATAATGGTCTATGCGATAGACCTGCGACTCGTCGAGGAATTGCAGCACATGTCGATTGAGCTTTTGCGCGCTATCGAGGTCTGTGCCGAAGGGCTTTTCGATAATGACGCGCGCCCAATTATTTTCCTGTTTGGTCAATCCGGCGGTTGCCAACTGCTTGACGGCCTCGCCGTAGTGTTCCGGCGCAGTCGATAAATAAAACACACGGTTGCCCTGAGTGCCGCGCTCGTTATCGATCTGCTCTAAAAGTTCGCCGAGTTTTTTGTAATCGTCGGCGTTGTCGATGTTGGACGACAAATAATAAAGCCCGCGCGCGAATGAGTTCCAGACTTCTTCATCGACGCTTTTATTTTCGGAAAACTGCGCGACGGAAGTCTTCATTTTGTCGCGGAAATCGTCGTGGCTCATCTGCGAGCGAGAGAGGCCGACGATAGCAAACTCTGCGGGCAAAAGCCTTTCCTGCACGAGACGGTAAAGTGCCGGAATGAGCTTTCGCTTCGTCAAATCGCCCGATGCGCCGAAGATTACGATCACGCACGGATCGGCAGTTCGCTCAAGACGGATTCCCTCGCGCAAGGGATTTTCTAAAGTTGTTGACATGATTATCCTCGAAGAGGAGATGTCAGATGTTAGATACTAGATGCTAGTGATAAGCAATCGGCTACGTGTTTTCACTAACATCTAACATCCGGCATCTAACATCTGCTTTACTGTTTCTCCAACATTTGTTCCCATTCCGTGTGAACTGCGCCGCTGCCCGGTTTGTCCGTGCGCTCATAAGTGTGCGAGCCGAAGAAATCGCGCTGCGCCTGCGTCAAATTGAGCGGCAGATTTGCGGTTCGGTACATATCGAAATAGCCGAGGCTCGAAGCCATTGCGAGCACAGGCACGCCCGCGTTCATCGCGGTGGTGATGGCGAGTCGCCAATTCGGTTGCGCTTCTTCGACCCACGCCTTGAAATCAGGATCGAGCAAAAGGTTCGGCAGATCGGCGCGGTTTTGGTAAGCCTGTTTGATTTTGTCTAGGAACTGCGCGCGGATAATGCAGCCGCCCTTCCAGATGCGCGAGATTTCGCCCAAGTTCACGTTCCAGTTCCATTTCTCCGAACCGGCGCGAATCAGATTCATGCCCTGCGCGTAGGAACAAATCTTCGACGCATACAGAGCATTACGCACGGCTTCGATCATCTGCTTTTTATCACCCGTGAATTTGCCGGTTTTCGGGCCGTTGATTTCCTTGCTCGCCGCAACGCGTTCATCCTTTCGGGATGAAAGCGTGCGCGCGTCAACGGATGCGTTGATGGTCGGAACAACGATGCCTAAATCGAGCGCGATTTCGCTTGTCCACTTGCCGGTTCCCTTTTGCCCTGCTTTGTCGAGCACGAGGTCAACGAGCGGTTTGCCTGTTTCCGTGTCTTTGACGCGCAGAATTTGCGCGGTGATTTCGATCAGGAACGATTCGAGATGACCGTGATTCCATTCGTCGAACACGTCCGCCATTTCGCCCGCTTCCATGCCTAAAACGTTGCGCATGATGTCGTAGGCTTCGGCGATTAATTGCATGTCGCCGTACTCGATGCCGTTATGAACCATCTTGACGAAATGGCCTGCGCCGCCCGGCCCGATGTATGTCACGCACGCGCCGTCATCGACCTTCGCGGCGATTGCTTCCCAGATCGGGCGAATCTGCTCGTAGGCTTCCTTCGCGCCGCCGGGCATTAAACTTGGCCCCCATAGCGCGCCTTTTTCGCCGCCGGAAACGCCGGAGCCGATAAAGTTGAAGCCCTCTGCCTTGAGCGATTTTTCGCGGCGCTCCGTGTCCATAAAATAGGAGTTGCCGCCGTCGATAATAATATCGCCCTTATCCATGAAGGGCTTGATCTGGTCAATCGTCCAATCGACGGCCTCGCCCGCTTTAACGAGCAGGATGGCTTTGCGCGGGCGTTCGAGTGATTTGATAAATTCTTCGGGAGAATGCGTGCCGATGACTTGCTTGCCTTCGGCGCGCGACACGAAGTCATCGACTTTTTTCGGGTTGCGGTTGAAAACGGCAATCGGATAGCCGTTGCGTTCGATATTCATTGCGAGATTTTCGCCCATCACGGCGAGGCCGATCATGCCTATCTTGGCAGTCTTGCTGCCTTGTTCCGGTGTTGCCATTTTCCTGTCCTCTACGTTTGAAAAGCAAAGCGCGAAAGGCTTTGCCCGCCCGGTAAAATTACGACAACCGGGCGGAGTGGTGGACGCGAGGGAATGTAAAAGAAGATGTCAGATGTTAGATGTTAGATACCGGTTAAAACTCACGTCTTCACTAACATCCAACATCCGACATCTAACATCTTTTCTTCAGAGTGTTCCGCGTGATTTCGGAATCGGTGCATTGCTGCCGCTGCTGCTGCTGCCCGCGCCGGTTGCGCCGGAGCGCGGGAGTGCTTCGCCGATCAACTCATGCAGACGCGTAAGCCCGGCTTGAACATCCGCGCCGAGATCAATGCGAATCGCACGCCGCCCGCGCGAAGCAAGGGAACGAAAATCGCCGAGCGCCTGCGCTTGCTTCAGTGTGCTAAAGGTGTACCGCTGATTCGGAATCGGCAGATCGGTGGTGTCCGGCGCGGTCAATTGCATAAAGACTCCCGCTGCCGAGCCGCCTTTGTGCAGTTGGCCTGTCGAATGCAGAAAGCGGGGGCCGTAGCCCGTCGTCGTCGCGCATTTCGTCGCGTCGCGCAGGTGGCCTCTGATGTGCTGAATCAGTTTTTCGTGCTCCGGCGTTTCCTCTATGTAATCGAGCATCGCAATGTAGTCGCCTGCTTTGGCGCGCGCGAGATGCGACCTTAAAGCGTCGAGCACCGAACCGTTTTGCAAATCTCCGCGCGCATTGTCGTCTGCGTAAATGGTCAGCGTGCCGTCGGAGACGAGCACGGTTTGTTCTGGAAGCTTGCCTGTCTTGGTAAAGGCTTCGAGCAGTTCCTTCGTCGCGTCCTTCGATTCCTGCACGTTCGGCTGATCGAATGGATTGATGCCGATGACGTAGCCAGCGAAGGCGACGGCAATTTCCCAGAGGAAAAACTCTTCGCCGAGATCGTAAGTGTCGTTGAGCGTGCGATAAACGACGGGATGACCGGCAGCTTCGAGCGCTTTTAATTTCATTTCCGTTTCGCCGTCGGGCTTGCCGATGGAGATGGACACAAACACGCGGTCATCGCTATAGCTGGACGGCGAGCCGAGCGGTTCGCCTGCGACAGGCAGAATCCCCTTGCCCTCTTTGCCTGTGCTTTCGGCGATAAGCTGTTCGATCCACAATCCGAGCGAACTGATTTCAGGAGCGGCGATGATCGTTAGTTTGTCGCGCCCGGCCTTTGCGCATTCGCCCATAATCGCGCCGAGCCGCGCGCCGGGATTTTCATGCGCTGGCACAACAGACGCGCACGAATGCACGATGCGTTCGGCGCGGTCAAGCAGCTTCACGACATCCAAGCCCATCAGCGCCGCCGGAACCATCCCGAAATAAGAAAGCGCACTGTAGCGCCCGCCGATGTCCGCCGGATTCAAAAAGATGCGCTTGAACTTATCGTCCGTCGCCATCTTTTCCATCAGCGTGCCGGGGTCTGTCACGGCGACAAAGCACTCTCCCGGATCGGGTCGTTTTTTGCTTACTTGGTCGTACCAGTATTTGTAAAAGACAAGCGGCTCGGTTGTTGTCCCGCTCTTTGAAGAAATAATGAAGAGACATTTCGTGATGTCTATTTGCTCTGCGATGTCCGCGAAGGCGTCAGGGTCTGTCGAGTCGAGCACGAGGAGTTCCGGGTAGCCTTCTTGCTTGCCGAAGGTTTGGCGCAGAACTTCCGGGCAGAGGCTCGATCCACCCATGCCGCAAACCATGACATGCTTGAAGTCGCGTTCGCCGCGCGTGCGGTCAGCGAAGCCGACTAAATCGTTTTCGACGCCAATCATCATGTCCGGCACGGTCAGCCAGCCGAGCGCATTGTTAATTATTTTTTGACTCGCTTCGTCGGATTTCCAGAGCGCCGCGTCCTTGTGCCAGATGCGCCGCATCACGTCGCCTTTTTCCGCTTCCTTAATAGTGTTGTTGACGGCGTCTGCGTATTTCCCCAAAGAGGCAGTCAAGCGGTCATTGATGCCGGAGAGCAGCGCGTCGCGTTTGGATTGAATGGATTCGACGAGCGTGTCGAAGGACGTAACGAAGGACGCGAGGCCGTCATGCTGCAACTTGTCCGTCACGACTTTCAGATCAATGCCGACGTCTTTTAGTTCGCCGATTAGTTTGCGGCAATCGTCAAGGCCTTCTTCGAGCGTGAGCGCGACTTTGCCGTGATCGCGAATCGCCGTGTAGGTCGCGGGCGGAACAGTGTTGACGGTTTCGGGGCCAATCAGGTTATCAACGTAAAGCA
>JBPCOJ010000114.1:0-8320 GCA_051000345.1 Pyrinomonadaceae bacterium | reverse complement strand
ATGAAGAAGTCGAGAAAGCGGTTATCGAGGCAGTCAAACCGTATTTGAAAGATAAGCAAAAGGTGAAAAGCATAACCTGTTACAGTTGGCTACTAAACACACCTACTTAAATGGTTTCGGTATTATTCAAAAATTTCTCGCGGTTCATCTTCGCAGGCCGCCCGCCCGCAAATTGCAGGCTACGGCATCGCAGTGCTGTCTGTCGGAGCGGCGCTCGTCATCAAGTTGATCCTCGATCCGCTGATCGGGCGCGAAACGCCTTTTTTGCTTTTCTTCGGCGCAGTCATGGCGAGCGCATGGTATGGCGGGCGCGTGACGAATTGGAACAAGGGAGCCGAAAACATTTTCGGTTATGAAGAAGCCGAAGCCAACGGACAAGATGCGGCGTTTATCTTCACGCCCGAAGACAGAGAAGTGGCTTATGCGCGGCCTGAAGATCAGGAACGCGCGCTCGCGGCGGGCTACCGGAAACACATCTCGAAACCAATCGAACCGGCGGACTTAGCAACCGCCGTCGCAGGCGCCATCGAGCGCAACGGAAGGAAACAGGAAGGCAAAAGATGAATGCAAAACAAGCGCGTTTAATTAGCAGGACAAGCGCGCCGATTGTTCATTCATCATTCGTTCTTCTCTTTTTAGTTCGGTTGCGCGTAGTAGCCTTCGCGCGCGCGAATCTGCGCGCCGCCTGCGACGCCGCGCACTTCGACGCGGATCGAGCGGAAACGATTGTCGCGCGTTTTGTTCGTCGGATAATAGCCTAGACTGTACTGCGTGCCGATAAGCCCGGCGACTTCGATGAAGGCTTGTCGCGCGTCGCGCAGATCGCCCGCGACGTAGGTTTTCCCGCCGGAGATGCGCGCTATCTCGTCCATCTCGCGGCGCGCCAGCGTGTATAGATCGCGGCTCATCTGCATTCTTTCAAATTGTCCGAGACGACAGAAATTCTGATAATCGGCGGAGTCCGCGCGCGGCGCAAATATTTTGCGGTAGCGCTGCATCTGCGCGCGCGACAGGCGCAGCGTTTGATCGCCGGAACAGTCGCGCATCAAACGCTCTTCCACGAAATCCTCCGTGTTGACTTCGATGAAATAAGCGGCGACGCCCGCGCGCAAAAGCTTCGCACGCGCTTCCGCAAAATCCGCATCGCTCGTCGAATCCACTCCGTCCGTGAGCGCGACGACGGCGCGACGCCCGCGCGCTGCCGCTCCCGGCGGTTCACGAAAAACTTTTTCCGCAACATTGATGAGCGCATCGTAAAACGGCGTGCCGTTGCTCGCGCCGATTGCTTCCACAGCCTTGCGCAACTTCGCGCGGTCGCCCGTCAATTCGGCGAGCACGTTCACGGTCGCAAGATTTTTCGCGTCGCCCGCGCGCCCCGTGTCGAAGGCAACGACGGCAACTCTGTCGCCCGGCCTCAGCGCTTCGATAAAGACGTTGGCGGCGCGGCGAATCAAAGCGACATCGGCGCGCGTCGAGCCGGATGTGTCGAGCAAGAGCGCGACTTCAAACGGCGCTTCGGTCGTCGCAAAATTGCTGACCCGCTGCGGGCGATTGTCTTCATAGACGAGAAAGTTTTCCGCGCGCAAGTTTGTCAAAGGATGCCCCGTGCGATCCGTCACCGCTGCCGGAATGGAAACCAACTGCGTTTCGATGCGCACGACATCATCTTCGCCGACTTCTTCGCCCGCAGGAGTTTTCTGCGGCGTGGCAGGCGCGCGATTGTCGGCGGGACGCTGATCGTTCATCGGTGTCGGTTTAGGTTGAGACGCGCCCGCGGCTCTGCGCGGCCTTTGCTGTGGCTGCTGCGGCGATTGCGCGTTCGCGGCGTTATTGAAGACAGCCGCGTGCAAGAGCAGCGCGAGAATGCAGATGAATACAAGCGTGTAACTCGACGGGTTCAGCGGAGTCATCGAATTCTTCATTGCTTTCATAAAACTTTTCTTTCGTGAAACTTTGCCGTTGCAATTAAGGTAGGGCTAGATGCCTAGTCCCGTCGAGTAGTGGAAGGGATTAAGCCTAAAGCGTTGCGACTGCGTTTGCCAGCAAAGGCTGATCTGCCCATACAGTATTAGCTCCTTAAGAGTTTTGAGGCGACGTGCAGAGTTATATGCCGCCCGAAATTGCGCAAGAGGTTCCCGTAGCGACACTCAAGGGCGTCTTGCTCTATGGTAAGAACAGTCGAATACGGATGCCAAAGCTTTTTACCAGCGCGATTCATAGCGCACGAAGCCCGCGCGCCACGTTGCGCGGAGGGCTTCTTCACACAGCACGGGAATTGCGCCGTCTTGAAAAAGCGGGGAATCGGGCGGGCGTCGAACGCGGTATGTGCCGCCGGATGGTGAGCCGACGGCGAGCGTTATCTTGTCGATTGAAACGGCGATAACGGTTGCGTCGCGCCAATCCTTGCGGCAACGCAGCACAAGCCGCGCGCCGACGAAAAGCGAGCCGAGTGTCAACGCATTTTCAATTCTCACCGGTGAATCGAAAACGCCGGACAAAGACGGCTGTGCGTTTTTGTCCGGCGGCTCTTGAATATTAGCGCTCACGCTCTTGTGCTCTTAAATTCCCGGCGCGTCTTCAAACGGCAAGTCTTCCTGCACAGACGCGTGCGAACGATTCACGCTGTAAAGCCGCATCGCCGCCGACAGAATCACGAATGAAACGGCGATCCACATCACCGCCCAGACGATAGCCGGAATGCCCGTCGCGTTCGCCATGTTTGCGGCGTCGGTTTGCGCGTTTACTCCAAGCGGCGAAGATAGAAAAAACACTGTCTTCAAATCAAAGAGCGCATTCAAAATGCACTGCACGGCGAGAAAGCTGACGAAGAATGAAGCCACGCGCGGACTCGCATAGCGGCTGACAGCGAGCAGCCCGACGGGAATCAGCACGCCCGCGAGAATCGTGAACGGACTCATCATGCCGTGCGCGAGCGGCACGAGGAAACCGTAAATGGCTGTCATCGCAAAAATGAAAACAGCCGTTCCCGCGAGCACGATGCGCGCTTGAACCGAGCGGCGAATCAAGAGCAGTAGCAGCGCACCGTAAGCGGTTGCGCCGACATAGCCCGCGCTGGAAACAATGACTTGCGAAAGCAGCCCGCCGTTGGTCGTATAAGTTTCGCCGCTCGTATTCATCGCCACCGACAAACTCGCCACAGAGTTGCCTGTCAGCAAAGCGGCGAGGGCGTGTCCGCCTTCGTGTATGAAGGTGACGAAGATGCGAAACGGATAGGTCAGAAATTCCGCGAAGGGAATGAACCACAATACGATGGTCAGCAGCGCGGCAAACAGCAGCGTGCGCACTTGCGGGCGGGCATCTCTGGAAATATTTATTTTCATTTTCTTGAAAACTCCACTTCAATCAACGAGCAAATCCGAACAATCGAATCATTGTACGCCAATCGCGCGGGCGAAAGAAAGCAACGCGCTCGGCATTCACTTTAACGTATCCTGTGCCGCGTTTGTTCCAAACGCTTTCAGTCTGGCCGCTTAGTCCTTTAAGCGTTAAGCATCGCGGATTATTTCACCGCAAAACCCAATCCATTTCACCGCGAAACTCAATCGGATCGAGCACGCACGTAATCGCCGGACTTGCCGCCTGTTTTTTTCTCAAGCCGAACATCCGTAATCGTCATCGCTTTGTCCAGCGCCTTGCACATATCGTAAACGGTCAAGGCGGCGACGCTCGCGGCGGTCAAGGCTTCCATCTCGACGCCTGTTTGCGCCTGCGTCGCGGCTTCGGCTTCGATGTAAACGCCTTCGTTTGTCACGGTAGCGCGCACGTCAATGTGTGTGAGCGGCAGCGGATGACACAGCGGAATCAATTCGCCCGTGCGTTTAGCGGCCATGATGCCTGCAAGCCGCGCGGTCTCCAGTGGATCACCCTTCGGCGTTCGATGTTCGCGGACGGCGCTAATGGTTTCCGGCGACATCGACACGCGCGCGGACGCCACCGCGCGCCGCGCCGTGACAGACTTCGCGCTCGTGTCCACCATTGCAACGCGGCCTTGCTCGTCAATGTGGGAAAGCTTGCTCATACAAAAGATTCGTCGTTACCGGATTAATCAAGACGCGATCTGATAAATAGCCGGGCGGCAGCGTGGTTCTGGAATAGATTTGCCAGCAGCGCGTGCGGCCTCCAGCCATGCCACTTTCGCCTGTGCAACTTCACGAACTGCTTGTTCGGGCGTCGCACCGAAGGCTGAACAAAATTGTAGGTCAGGGATGTCGGCAATGTAACCTTCATCCGCATCGCTGTAAAAAACGTTAATATGGTAGTCCTGCATGTCAGTTACATTCTAACACTCGTTCATACGCTGCAAGATACGTCCCGCCATTAGTGGACACTCGCTCTTCGCAACGCACCAATTCGCCAGACGCAAATTGCCACTTTTCATCCTCATGGTCAAGATTCGGGCTGATGATGCGATACACATCGCCGCGCACATGAACAGCTTGTACCGGACGCCAGACATCAGTTCCTTCTTCAAGCAGGTAAACGTAGATTTGAGAGAATCTCTCCATATAAAGTTGATGTCTTTAATTGTTGTCCGGTAGGCGAACCACTGAAACAATTGCGCCAATTTCAATCTTCGGTACTCCTTCAGGCACGATGATAAGCGCTGTGGCCTGTGTGAAGGCGACGAAATCCGAAGAACCGCTCCAGCGCAAAGGCTCTGCAATCGAATGACCCTGCGCGTTTGTGCGAAGCGTTGCCGGAAGATAGCTCGCGCGTTCAGAGGAGCCTTTTACTTCGCGCGCAAGCACGGCGTGGTCTTCCTTTAGCGCGGCGTCTTCATGTATGCCCTGCAAGCGACGCAAGGCGGTTCTGGCGAAGAGATTGAATGTTACGGAAACGGAAACGGGATTGCCGGGCAGCCCGAAGATGAGTGTGTTGTTGAGGCGCGCAAAGACCGTCGGCTTGCCGGGACGCAAGCGAACGCGCTCGAAAAAAACTTCGGCACCGGCGGCGCGCAAAGCCGTTTTCGTGAAATCGTAAACGCCCATCGACACGCCGCCCGACAAAACCAGCGTATCGCAACGCGTTGCCGCATCTTCGATGGCGAGTTGGAGTGTTTTTGTGTCGTCGCCCGCGAGCGGCAAGCGCTCGACGATTGCGCCCGCGAGTTCCGCGTAGGCGGCGAGCGAATAACTATTCGAGTCGCGTATCTGATCCGCGCCGGGCGTTTCACCAACCGCGACGAGTTCCGTTCCCGTCGCCAGCACCGCCACGCGCGGGCGCTTCGCCACCTGCACTTTTGCGTAACCGAAGGACGCGAGCGCCGCCAGCATCGCCGCGTTGATTTCCATGCCTGCGCGCAGCACTGTTTCGCCCTTGCGAATCTCCGTGCCGCGTTCGCTGATGAATTGTTTGACTGTCGCCGCTCTTTTAATTTTTACTGTGCTGCCGTCCGTCGTTTCGCTTGTCACTTCAACTTGCTGCACTGCGTCTGCGCCCGATGGTATGGGCGCGCCCGTCATAATCCGCACCGCTTCGCCCGCTTGCATTTCGCGCTCATACCAGCCCGCGCCCGCCGCCGCTTCGCCTACTACTCGCAACTCGGTTGGCGCGTCCGCCGTATCCCTCGCGCGCACCGCATAGCCGTCCATTCGCGCACGGTCAAACGGCGGCAAATCCGTATCCGCTACGACGTCTTCCGCCAGCACGCGCGCGCGCGCCTTCTCCAGCCGGATGCTTTCTGCCGGAAGCTTTTTTGTTTCCCTCAAGATAATGTCGATGGCTTCTGCGACGGAGATCATAGGTAGTTGTGTTTGCGAGAGCAGGAATATGGCTTCGACAATTAAATTAGTGCCGGAGCGTTTGCCCGAAGAAATCCAGCACGCGCTTTTCGTACTGTTCCTGTGCCGCCTTGTGCAAGTCCTGATGTTTTGCGCCGCCCACGATCCAAATTTGTTTCGGTTCGCACGCCGCGTCAAAAAGTCTGACGGATTCATTGAGCGGCGTGTGCTCGTCTTTTGCGCCTGCGATAAAAAGCTTCGGAGCCGTAATATAGTTTACTGTATCGATAGGGCGCAAAGCTTGTGCATCGACTCCTAGACGCGGCTTTAACTGCAAAGTCAGCACAGGCGTAAGAACGCTCGCCCAGTTGCCCAAACGCATGGTCAGGCGATTGGCGACGGCTTCACTGATTGTCGGGTAAACCATTTCCAAGACGAACGCCTGAACATCCAATTTCGGCGAGGCGAGGATGGCGGCGGCTCCGCCCATCGAGACGCCGATCAATCCTATTTTTTCATCGGGGACGGTGTGTTGAAGAAAGTTTACGGCAGCCTGCGCGTCCATGCCTTCAAGATAACCGATAGTGAGGTGCTGGCCTGTGCTTTCGCCGTGAGCTTGAAAGTCGAACAGCAATACGGCATAACCTTGCCGAGAAAGAAAGCGCGCTCGCTCTAACATGCTCAAGCGATTCGCGCGCAGCCCGTGCAGCAACACAATCGCTCCTGCGCCTTTTCTGCCGTCGATCAGCCAGCCGCGTATCGTCGCTCCCGAAGCGCTCGAAAACTCTACGTTGTGTCCGTTCAAATCCGGCGATAAATTCCCGACACTCTGATTGACCGGCGCGCTCAAAGCACTTCCCGCCAGCCACACCGCCGCCGCGAACGCAATCAATATCAACGCTAAACCGCCGGTGATAATTAATTTGCGTTTCATAGAGTGGTTAATAACAGCGAAAAATTAAAACGAGCTGTTGCAGGCTAAAAGCACACAAGAATTATCAGGGAAGAAGCAGACTATTCATCTGCGCGGCGAAACCATTCGATGAAGCGATGTATGCCGTCTTCTATTTTCGTCTGCGGATTATAATCGAGCAGACGGCGCGCCTTTGTGATGTCGGCAAATGTTTGCGGCACATCTCCGGCCTGCTGCGGCTGTCTGTCAATGATAGCGGGCAAGCTTAATTCCTTTTCTAATAACCAAACCAACTCTCTTAATTCGACAGTCTGCGATTCGCCCAAGTTGATCGCTTCGTACATGCTTGCGCGGTAATCGATTGCCGCGCTCACGCCCTGCACGATGTCGTCGATGAAAGTGTAATCGCGCCGCGTCGTGCCGTCGCCGAAGACGGGAATGGCTTTGCCTTCGCTTATCAAGCGCGCGAATTTGTGGATTGCCAGATCAGGCCGCTGCCGCGCTCCGTAAACCGTGAAGAAACGCAAGCACACGCAACGCACTTCGTACAAATGCGCGTATGTGTGGCAAAGCAATTCGCCCGCCGCCTTCGTCGCGGCATACGGCGAGATCGGCTGCCGCACGGGATCGTCTTCACTGAACGGAGCCTTCGCATTGATGCCGTATACAGACGAAGACGAGCCGAAGACGAATTGCCCGACAGAGCGCGCGCGCGCGAGTTCCAGTAAATTGAGTGTGCCTGTGATGTTCGTTTCCGCGTAAAGCACGGGGTCTATGAGCGACGGGCGCACACCGGCGCGCGCCGCCAGATGCACAATCGCCTCGAACTTCGTTTCATCGAACGCGGCGGCGAGCGCAGAATAATTGCGAATGTCTGCTTCGATTAATCTGTAAGCGGGATGGAGCAAATGCGTGCGGACGTTTTCGCGCTTAATCGCGGGATTATAAAAGTCGTTGAAATCGTCGATGACCGTGACGCGCCAAATGCCTTCGGCGAGCAGCCGATCAACTACGTGAGAGCCGATGAAGCCCGCGCCGCCCGTGACGAGTATGTTGCGTGCCGAAGCCAATGGTATGTCTCTCTATTATAAAAAAATTCTATCGGAAAATCGCTCTCCGAAAACACAAAAGGCCGTCCTTTCATCATGGGATCCAAGCAGTTGCCGGTGTACTCTCTACTAGGAAGTCAGTAGGATGGTTATGCTGTAAATCTAATAAGTACTGACGTAACTTTTAATTCAAAATGCAGCAGTTCGATAGAGTGGAGCGTCCAACAGGGATGTGATTTCGGTAGCCGAAGCGTGTTCTTGGCTTCTTCAAAACCTTGTCTCATTGGGCGCTTCATTATTCTGAACTTATGAGACGTAGTAGAACGCTCATCGCTTTTGGCAAAGCACGGCGTCCTGCCAATTGCTTATCGCAACTTTTTGAATGTCGAGAATGTCGAAGTAATCCGACCATCGGGAACGAACGTACTCATGCGAATGAAAGGCTGCCCGGTAAAAATCGGGTAGTCCATCTGTCTTACCAAAATCTATATAGTTTAGGACTTACGCAATAGTCATCTTAACCGAAGGGGATTTCAGTTGCTGAATCAGATACTCGGACAACTGCCCATACTTGATTTGATAGACCGTGCGTTTAGTCTCATACGCCAGTTCTTTGA
>JBPCOJ010000101.1:0-46120 GCA_051000345.1 Pyrinomonadaceae bacterium | reverse complement strand
TTTTTCAGGCGCTATGGTGTAATTGGTTAACACGCGGCCCTCTCAAGGCTGAGAGTACGGGTTCGATCCCCGTTAGCGCTACCAACTTCGGAAGGCCGCCGCGAATGTTCACGGCGGCCTTCGATGTTTGCAATCGTTTGCACGAGAGGAAGCCGATGGAGCGCATTGTTTTTCTGGATCGCAGCACTATTAAGGTGAGCTTTCGCCCGCCCGCCTTCGCGCATGAGTGGCAGGATTATGCGGAGACGCGCGCCGATGAAGTTGCGGAGCGAATACGCGATGCGACGATTGTCGTCACGAACAAGGTTGCCGTGCGAGAGGCGGCACTCGAAGCGGCAGGCGAACTAAAGCTGATCGCTCTTGCCGCCACAGGGTTCGACGTGGTGGATTTGGAAGCGTGCCGCAGATGCGGGGTCAGCGTCGTTAATGCGCGCGGGTATGCAAGCCAATCGGTAGCCGAGCATGTGTTTATGTTGACGCTTGCGCTGCGGCGTAATCTGATCGCTTACCGCGCGGACGTGGAGCGCGGGCTGTGGCAAAAATCTTCGCAGTTTTGTTTGCTCGATCATGCGATTGTTGATTTGCACGAGAGCACGCTCGGAATTGTCGGTTACGGCGCGAACGCGCGCGCGGTTGAGAAACTAGCGCGTGCGTTCGGAATGCGCGTGGTTATCTCCGAACGCAAAGATGCAAAAAGCGTGCGCGATGGGCGCGCGGGTTTTGAGGAAACTTTACGCGCGAGCGGCATGGTGAGTTTGCATTGTCCTTTGACGCCTGAGACACGCTATTTGATCGGCGCAAATGAATTGAAGATGATGCGCGAAGGCGCGTTGTTAATTAACTGCGGGCGCGGCGCGCTGGTCGATGAGGCCGCGTTGATCGAAGGTTTGCGTGCGGGATCGATTGCGGGCGCGGGCATCGACGTGTTGAGCGCGGAGCCGCCGACAAATGGGAATCCGCTGCTCGAATCGAAGTTGCCGAACTTGATTGTGACGCCGCACGTCGCATGGGCGAGCCGCGAAACAATGCGGATTCTCGCCGATCAAATCATTGATAATCTGGAAGCCTTCGTCAAAGGCGCGCCGCAAAATCTCGTCGTCTGATGCGGCGCGAGAGTTAGCGCGCAATCTTTATGTGCGGCAAATCTATGCTTCAAGCAAGACGGAGTGCGTGAGCGAAAGTCGCTTTACGCTCCGGTTGATTCCGTAGCGGTTGCGGCGGTTGGCTCCGTTGCGGTTGCAGGAGTCGGTTCCGTTGCTGCGTGGCCTGCTTCGTCGTGATGCTCCGAAGTGTAGAGGCGCAGGATGTCTTGTCCCTGGCGCGAGCGCGGATCAATCGTGCGCAAGTGTTTGCGTCCCTGCATTTCCCAGATAGCAGTCACTTGCCCGTCCTTTTCAACAGCGTGATAAGAGATGTCTTCGGTGCTGGCTTCGACGGTGGCTTCAGTGCTGGCTTCAGCGGTGGCTTCAGCAGCGGCTTCGGTGCTTGCTGCTTCTACGGCGGCGGGCGCATCGTGCGGCGCATTTGATTGTGATTGATCTGTTGCGGCTGACTCATCGGCGGTATGGGCGGCAATCGCGTTTTCGTTTTCAGACATAAGAATTTCTGTTTTCTTCCTCTCGCATTCGATTTCTATGTTCGTGTGAATTCAGTTGAAATTGTGGCATACGCGCGCACGCGGTGTCTAGCCGCTTCGCAGACTCGCGCGCCCCTCCGTCATGTCAATCAATCAATGAGCGAAGCGCGAGCGCGGCTTCGACTGCGCGACGCGGCGCGACGACGCCCCAGCCTTGACGGTCAACTTCGATGCCCGGCAGACGCTCCGCCGTGTCGATTAAAATGCGCTTGATTTTCTGCGGCAGTAAATCCGGGCTCGCTTCGAGCATACACGCGATGACGGATGCGACAATCGGCGACGCGAACGATGTCCCGTCAACATATTTGTAATGCTCGCTGATGACATTGCTTTCGTGTAGTTTGATGGAAATCAGTTGCCGCAAAAGAGGCACGGGAACATTGCGCGCTTCGTCTAAATCATGGTCAATGCCTTCGTGCGCTTCAATGATAAGGCGCAGCTCCGAGTCGGGCGCATTGTCGAGCATGGCGTAGAGTTCGGCGGCGGCGGCTGTCGGCGTGTGCGGCAGAATCGGCGCGGGAACCCAGATGCCGGGAGCGATGACTTCAGGCTTTTGCAAGCCGTCAATCGTCGGCCCGTAAGACGAGCGGTACATGCCGCGACGCGCGCGGTCAAGCGAGTTTTGATCGTCTAATCCGCCTACCGCAATCGCCGACGGAGCGGAGGCGGGCGGCAAGACGGGATGACCTGCCGCGAGTCCTGCGTTGCCGACGGCGCACACGATGATAAGCCCTAGTTTGACGGCGCGCTCGACTGTTTCCGAAAGAGAATTGTAAAGATAAGGTTGTTCGTCGTCGCCGCCCGCAGAGATGTTGACGATGCGTATGTTGTACTGCTGGCGATGCGCGATGACCCATTCGAGGCCGCGTTGAATGTTGGCTTCAGTGATGCGCCCGGAAGTTCCTATCTTGACGAGGACAAGTTCGGATTCGGGCGCGAGGCCGCGATAAAATCCGTTGGAGAGCGAGCCGTTCCCGGCAGCGACAACCGAAGTCATCATGCCGTGCCAACTCGATGGATCAGTCGTTTCCAGCAAGCCCTCTTTGTCGCCTCTGCGCGCGACGATGCTGTGATAAGCGAGTATGCGATTCGCGGGCGTCGTCAAATCCGGGTGCGCGTAAAACCCCGAATCGAGAAAGGCCATGCAGATGCCGCGTCCCGTAAATCTTTCATCCGCGTCGAGACGAAGCGGCGTTGAAAGAACGTGTCCGCCCTGCGAAAAGACAGCGGCGTTTTGTTCGAGTTGCACGAGCGCGCGCTCGAACAAAGTAACGCAGCGCACGCAGACTTCCGTGAGCAAGGCTCCGGCGGGCGCGTTGGCGGCAACCATCATTTGCATTTTGTCGGAGAGCGCCGTGAATGGCACGCGCCCTTCGGATGAATCGCGCCCGCAGATCGGGCAAACGGTTTGACCTGCCGCCAGCGCGGACGCGTGCAAGGCTGGTTCGTTGTTGATGATGGCATCGGACATTCGTTTTATCGCTCCGTCAATCTTCAAACGATTTGCAAAAGCAACTTTATTGGCGCGCAGTGTTTCGAGCGGCTATGATGAACGCGAAACGCGGGCGGGCGCAAGTGCAAAAAGCAAAAGAATGAGCACAGAAAATATTTTCGATACGGCGATTGTCGGCGGCGGGCATAATGGGTTGGTGTGCGCGTGCTATCTCGCCAAAGCGGGCATGAGGGTGGTTGTGCTGGAACGCCGCCACATCGTCGGCGGAGCCGTCTGCACCGAAGACGATTTGATTCCCGGCTACAAAATAGATGTCGGCTCCAGCGCGCACATCATGATTCATTTGACGCCGGTGGTTCGTGAACTCGAACTCGAAAAATTCGGCCTCGAATATATAGAGTGCGATCCGTTCGCGTTTGCGCCTTTGCCGGACGGCAAGAATGCGATTTATTTCTGGCGTGATGTGGAAAAAACATGCGACTCGATTGCGCGCATCAGCCCCGTCGATGCGGACAATTACCGGCGTTTCGTGCGCGAGTGGACGGCGATTAACGAAGGCGTTTTTGAAGCTTTTATGAAGCCGCCGACGGCGCTCAATCTCGGACGCCACATGATATTTCGCCGCACGAAGGAAAAAACCGATCCGCTCGAAATGACGCGCAAGCTTTTCACGAGTTACGGAAGCCTCGCGCGCGAGACGTTCGAGCATGAAGGCTTGCGCGCGGCGCTTGTTTGGCTCGCCGCGCAGTCGGGGCCGCCGTCAACGGCTTCCGCGACAGGTGATTTTTTAGGCTGGCACGCGATGATTCACAAAAGCGGAGTGAAGCGTCCGCGAGGCGGTTCGGGCGCGCTCACGCAGGCGCTCGCGCGCTGTCTCGAACATCACGGCGGCACGGTGCGGCTCTCTGCGGAAGTCGAACGCATCGTAGTGAAGGAAAAGCGCGCGACGGCTATCGAGTTAGAGAACGGCGAACGCATCGAAGCGCGGCGCATCGTCTCGAACGCGCATGTGCAGACGACGTTTCTCAAGCTAATCGGCGCGGAGAATTTGCCGGATGGTTTAGCGAAGCGCGTTAAGAATATTCGTGTCGGCAACGGCTTCGGCATGATCGTGCGCTGCGCCGTGTCGGAGTTGCCGGATTACACGGCAGCGCCAGCGATGGATGGAGTTGCGAATGGCGCGGCGCGCGAGTGTCACAGAGGCTTGCAACTGCTTTGCCCGTCGCTTGACTATCTGGATAAAGCTTACGCGGATTATCTGCAAAATCGTCCGTCGGAAAATCCTGCGGCGCTGGCGATGACATTTTCGGCGATTGATCCGACGCTCGCGCCTGCTGGTCGCCATACACTTTTTATCTGGGGACAATATTATCCATACGAGCTTGCTGACGAGGGAAAGTGGGATGACATTGCAGAACGTGAAGCTGATAAGTTGATCGACGTGGTGACGCGTTATGCGCCGAACGTGAAGGATTCCGTGCTTGACCGCTTTGTGCAAACGCCGCTCGATCTCGAAAGACGATTGGGGCTTTTGCGCGGCAATGTGATGCACGTCGAAATGGACTTCGATCAAATGTTTCTCTTTCGCCCGCTGCCGGAACTCGCGCAGTATCGCACGCCGATTGAAAATCTTTATCTCACGGGCGCATCGACGCATCCGGGCGGCGGTGTCTTCGCCGCATCGGGACGCAACACGGCACACGTCGTACTCGCAGACGCACGCGGCAGCATCACAAAACGGCTGCGCCGCGTCTTCGGAAAGTAAAACGGAGTTGATGAATTTCAGATGCTAAACGACGGTCAAAACCTATCACTGACATCTAGCATCCGGCATCTAACATCCCTTCTTCCGCCGGTTGTGATTAGCGCTTTGAATGTGTAAGCTAATTTCAACGCCGAGTCGAAAATAAACGTGAGGTTTCCGGTCAAACAATCATGCAAAATGAACCAGCGAGTGTCTCCGATCTTTTCCGTCGCGCGCAAAAACTTCGCGCCGATAATCCGCAGTTGTCCTACAAGGATATTAAGGCGCGCATCGTTGATGAATTTAGCGGACAACCGTTTCCGCCCGTTTATAATTTAACGATTCCCGAACAGGACGAGCGCGCGCCCGAAGAAGATTGGACGGCAGGGCTGCCGCTTATCCTGCGCGGCATACAGCAAGAGGACTGGAAGGAAATCGCCAACGGCGTCGTGCTGTGTCTGGAACAAACGGAAAACTACGAGCAGCAGCGGCATCCCGTCGTCGGCGACGAATGGCATGACCGCAGCATAGGGATACGCGATCCTTTGACGAAGGGCGTCAGCAAGTGGATGCCGCCCGGATTGTTGGGAATAACAGGCACCACGAAAAAGTAACGAGCGCATGATGAAGTACAAATGACGAGCGGCGGGGAAAAGTTTCATCCTGTGGCTTGTCATTCGTCATTTACTACCAATGGAGATGCGATGAGTTTTTTAAGCCGCTGGATAAACGATCCGTTGTACCAGAGAACAGAGCCGCGCGCGCCCGCAGAGATTGCCGCCGCGGAAGTAATCATCAGCCCCGACACGCGGCGCGAGAACCGCATTCCGCCCGGCCAGACGCGCACGCGCAAGTGGCCTGTCTTGGACGCACACGGCACGCCCAAAATCGATTTGGCAAAGTGGCAGTTTAATGTTGATGGCCTTGTCGAAAATTCGCAGAGTTGGTCGCTCGATGAATTTATGCAATTGCCCGCCGTGAAAATCTATGCGGACTTTCATTGCGTCACGCGCTGGTCGCGCCTAGACAACATTTGGAGCGGCGTCTCGACAAAAGAATTTGCGAAACTCGTCGGCATCAAAGCGGAAGCGAAGTTTGTCGTCGCGTTCGGCTATGATCGCGGCTGGACGACGAACTTGCCGATTGAATATTTCCTCGCAGAAGATGCGCTCTTTGCTTGGTCGCACGACGGGCAACCCATTGCGCCGGATCACGGCGGCCCCGTGCGCTTGATCGTGCCGCAGCTTTACGCTTGGAAGTCCGCGAAGTGGATCAAGGGCGTGCGCTTTGTTGCAGAAGACGAGGCCGGATTCTGGGAAGAAGGCGGCTATCACATGCGCGGCGTGCCTTGGAACGGGCGCGACGGCGAGCGCTATCGCGGGCAGGGCGAAGATTGAAACAGAGCTTTAAGCTGACACGTTAGCGAATACAAAGCTTTAAGCTCACACGTTAGCAAGTAAAGCAAAGCAGTATTCTTCATATTTCTCACGGAGGCACTATGAGCGAAGATACAACACGCAATTTGCCTGATACACGCTCTTTCGAGGAGCGCGTGCTTGCCGAGTTTGCCGCAATTCACACTGAACTTGCCGCACAACGCGAACGCCAAATCAAGCTTGAACAAAGGTTCGACAACCTCGAAGAAAAGGTTGAACGGAGATTGATGGAAACGCGTCCGATTTGGGAAGCGGTACTCGCGGAGATTAAATCCGTCCACACCGAAGTCAAACAACTTAACACTAAATTCAATCTTGTCATCCAAGACATCTATGCGATACGAGCGGACGCAACGGACTTGACAAAGCGCCTTGACCAACTCGAACGAGCGTGAGCCAAAACAGCACTAGCAAGATGAGCGCCGCACAACCGACGGACGCCGCCGCCGTCGTCTTATTGCGAACGAGCGGATCGAACAACAGCAGCGACGCGCGCGCGGAAACTTTCTGGGTGCGGCGCAGCGAAAAGTTGAGCTTCCTCGGCGGCTTTCACGCGTTTCCCGGCGGGCAGCGCGACGCGAGCGATGCGGAAGTCGAAGTGGCGAATTGTAATGACGCAGAAACGGCAACGATGATCGCTTGCGCGGCGCGCGAGTTGTTTGAAGAAACAGGCGTCCTTGTGGCGCGCGGCCTCGAAGCGATGACGAAGGGACAACGCGCCGCGCTGCTCGACGATTTAGAATCCGGGCGCATGACGTTTCCTGCGCTGCTTGATCACTTCGGGCTTCGTTTGGACGCAGATGATTTCACTTTCATCGGACGCTGGGTCACGCCGCCGTTTAGCCCCAGACGTTTCGATACGTGGTTTTTTCTCGCGCGCTGTCCGCCCAAACAAGAGCCGGAAGTGAAAGACGGCGAGTTGGAATCCGGCGAGTGGATCGCGGCAAAAGAAGGTGTTGCGCGCTGGCGGCGTTCGGAAGTTTTGCTTGCGCCGCCCGTGCTCCATGCTTTGCAGACGCTTGCGGCAAGCGGTATCAAGGATGATTTGATCGAGCGATTTCTCGCCGTGCCGCAGGCTCATCGTGAACCCGCGCGGCGCATAGAGTTTCGTCCCGGCTTCGTTTGCTTTCCGCTGCGCACGCCGACGAAGCCACCCGCGACACACACGAATTGTTATCTAATCGGCGCGCGCGAATTCGTCATCATCGATCCGGCCTCACCTTATGAAGAAGAGCAGGCGGCGCTTGCCGCGTGCGTCGATGATTTTTTGAGCGAAGGCCGACATTTGCGCGAAATAATTTTAACGCATCATCATCCCGATCACATCGGCGGCGTGCGCGCGCTCACAGAGCATCTGAAGAATCGAACGACCATCGCCGCGCATCGCTTGACGGCGGAAGCCTTGCGCGGAACGATTTCGATTGATCGCTCGATTGAAGACAATGAGACAATTGAACTTGACGGTTCACAGCGAATTGTTTTGCGCGCGCTCCACACGCCGGGACACGCGCGCGGGCATCTCTGTTTTTATGAAGAGAGAACCGGCGCGGTTGTAACAGGCGATATGATTGTCGGCTTAGGCTCTATTTTGATTGATCCGCCGGAAGGCAACATGCGCGATTATTTGAACTCGCTCGAACGTCTCGCGGCGCTGCCGAATTTGTCTGTGCTCTTCGGCGCGCACGGGCCAGCCATCGGCAATCCGCGCGCGAAAATCGCGGAGTACATCGCGCACAGACTCGAACGCGAAGAAAATATTTTGCAGGCCGTGCGTGAAGGCATTGGAACGATACCGGAAATCGTCGCGCGCGTTTATACGGACGTGCCGCCGAAGGCTCACCCGATGGCGGCGCGCGCGGCGCTGGCGCATCTTGAAAAACTCGTCGAGGATAATCACGTCGCGCGCGTCGGCGAGTCTTACCTAGCCAATGATGCTGCGCCGTCCGTAAGCTAAGGTAAACGTCCAGCACGCGATTCAAAGGAAAGAGCGGCAAAGGAATAGACGCATCGCGCACCGGCGTAGGCGCTTTCTTTTCTCATTGAAACATCAACGCAGCATCATCAACCGAACAGGATTTAACGAAAAACAATGGCATTACCGAAACTGCAAACACTACCGAAAACATTAGGCGAACTAAAGGCAAGCGGGCACACGCACAATCGTTCCGTCAAAGACGAACTGCGCGCCAATCTTCTGCGCAAACTGCGAGCGGGCGAAAAGCTTTTTCCCGGCATCGTCGGCTACGATGAAACCGTCGTGCCGCAAATCACCAACGCGATTCTCTCGCGCCACAATCTGATTCTCTTAGGTCTTCGCGGACAAGCCAAGAGCCGCATCATTCGTCAATTAACAGAGTTGCTGGACGATGCGATTCCCGCCATTAAAGGCTCGGAAATCAACGACGATCCGTTTCATCCGATCAGCGCCTACGGACGCCAACTAATCGAGGCCGAAGGCGACTCGACGCCCATCGCATGGATTGAACGAGACTCGCGCTTTGTCGAAAAACTCGCCACGCCCGACGTGACCATCGCAGACATCATCGGCGACGTCGATCCGATCAAAGCGGCGAAGGGCGGGCATCTGTTAAGCGATGAACTGACGATTCACTACGGGCTTTTGCCGCGCGCCAATCGCGGCATCTTCGCCATCAACGAACTGCCAGACCTCGCCGGAAAAATCCAAGTCGGCCTCTTCAACATCATGCAGGAAGGCGACGTGCAGATTAAGGGCTACCCCGTGCGTTTGCCGCTCGATGTAATGCTCGTCTTCAGCGCCAACCCGGAAGACTACACGGCGCGCGGCAAAATCATTACGCCTTTGAAGGATCGCATCGGCGCGGAAATCACGACGCACTATCCGACGGACTTGCAACTCGGCGTCGAGATCACACGTCAGGAAGCATGGACGCAGCGCGAAGGCTTAGACGGCCAATTACACATACCCGATTCCATACGCGACCTCGTCGAGCAAATCGCCTTTGAAGCGCGCGACGATCAGCGCATAGACAAGCGCTCCGGCGTCTCGCAACGTCTGCCCATCACCGTCATGGAATCCATCGTCTCGAACGCCGAACGCCGCGCGATTCTGACAGGCGAAGACGACATCGTGCCGCGCATCTCCGACATCTATGCCGCCGCGCCTTCGATGACGGGCAAGATGGAACTCGAATACGAAGGCGAACAACTCGGCGCGCCGAAGATCGCCAAAGACTTAATCAAGCGCGCCGCCGGTGAAATTTTTGAAGGTTACTTTGTCGGCATTGATTTCGCGCCCGCGACACGCTGGTTCGATGCGGGCAACACCTTGCGTCTCGCCGACACAGCCTCAGCATCAGAGTGCATCAATCTTCTCGAAGCCGTGCCTGAACTAATCGAAACCGTGCTCATCCCGTTCGATTTCAAACGCGACGACGAAGCGCAACTCGTCTCTGCCTGCGAACTCGCGCTCGAAGGCCTTTACGCGCAAAACAAAATCACGCGCAACGAAGAAGGCGGCTACGCCGGAGCGACGAAAGCCAAGAAAGACCGGCGCGGCATGATCTACGACGACCTCACGGAAACGGGACGTTATAGTTGATTCATCACCAAAGAATCAATCACAACAGCGTAGAGGTTTTTTATGAGTAGCATTAGCGCAACACAATCTTTCACCGCCGACGAACTTCTCAAAATGCCGAGAGAAGGCTATCGTTATGAACTCATTGAAGGAGCGCTAAAGAAGATGTCGCCCGCCGGTTCGGAACACGGAGTAATCGCCGCAACTATCGCAAGTCTTCTTTGGCAACATGTTCGCGCTAACAAGCTCGGTATGGTGCTGGCAGCGGAAACGGGTTACAAGACTGCGAGCGACCCGGACACTGTGATTGCGCCGGATACGTCGTTTATCAGCCAAGAGCAAGTTGACCGTATCGGGCGCACGGAGAAGTTTTGGCCGGGCGCGCCAGACCTCGCCGTTGAAGTCGTTTCGCATGGAGAACCAGCACGCGAAGTGCGCGAGAAGGTCGCGGTGTGGCTGGCGGCGGGAACGCAAAGGGTTTGGGTCGTTGACGCCAAGAAGCGCACAATCAACATTCATCGTAAGCAAGCCGATGTTGCAGTATTGACCGAAAAAGATATGCTCGACGGCGCAGACGTTGTTCACGGATTCAAATGCAAAGTAGCGGAAGTTTTCGCATAAGGATAAAGAGAAGTACAAATGAAGTTTACACGCTATTCAAAATTCAACGGCCTCGATGTTTCATCATTAAACTTGGGCGATTTAATGGACGCGCTTTCGGACGCGGTGCTGCAATCGGGCTTCGATGATGATTACTACTACACGCGCCAGCGTCGCCCGCAAGATACTTCCCTCGATGCTTTGCGGCAAGCGATTTTGCAAGCCTTAATGAATCAAGACTTGTTGGACGAACAGCAGATCGCGGAGATGCTTGCCGACAACGACGGCGAATATCGCGGCTCGCAGCTCGAAGAAATGCTCAATCAAATCATCGAACGCCTTGTCGAAGAAGGCTATTTGAATTTGAAGGAAGAGCCGCAACAGCAGCAGAGGCAAAAACAAAAAGGCAGCGGGCGCGGCGAAGTCTCCGATCCCGCGCCTCGCAACATCAAGTTTGAAGTCACGGAAAAGGGATTGGATTTTCTCGGCTACAAAACTTTGAAAAATCTTTTGGGCAGCTTCGGCAAATCTTCCGTCGGGCGACACGACACGCCGCAGCTTTCCACGGGCGTTGAAGCCGCCGCTGCCAGCAAGCAATACGAGTTCGGCGACACGATCAATCTGGATGTCAGCGCAACGCTTCTCTCTGCGATTACGCGCGAAGGCTTGGGCGTGCCTCTCAATCTCGAATACAAGGATTTGTACGTCCAACAGTGCGACTATCAATCATCGTGCGCGACAGTCGTGATGCTCGATTGCTCGCACTCGATGATTCTCTACGGCGAAGACCGCTTTACGCCCGCGAAGAAGGTCGCGCTCGCCCTCGCGCATTTGATACGCACGCAGTATCCGGGTGATTCATTGAAGATTGTGCTTTTTCACGACGACGCGGAAGAATTGCCGATGGCGAAATTGGCGACGACGCAAGTCGGCCCCTATCACACCAACACGGCTGAAGGATTGAAACTCGCGCGTAGATTGTTGCAAGCGCAGCGCAAGGAAATGAAGCAGATTGTGATGGTCACGGACGGCAAACCGACGGCCTGCTTTCTCGATTCTTCGAGCATGGCATCCTTCTCGCAAAGCTTCGGCGGGCGCGCCCGCATCAAGGAAAGCGAAGGCGCGGCGGCAGGCAAAAGGCTCTATAAAAATTCGATGGGCAACGATCCGTTCGTGATGGCGGAAACTTTTAAGGAAGTGCAGGCGTGCCGCAAAGCGGGCATCATGATTAACACGTTCATGCTGGCGAGCGATTATTATCTCGTCGAGTTCGTCAAACAAATGTCCGCGATGACGAACGGCAAAGCTTATTTCGCCAACCCGGACAATCTTTCGCAATTCGTGTTGATGGACTTTATGAAGCGCCGCACGAGCCGCGTCAAATAGGCCGCGTTAAATAGATGGATCAATCTTATAAATTCGTTATCGAAGAACGCGTGCGTTGGGGCGACGTGGACGCCGCACGCATTATTTTCTACGGCGCGTACATACGCTTTTTCGAGTTTGCCGAAACGGAGCTTTTTCGCGCCGTCGGATTATCCTACGGCGTGATGTTCGATGAACTGGATGTGTGGCTGCCGCGCGCGCATCTGGAGTGCGATTTTCATCATGCCGCGCAGTTGGATGATCTGCTGGAAGTGTCTGTTTACGTCGGGCGCGTCGGCACGAAATCCTTGCGTTTCAATTTTGAAGTGCGGCGCAAAGGTGAAGAAGTGATTATCGCCGAAGCACATTTCGTGCTCGTCACAGTGCGCCGCGAAACGTTCGAGACCGTGCCTGTGCCTGAAGAACTAAAGCGCCGACTTGCGCCTTTTACCAAGCCAGAGGTGAAGGAAAATCTCGCCGCTAATAATCGGGCGCGCGAAGAAGCCGAAACAGTTTTACATCCGAACGCGCACGGAGTTTCGTAAATTGCATAAGACTATGACAGACGACAGCAGCATGGAATTCGACATGTACGAAGAGGTGCGGCGCAGGCTGGCCGAAACCTTTGTGCGCGAAGGCCACGCGCCGCTCCGTGCGGAAAAAATCGCGCTCTATGTCGTGCAGGGCATACGCGAAATGCCGAAGCTCTTAACGGCAATCAGCGCTGAAGAAACAGACGCCCACCACTCGCAAAAAATTCTCGACACGGTGCGCGGCGTTTTAGATAACGCCGCCTCGCTCGACAAAGCGAGAAACATGCTGCTCGGCCTCGATAAACAAGACGACGAGCCTTGATTCATGCGCCTTTCGTTTCAACTCAAAGAGGCCATACGGCGCGGCGCGCTAATTTGCTTTTGAGATCAATATAGCCTTGATCGCCTGCCACCAATTCCGTCAGCACGCCGCGTATGCCCTTATGCACGCGCCCTAGTTCGATCATTCTTTCCGTAAACGGCGCGCCAAAAAAACTTCCGTAAAACCGCCCGCGCATTTCCGCCGCGCGCTTTAATTCACCGCCGAAATCCGCGCGCCATAATTTTTCATAGCGCGACGGCTCGTTCATTAAATACGCTTCGCTGAATAACTCCGCCGAACGAAGCGCATAGTAAATGCCCTCGCCCGTCACAGGGTCTGCGAAGCCCGCCGCATCGCCGAGCAACGCCCAATTATCGCCGCACGTCTTACGCGTCTCCCAAGTTTTTGCAGCAAGGCCGGGAATCCGCGCCGCATAGCGATCCACAGTTGCGCGCAAGTTTTTTTCAATCGCTTCATCGCGCCGCGCGTCCTGTGTTCGCGGCGACCATAGCTGCGCCGTCTTATCTGTGCAGACACGCCGGTAGCCGATCATAAATTCCCACAGCAATTGATCGAGCGCCGTGTGATCGAAGGCGTCATGGGAGGTGGCGATGCCGAATGAAATATGATCGACGCGCGGAAACGCCCACGCATAGCCTGCCCAGCCCGGAAGAAACGCAATCACCGTCGGCGCGCTTTCGCTCTCCGGCAAAGGAGCGCGATAACCGAACGCGACTTCCATTTCCGCTGGCAGCAAAGCGCCCGCCAACTCGCGCGCAATGCGGCTGCCCGCGCCGTCTGCCGCAACTAACATCGGCGCGCGCCATTCGCTTCCCGCGCGGTTTTTCAGCGTCCAATTTCCATTGTTCGCGTTACGCGAAGAAAGAGAAACGCGCTCTGTAAAAACGTGCGCGCCAGCCTGTCGCGCACGCTCACGCAAAAAAGAATCGAACGAGCGGCGCGAATAAATGCTGAACGGCTCCGTTAATTTTAAGCGCAGTCGTTTGCCGGAAGGCGCGTACATTTCAACTTCATCAATCCTGCGCCCGACGGCTTCGAGCAAGTGCGGCCAAGCCTTTAGTGCTTTAGAAGTAACGCCGCCGCCGCACGCCTTCGGCTCTCTCGCCGGACGCCCGTCAAAGAGCGCAACCGTTGCGCCCTTACGCGCCAAATGCTCTGCCGCAAATGAACCGGCTGGCCCCGCGCCGACAATCAAAGCATCGAATTCCCGCATCGCCATTCTTATTACGCTCTCAACAAATCTTCACAGTCAATTTTTCTCATCCATAGAGCATTGCACATCATAATCAACACACATACGCTTGCGCAATTAAGGCTTGAAAGAAGAAGCGCACCGCATGATAAAATGCCTGTCGATTTCAATTTATTTTTCGCGGCAAGTTATCAAACAATTTACAATGATGGACAATGACAGACGAAGCGTCGCTTTACTGTAAGTTTCTACGCTTGCGCCGCTGTTAATTTTTACTACGATGTCGAATAATTTTTTGGTCTTCGCGGGTATTGCGCCGCATCCGCCGATTATGGTTCCAGAGGTCGGCGGCGCTGCGAGTTCGGAAGTGCGCGGCTCCATTGATGCGATGCGCGATTTTACACAGCGCATCATAGACAGCCGCGCTGAATCAATCGTTTTGATTTCGCCGCACGCGCCGCTGCAACAAAATTCGTTTGTCGCTTATATGGATACGCCGCTGCGCGGAGACTTCTCCGGCTTCCGCGCGCCAAACGTAATTATCGAAACACCGCTCGACGAAGAATTGCTGACGGCAATCACGCGCGCCGCCGCCGAAGAAGATTATAAAATTAACGGCATACGCGGCTTCGAGTTGGATCACGGCACGCTTGTCCCGCTCTATTTTTTATTGCGCAATGGATGGCGCGGCTCCGTCGTCGCGCTCGGCTATAATTTTTTATCGAACGAACATCACTTGCGCTTCGGTGCGTGCATTACTCGCACAATAAACGCTTTGCAGCGCCCGACGGCTTTTGTCGCAAGCGGTGATTTAAGCCACCGCCTGACCAGAGATGCGCCCGCCGGTTACTTTCGTGACGCACATCTTTTCGATGAAGAAATAGTTAATAGCATTAAGGCTTGCGAGCCTTCGCGCGTCGTTCATATCGATCAGGATTTGCGTAGGGCGGCGGGCGAATGCGGTTATCGCTCAATGCTCATTCTCTTCGGCGCAGTTCAGGGTGAGGAAGCATTGAATTGTGAAGTGCTCCACTATGAAGCTCCCTTCGGCGTCGGCTATTTAGTGGCGCAAATTATGGCTTCCGACAACGCGAACAAGGCGTTGATGGAAAAGGGTACAAGCGACTAAAGAATTTTTTGAAGAATATGTCCGACGCTTTTGAACCTCGTGAAATTATCGGCCTCGCACGCCGCACCGTCGAAATGTTTGTTTGTGAGAAACGATTGATTGACGTGCCTTCATCGTTGTCCGCACTGCTTGCTCGTCCGGCGGCCTGCTTTGTTTCCATTAAAACAAACGCTGGAGACTTGCGCGGCTGCATCGGCACAATCGAACCCGTCCACAAAACACTCGCCGAAGAAATCATCGCCAATGCCGCAAGCGCAGCCACACGCGACCCGCGATTTCCGCCCGTCGCGGCGACAGAGCTTCCCTTCCTGCGTTATTCAGTCGATGTGCTTTCGGAACCAAAAGCGGCGCGGCTGGAAGAACTCGATCCGAAGATTTACGGTGTGATTGTCGAAGACAAAGATGGTTTGCGGCGCGGGCTTTTACTTCCCGATCTGGAAGGAATATCGACTGTGGATCAACAAATTACTGTCGCTGCGCGCAAGGCGGGAATTCCGCCCAATACGCCCCTCAGGTTTTTCCGCTTTCGTGTCGAACGTTTTCGCGTAGATTAAACCCGTCAGCAAACCATTTGTTTCTAACTGCTGATTTAAGCATAAAAAAACCGCTACACGCTTTTCGCGGCATGTAGCGGCTAAACTCACAGAAGGAAGAGAATGTGTATTCTACATTAGAGCACCCTCGTGCGTCAAACTTGGAGTGGGCATTCCTTATACGTCCAGATTTTTGACATCGAGCGCATTTTCTTCGATGAAGCGGCGGCGCGGCTCCACCGCGTCTCCCATCAGCACCGTGAAAATTTGATCCGTTTCCACAGCGTCGTCCACCTTAACTTGTAACAGCGTGCGCCTTTCAGGATTCATTGTTGTTTCCCATAGTTGTTCGGGGTTCATCTCGCCGAGTCCTTTGTAACGCTGAATCGCAAGGTCTTTTTTCGCTGCCGCCAGCACGCGCTCCAGCAAGGCCTCGCGGGTCGGCAATTCTTCGCTCTTTCCGTCTTCGCCGAGGATAAAGGGCGCTGCCAGCGTGTCTTCAAGCGAAGAATAGATTTCGATGGCCTTCTGGAATTCTACATAGCTTGCAAAATTCCAATCAATGCAGACGCCGATGCCCGATTCGGCCTTTGTTTGGATTTCCCATAGTCCATGTTCTTCATCCGTTGAAAGCTCTGTTTTGTAACCTCTTTCGCTTAACAAGCCTTCGATGCGCGCCATTTTTTCGCCGTCCTGAAACGCCGCACGCAAGGTCATGCTCTCATCTCGCAAGACGCCACTGCGTCCCGCAAAACCTTCGAGAACAGCATTGAGCAAGCGCATGTCGCCGCCCAGTCTTCGCGCAGTCTTTTCACCGTAGCGCTTAAATTCCACCATTTGCTCCAGAGAACGAGCCAATTCACGAGTTTCTATCGCCGTCTCTGATCCAGCGGAACGAACATTAACATCTCCCGTCGCCTGCCGCATCATGTAGCGCACCATTGATCTTTCGTCTTTGATGTACTCTTCGCGCTTGCCTCGTTTTACTTTGAACAGCGGCGGTTGTGCGATAAAAATATGGCCTCCTTCGACAAGTTCCGGCATTTGCCTGTAGAAGAATGTCAAAAGAAGCGTGCGAATGTGCGAGCCGTCCACGTCGGCATCCGTCATCAGGATTATTTTGTGATAACGAAGTTTGGTTAAATCAAAATCATCTTTGCCGATGCCTGTGCCGAGCGCCGTGATGAGAGTTTTGATCTCACCATGACCGAGCATTTTATCGAAACGCGCTTTCTCAACATTCAAGATTTTACCTTTTAATGGCAAGATTGCTTGATTTTTTCGATCTCTGCCCTGTTTTGCAGACCCACCGGCAGAGTCTCCTTCTACAATGTAAATCTCGCATAGTGCCGGATCGCGTTCTTGGCAATCGGCGAGTTTGCCGGGCAGCATTGTCGAGCCGATAGCGCCTTTGCGGACGATCTCGCGTGCCTTGCGCGCGGCGTCGCGGGCGCGTGCGGCGTCAATTGATTTGCCGACAATCTTTTTGGCGACAGTCGGATTCTGCTCAAAGAACTCCGTCAGGCGTTCGTTGAGAAACGATTCGACAGCGCCTTTGACATCCGAATTGAGCTTGCCTTTGGTCTGTCCCTCGAATTGCGGCTGCGGCAGTTTGACGGAGATAACGGCAACCAAGCCTTCGCGCACGTCGTCGCCTGTCAGAGGCGTCTTGAAGCCTTTGGCGAGGCCGGAAGATTGCGCGTAGGCATTGATGGTGCGCGTGAAGGCCGAGCGGAAACCGGATAGATGCGTGCCGCCATCAACGGTGTTGATATTGTTGGCGAAGGAGTAGACCTTTTCGTCGTAGGCGTCGTTGTATTGAATCGCCACTTCGACGGACAAGGCATCGGCAACGCGCTCGAAATAGAGCGGCTTGTCGTGCAGCACTGTTTTGTTTTTGTTGAGATGCTTGACGAATTCGGCGATGCCGCCTTTGTAATAAAATTCGTGCGTGCGCTCCGGCTCGGAACGCTCGTCTTTGATGTGGATGCGAATGCCTTTGTTGAGAAAAGCTTTTTCGCGCAGGCGTTCGGAGAGCTTATCGAAGCTGAACTCCGTTACATCGAAGATCGTCGCGTCGGGTTTGAAAGTGACTTTTGTGCCGCGCTTGCGTGTCGTTCCGGTTTGTTCGAGCTTGCCGATGGCGATGCCGCGTTCGTATTCCTGCTCGTATGTAAGACCATCGCGCCAGATTTCGAGACGCAGTGTTTCGGATAAAAAGTTGACGCAGGAAACGCCGACGCCGTGCAGTCCGCCGGAGACTTTATAAGCGTTGGAATCGAACTTGCCGCCCGCGTGAAGTTTCGTCATCACGACTTCCGCCGCGCTCTTTTTTTCGCCCTTGTGGTAATCGACGGGAATGCCGCGCCCGTTGTCGATGACGGTGATCGAGTTATCGAGATGGATCGCCACTTCGACGGTGTCGCAATAGCCTGCGAGCGCTTCGTCAATCGAGTTATCGACGACTTCGTAAACGAGGTGATGCAAGCCTTGGTCGCCCGTCGAACCGATGTACATCGCAGGACGCTTGCGCACGGCTTCGCGTCCTTCGAGCACGGTGATGGAAGACGAATCATAGGCGGCGGGTTTCTTTTTGGTGGTTATAATAGGCGTTGCCAAATCAATCTCCTCTTCGGATATGTTGCTCATAAATTTTCTTCTTGCCCGAACGATTTTTTTGCTTGTTGCGCTGACAAAATGTTAGATGCTTTCGGCGACTTCCGCGTGCGACGAAAGGGGTTCGACGACAGTCGTTTTTGTTTGCACCGCGCCGTTCTTAATCAAGTACACACCGGCGCGTTCGATGAACTGTTCGACGAGGCTCTCTTTGGAGGTCGTAATGAACGTTTGCGTGCGCCCATCGAGGTATTCCAGCAAACTGTTCAAACGCTTTCGATCAAGCTCTGCGTCCACGTCGTCGATGAGGAAAAGCGGATACTCACGATGCCTGTTATAGTACACGGAAATCGCTGCTAAGTCAAGTATTATCAATGCGCTACGCTGTTGCCCGGAGCTTCCGAAGGAACGCAAATCGCGCCCGTCAAAGAGTATTTCTAAGTCGTCTCTGTGCGGGCCGATGAGCGCGTAACTGGAGTTGATTTCTGCCTGCAAACGAAAATCTAAACGCGCTGTGATAAGCGCTTCGTAATCGCTCAAATCGCCTTTGCCTTCGAGCGATGAAACGTAACGGATTGCGACTTCTTCACGCTCGAAAAAACGCGGCTTGAGTTCGGCCTGCAAGTGCTCGACGTAATCGATTCGCGCGCGGTGGATTTCGGCGCTCAGGTGAATGAGTTGTTCATTCCAAGGAGCGATTATTTCCGTGACTTGCGCGAGGTTCATTTCGGCTTCCGAAGCGTTTTGCAAAAGGCGATTCTTTTGCTTGATGACGCGACTGTAATCGCCGATTGTTTGCACGTAGGAAGGATGAAGCGAGATGACGCCGCGATCAAGAAAGCGGCGACGCGCGTCCGGCGCGCCGCGCACGACTTCGAGTTCGTCTGCGGTGAAAGCGACGGCGTGGAGTTGGCCTAAGTAGCGCGTGAGAGCTTCGCGTTTGCCGTTGACGGAAATTGATTTCGTGTTGCCCTGAATGTTGACTTGCAGTTCGCGGTGAATGTCCGCGCTCTGCGAAACGAGGCCGCGCACGACTGCTAAATCTTCACCGAAGAGGACGGCTTCCTGCGGGCGCTGCGTGCGAAAGGATTTGGTGGTGGCGAGCAGATAGATGGCTTCGAGCCAGTTTGTTTTGCCCTGCCCGTTGTCGCCGTGAATGATGTTGAGTCCGTGCGTCCAAAAGATTTTGCCGCTCAGATTTCTCCAGTTGTGGACTTCTAAAGATTCGAGCAGCATGTGTAGATTTTAACACACGCCGCGCCGCTTCGTGCGGTTTCGGACGCGAGATAATTTCCAAGATAAGTTCGTCGCTTGCAGGAATGTAAAAAGCGTCTCTGCGATTGAAGCAAAGACGCTTTCGTTGAATGGAAGATTTTGGATTCTAAGATTTCGATAATCTCAAATTCGCATCGGCATGATGACGTATTTGTAATCGTAGTCGGTGTCGTCTGCCGGGCGCAGTTGCGCTTGCGCGTTCGCGTCTTTGAACTCAAACGCAATCTTGCCGTCGCCGATGACGTTGAGAAAATCTTGCAGGTACTGTGCGTTGAAGCCGATTTCGGTTTCGTCACCGGAGTATTCGGTGGCGATGCTTTCGCGCGCTTCGCCTTCTTCGGCGTTTTGCGAGCTGATGTGTAGATTCCCGTCTGCGAGTTGAAAACGTATGGCGTGCGAGCGGTCGTCTGCCATTAGCGCGACGCGGCGAATCGCTTGATTGAGTTGCGCGCCGTCGAAGACAACGGATTTGTCGTTGCCCTTCGGCATCACCATTTCATAGTTCGGGAATTGGCCTGTCAGCATTCTGGAAATCAAGAGACGCGCGCCGACTTCAAAGTAAATGTGGTTTTGATCCGCGCCCAAATTGATGTCGCCTTCGTAGTTGGCCGTTAATTTGGTCAGCTCTGCCAGCGTCTTGCGTGGAATAAGCGCGTCCAGAGGCTCTGTGGCTGCGTCTTTGGCCTGAGTCCGACGCTCGATATAGGCGAGGCGGTGCCCGTCGGTTGTAACCATCTTAGCGCCCGTTTTGTCCAACATGAATTTTGCGCCGGAAAGCGTGTAACGGGATTCTTCCTGCGTGATGGCGAAAATCGTGCGGTCAATAAAAGTTTTGAAGATGTCGGCAGCCATTTTCGTCGGCGCGGATTTGAAGCTCGGCACTTCCGGGAACGTGTCGCGCGCGACGCCCGGCACTTTGAAGTTCGAGCGCTCGCATTTGATTGTCACCCAATCGTTTTCTTCTTTGCGGAAATTCACCGGCGCATCCGGCAACAAACGAGAGATGTCGAAAAGCTTGCGTGCCTGAACGCACATCGCGCCCTGTGTTTTGATTTCCCCCGCTTCGGCTTCGCAGCGAATCGTGACATCCAAATCCGTGCCTGTGAATCGAATGGTGTTCTCGCCGACCGACTCGATGAGAATATTCGAGAGAACCGGAATCGTGTTTTTTCTTTCGACGACGCCCTGCACGAAAGCCAACTCTTTTTGCAAAATATTTTTGCTGATACTGAATTCCATTTATGTGCTCCTGCTAGACAATTAAAATTTGGTTCGGATATTAACCCAAAACGATTCAAAAATGGTGTGCCGCCTTTTACTACTTATACTAATTAAATATATATATATCTATATAGTAGTAGTAGTAGGGCCTGTGGAAATGTGGAAAACTCACTTTATTGTTGACACCAAAGGGATTGTTTTCCACAGGGGCTGTGGAAAAGGTTGTGGAAAACTTTGCTCATCTGTGGAAAACTTTTATTTTCCACAGGCTAGAAGGTTTTCCACAGGGTCAATTGTTGCGATGCCTGTGGAAATGTGGAAAACTCCAAATTAAGTATAAGAATACAAAGAGCTTAACCGAAAACCGTACTGTGGAAAACTTTTTGCCCTAAAAGTTACGTAACTACTTGCAAAGATTGTCGATAAGGGAACCGACGACCCTGTGGAAATTTTCGTCCTTCAAAACGAGCGCTTCGATCTTATCGACAGAGTGAATTACGGTGGTGTGGTGCTTGCCGCCGAACTCGCGCCCGATCTCCGGGAAGCTATGTTTCGTCAAGCGTTTACAGAGATACATCGCCACCTGACGCGGAACGCTGATTTGTCTGGCATTATTTTTGGATTTTATCTCGTCAACGCGTAGACGATAGTGCGTCGAGACCGCCTGTTGAATCTGCTCGATGGTGATTCCTGCCGGTTGGTCACTCTCTGCGATATTGCGTATGGCGTCCTGCGCGAGCATCTTCGAGATAGGCACGCCGCGCAATGACGAAATCGCCACGAGGCGCACCAGCGAACCTTCGAGTTCGCGTATGTTGCTTTTGACTTTGCCAGCGATGAAGAAAGCCACGTCGTCCGGCAATTGAACGCCGTCAAGGTCTGCTTTGCGTTTCAGGATTGCGACTTTTGTTTCGAGGTCGGGCGGCTCCATGTCCGCGATCAAACCCCATTCAAAGCGCGAGTGCAATCGTTCTTCGAGCGTGGGGATTTCACGCGGCGGGCAATCGGAAGTAATCACGATCTGCTTTTGGCCGTCGTAAAGAGCATTGAAAGTATGGAAAAACTCTTCCTGCGTACGTTCTTTCCCGGCCATGAACTGAATATCATCCATCAATAGAATATCAATGGAGCGATATTTTTCGCGGAAAGTCTGCGCTTTGTCGTAACGAATCGCGTTAATCAATTCGTTCATAAACTTTTCCGCAGACATATAAGACAAACGTAGGTGGCGATTGCGCTCTTTAATAGTGTGCCCGATGGCGTGCATCAAATGCGTTTTGCCCAAACCGACGCCGCCGTAAATGTAAAGCGGATTATAAGTTTTGCCGGGAGCTTCAGCGACGGCGAGCGATGCGGCGTGCGCGAACTGATTGCATGAGCCGACAACGAAAGTCTGAAAAGTGTATTTGGGATTAAGCGATAATTCCAGCGGCTCTAAATCAACGAACGTGGTCGCGCCGGGCGCGAGGCCGTCGGATTCGGCTGCTTCCAAAAGAGAAAAAAGGCTGGATGAAGATTTGCCCCCGCCGTTTTTTGCCTCCGTGCTTTCGCTAAACCTGTATCCGGCGTCTGTGCTGCTCATGTCCGCAAGTTTGTCCGCAGAGTTGCTGTCTTCTTCCTCGACAATCCAATCAACTTGATAGCGTGCTAGATTCAGTTCCTTCAGCGACTCGCCGAGCACTTCCGAGTAATTAGAACTCACCCAATCCATAATCACTTGATTCGGCGCGCGCAGATGCAGTATCTGACCGGCGTTATCGCACCCGTCAAAACGAATCGGGCGGAACCAAGTATCAAAGCTCTGGCGGTTGAGCCGCTTTTCGACGGCACACAATATTTCATTCCAGACTCGATGTTCAATGATTGTGCTCATGGCGTCTATCCTGTTTCGCAATAAAGTTCGGATTTACCGCTAAAACCGTCTGTCATAAATCAGTACACACGGTTGTTTTCTTGGATTTCAAGTTATGGTTTCAGCGACTTCCCAGAAGCCGTTGAAAATGCTCTGTCTTGGTCGTATTTACAGCAGCACTTAAAAAGTTTTCCACAGAGTTTTCCACAGGCCTGTGGAAAACTCTCGAAACTTAAAGTGATGCTTTAAGTATTTGATTATCAACAACTTACAGCTACAGAGCGCGTTTGAAACGGGCGGAGACTAACATAGTCGCCGCAAATAATGCAAGAGAAATCCACAGCCTACGAAGATATTTTTTCAAGCAAGAAAATGCTTGGCTTTTTTGAGCGGAAGGTAAAGAAAAAGCGAAGTATCGAACCGATTTAGTACAGAAGAAATGCTGGCTGCTCATCCGGTATTTCCAAAGAGCAGCGAAAGAAATTATCATCGTAATTGATTTGCGCCGGTTGATTACCTGTGCCGGTTTCTTGACATATTATTCGGGCAAGGTTAATCTCGCTCTTTTCGTTTAAGAGGAGAACTGCTGACTATGGCAAAGCCGACATTCCAACCGAACAATCGCCGTCGCGCCAAAACGCACGGGTTCCGCGCGCGCATGGCGACGAAGAACGGACGCCTCGTGATAAAAAGGCGTCGCGCAAAGGGACGCAAGCGTTTGACTCCGGCGCATTATTGATGACGGTGCGCGAAGCTTCGCCCGCCTTCACGCGCCTGCGCCTGCCAGCCGAATTCCGGCACGTTTATGACCGCGGCAAACGCTACGACGGCCATTTAATGTCGGCCTTTGTGCATCCGAACGATTTGCCATATCACAGAATCGGCATTACAGCTTCGCGCAAGGCTATCGGCAATGCGGTTGCGCGCAATCGCGCCAAACGGCTGCTGCGCGAGACTTTTCGTTTGAATTATCCGAATTTGGACGAACTTCAGATAAAATGCGATTTTGTGCTTAATGCAAGGCGGCGTTTATTAGTGGTCAAGTTACCGGAACCGCTGGAGGAGTTCCGGCGAATCGTTGCTGACGCCGTCAAGCATGAGCGTCGCGGCTTCAATCAGCGAATCGAGCGGTGACTCTTCTTGAGATATGCGTTTGTAGCACTCCTGAAGCTTTACAAGGCGTTTGTTTCGCCTTTGCTTCCACCCTCGTGCCGTTTTGTGCCGACCTGCTCGGATTACGCGCGTGAGGCGATTGAGCGGCATGGCGCAATGCGCGGGTTGTGGTTGGGAGCGCGACGCCTTTTACGTTGTCACCCGTTTCATCCGGGCGGCTACGATCCCGTTAAATGACTGAAACTGTCGCTTACTGCCGCTCGTAATAATTTAACCGCAATGTTTTTCCGGTAAATTTTCATTAATAAACCTAAATGCAACAACAGCAGCGTTTTGTTCTTTTCCTTGTTATTTCCGCCGCACTGATTTTCGGTTGGAGTTATTTATTTCCGCCGCAGACTCCACAGCCGAATAAAACGAACGATTCTTCCGTCCAGCAAACAAACCAAAATCCAGCGCAGCCGTCTTCGACTGCGCCGCAACCAACGCCCGCCGCCGCTACTCAACCACAGAGTGAAACAACGCTTGCTCAAACAACGCCGGATAACACGCCGCCGCGAACGCTGACGGTTATAACGCCTTTATATCAAGTGAAAATGAGCAGTCGCGGCGCAGTTGCAACGAGTTGGATCGTTAAGAAAAACAAAGATACAGAACGCGATCTGCATTCCGCAGGTGGCACGAAACAGAATCCGCAGTCGCTTGAACTCATTTCTCAGGAAGGACTAAAGCGCCAGCCCGATGACGCGCCGCTGCGTCTTCTCACGGAAGACGCCGCCTTGAACACGATTCTCGCCGCGAAAAATTACCGCCTAGACGGAGTTGAAGGCGAAGAGGGCGACATCAACATTAATCTCGCCGGAGATGAAACAAAGCGCGTGGATTTTCTGCTGCACGATGACGCGACAGGGCTTGACGTCACCAAAGGCTTAATCTTTTCCGCAGACCGCTATAACGTCGGGCTGGCGATTGACCTTAAGCGCGGCGGGCAAACGCTTCCCGCAAAAATCCTTATCGGGCCGAGCATCGGCGATCAAGGCATTTCGCATTACAGCCTTTATTCTGTTGCTCCCGAAGGCGTCGCGCACGTCAATAACGGCGTTCAGCGTTTTCTGGCGCAGGCCATTCATTCAGGCGAAGACGGCTGGCTGTGGTTCACTTCAAAGCGTCCAGAAGGCGAGAATGTAAAGAAGGTCGGCGGCGCTGTTCAGTGGGCGGGCATCGGCGATACTTATTTCGCAATGGTCGCCGTGCCATCGAAGCCGCTCGATGGTCTCGAATTTCGTACAGCAAAATATGAACACGAAGCGAACGGCAAAAAGGAAGACCGTTTTCTGACGACGGCGCTCGTGCCGGTTCCCGCAGATGGTTCGACTTCGGAACTTTACGTCGGTACTAAGGATTATTACCTTTTGCACTCGGCGAATGCTTACATCAGTCAGGCAATGGGCGGACGCCAGATAGATATAACTGAACTCATAAATTACGGCTTTCTGGCAAGCATACGACGCCCGCTGGCGATCCCCATTCTTTCCAGTATCCGTTGGCTGAACAATTTGACGGGCAGCTATGGCCTGTCGATTATCCTTTTCACTATTTTTATTTATTCGCTCTTTTTCCCGCTCAAATGGCGCTCGTCCAAATCCATGAAGAAAGCGCAGAAGCTTGCGCCGCGCATGAAGGAACTACAGCAAGAAATCAAGGACGTGCAAGCCAAAGGGCTAAAGCAGAACGAATCCAAGCTAAAAGAATTGCAAATGGAGCAATTGCGTTTGATGAAGGAAGGCAATCCGCTCGGCGGGTGTCTGCCGCTCTTGATACAAATGCCGTTTCTTTTTGCGCTCTACACTGCAATTACTATCTCAATTGATTTTCGCCAGACGTCTTTTCTGTGGATACCCGATTTATCGTCTGCCGAGCCGTTTTTTATACACGTTCTGCCGCTTTTGATGGCCGGTTCGATGGTCGTGCTGCAATTAATCACTCCCGCGCCGTCCGCAGACCCGCTGCAGCGCAAAATGATGGCCGTGATGATGCCGCTCGTTATGCTCTTTGTTTTCTGGAGCGTGCCAGCAGGTTTGGTGCTTTACTGGCTCGTCGGCAACATCGTCGGTTTCGGGCAGCAATTTCTAATCAACCACTTAACGAAGTCCGAAGACGACCCTGAACCGCCCGAAACTAAGAAGGCTGATCCGCGTTCGACTAAGAATCCGCCCGGTAAATTGAACGCTGCACGCGCTTAACCCTCTCTGCGAATTAGGTAAAAGGCGCATTCTACTGCTAAAATTTCGCCACTATGAACGAATCATGTACACAAGCGAAAGATTTCCTCAGCGCGGTATTTGCCGGTGCGCAACTAGATATAAGCGTTGAGCTAAGAAACGTGCCGAACGGGTGCCTGCTAAATCTGGATGGCACAGACGATTCGTTCCTGCTCAACGAAGGTGGAGAACTTCTCGAAGCCCTTGAGCATCTTGTCAATCAAGCTTACGGGCGAACCCTTGCAAGAGATGAGCGAATCGTTTGCGATGTTAAGAACTTTCGCGCGACACGCGAAGCAGAATTGCACGCGATGGCACAATACGCCGCCGCGCAAGTCCGCAAAAACGGTACTGCTTTCACTTTTGCGCCGATGATTCCAAACGAGCGTCGTGTTATTCATCTGGTACTCGCAAATGAACCTGATTTACTCACAGAGTCAATCGGCGAAGCTGCTTCGCGTCGTTTACAAGTGAGCCTCAAAACTGCTTCCTAGTAGTAGTAGTTCGATTATCTCCGCAACTGCTTTGGATTCAATGTTTACCACATATTCTTAGCTTTTTAATCGTTTTTCCTTCCGTGTCTGATACTGATACCATCGTTGCTTTGTCAACTCCACCGGGTCGCAGCGGTATCGGTGTTCTTCGTTTAAGCGGTGCACGCGCGCTCGAAATCTCACGCATTCTTATTACGGATAGAAACTACACGCCGGAAGCTAATAGAGTTTCCCTGAAAAATCTTTTCGTACCGGGAACAAATGAGATTTTAGATCAAGCGCTTGTCACGTATTTCAAAGCTCCGCACTCCTTTACAGGCGAAGATGTTATCGAATTTAGCTGCCACGGCTCGCCTGTCATTTTGCGCCGTTTGATAGATTTTTCGCTGAGTTTTAACGCTCGTCTTGCTGATCCGGGTGAGTTTACCCTGCGTGCACTGTCTAACGGACGCCTCAATCTTAGCCAAGCGGAAGCCATCCGCGATTTAATAGACGCTCAGACGGACGCTGCGGCGCGTCAGGCAGCACGGCAGCTCGGCGGCGAACTTTCCCTCAGACTCCAGCCCTTCAAAGATCAACTTCTCGATATAATTGTGCCTTTGGAATCCGCTCTGGAGTTTGTTGAAGATGATTTACTGGACATAACGGCGCAGCAGTTCAGAGACAAACTTGCTGATTTAACGAATCAGATCGAAAAATTATCGCTCACGTTTCATACAGGTCATCTCCTGCGCCATGGTTTGAAGATAGTTCTCGTAGGTCGGCCAAACGTAGGTAAGTCTACTATATTCAATAAGTTATTGCTTTCCGATAGAGCCATTGTCTCGGCCATTCCCGGAACCACGCGCGATAGCCTTAGCGAATTAATCAACATCAACGGCTTTCCAGTTTCGCTAACTGATACGGCTGGCATACGACAATCTGCCGATGAAATAGAAAATCTAGGCGTTGAGCGAACGCGCCGTGCAATGGTTGATGCAGACCTGACCGCCGTAGTAATTGATGGCTCACAATTACTCACAGATGAAGATAACGCTATCATCAGCGAAATAATAGATTTGCCACACCTAACAATATTTAATAAAAGCGATTTAGGCGTTGTAAAGATTAATAATCGCTCTTGCCTGTGTCGTATGGATCATCCATCTATTAGCATTTCCGCGAAAACAGGAGAGGGCATCGAAGATTTACGTAACGCGTTGGTTAGCCCTTTTATCAAATCAGACGCACATGATGCTGGATTGCTAATCACTGACGCCCGCCATTTCGATCTGCTTCAGCGGACACGTGATGCTTTAAACGCATCTATAGAACTTCTTGAACAGCGAGCGAGCGAGGAACTCGTGCTTTTAGGCCTATATAATGCTTTACACTTGCTCGGAGAGATTACGGGCGAAACCACTTCCGATGACGTTTTGGGAAGGATATTCGCCACCTTTTGTATCGGTAAATAACTATGGTTTTTGACGAGCAATTTGATGTAATCATTATTGGTGCCGGCCACGCCGGATGCGAAGCCGCGTCTGCTGCCGCTAGACTCGGCAGCCAAACTGCACTTATTACACTAAATTTAGATTTGATCGGTCAAATGTCCTGTAATCCCGCGATTGGCGGCATCGCTAAAGGGCATTTGGTGAGAGAAATAGACGCGCTCGGCGGCATTATGGGTCGCGTTATAGATCGCACCGGCATACAGTTCCGTCTCTTGAACCGGTCTCGCGGCCCCGCCGTTCAGTCACCACGGGCGCAGGCTGATCGCGCTCTTTACCGCACAGAAATGCGCGCTGTCTTGGAGTCAACTCATAATCTGCATTTGCGGCAAGGCTTGGTTACCGAATTAATCGTCAAAGATAATCGCGTTTTGGGAGTTCAGCTACAAGATGCACGCCGTTTTCATGCGTCTTCAGTTGTAATTGCCGCCGGGACTTTCCTCAACGGCTTAATACATACAGGCCGCAGCACTTATACTGCCGGGCGCGCGGGCGAACCCTCTTCAATCGACCTTGCCGAGAACTTGAAACATCTCGGTTTTCCTATGGGGCGCCTCAAGACCGGCACGCCCCCGCGTCTGGATGGGCGTACAATTGATTGGAATGCTTTCATTCCCCAACATGCAGATGAACGACCTGTCCCCTTCTCGTTTGCAACGGATAAAATCAGCCAGCCGCAAATTACCTGTTATATAGGCTATACGAACGACGCTCTACACAACAATATACGTGCAAATCTGCAGGAATCGCCGCTTTACTCGGGAAAAATCAAAGGCGTCGGCCCTCGCTATTGCCCTTCCATTGAAGATAAGGTTGTTAAATTCGCGGAGAAAGATCGCCACCAGCTTTTTCTCGAACCGGAAGGCCATAACACTAATGAAGTTTACCTGAACGGATTTTCGACTTCTCTTCCAGCCGATCTACAACAGCGGCTCGTGCGGATGGTTCCCGGTTTGGAGCAAGCGGGTATTATTCGCCCCGGCTATGCCATTGAATATGACTTTATAGACCCGCGTCAGCTTACTCCTTATCTAGAGACTGCGAAAATCAGAGGACTTTTCACCGCCGGTCAAATTAACGGCACGACCGGCTATGAAGAAGCCGCTTGTCAAGGGCTAATTGCCGGAATCAATGCTTCTCTCTCTGCCCAGAAGCGAGAACTTTTCACTCCGAGCCGTGATGAATCTTACATTGGAGTTTTAATCCAAGATTTAATTAGAAATGGAGTCGATGAGCCGTACCGTATTTTTACTTCCCGCTCGGAAAACAGACTTACTTTGCGTTTTGATAATGCGGATGTGCGGCTCAACAAGTATGGCAGAGATTTAGGCATAGTCGGCGACTTGGATTGGGAGCGTTTTAACAAAAAGCAGGCAAGGCTCGCTCGTTTACGCACAACGCTTGAAGAAACTAGATATAGACGCTCCGACGCCGCATATGCATTTTTGAGCCGCACCCTTTCTTCTGATTTAGGCGATTCTATCACTCTCGCCAGTCTTACGTTGCGCCCTAATATCACGCCTGAATTAATTGAAAAGCTTTTGCCCTGTAATTTAAGTGCGGAAGTTTCGCTCAATGAAATCGAAACTGTGATGGCTGACCATCTTTATAGTGGCTATATCGAGGTTCAAAAAAGTGCTTCAAAGCGTTTGCACCAACATGATGGGTTAAAGGTTGCAAACGATTTTAGCTTTCGTTCAATTCCCGGTCTTTCGGTAGAAATGATAGAGCGCCTAGAACGTGCGACGCCGAGAACTTTCGGTCAATTGAGAACCATTCCGGGACTAACTCCCGCAGCTTTATCGGTTTTGTTGGTTCATTTATCCGCTCAAAATTCCCGTGTGTGAATGTTTCACGTGGCACCTCGCTGCTATGTTTCTTAAGCCCTTCATTACTTCTCGGTTGTGTGGCACGTGAAACATTAGGTAGTGGGTCAGTTTGAAAATATTGCTTAAAGTTTATCGCCATCGAAAGTTGAAACTGACCCACTACCAAACATTAATATTTGTAGCGCCATACCCATCTATGTGTTAGTTTATGTTTTTAGTTCGGGAAGACAGAAAGCTTGGATTATGCAGAAAATAATCGCTGTCGCCAATCAAAAGGGCGGAGTTGGTAAAACGACGAGCGCTATCAACCTTGCTGCCGCACTTGCCGTCGCTGAAAAAAGAGTTCTGCTTGTGGATGCCGACCCACAGGCGAATGCTACTTCAGGAGTTGGTGTCCAGCGCGGAAGTTTTCGCCGCAGTTTATATCACGCGCTTATTTTGGATGAATCATTGCTAAATGTCATCCAAAATACAGAATTGCCGTTTCTAAAGGTTTTGCCTGCCGATAAAAATCTGGCGGGCGCTGAAATAGAATTAGTAGAACTTGAAAAGCGAGAATACAAGCTTCAGGAAATTTTGCGTGCAGTTGAAAGCGAATATGATTACATCCTCATAGACTGCCCGCCCTCGCTCGGCCTTTTAACTCTTAATGCTTTAACCGCTGCAACTTCCCTACTCGTTCCGATTCAGTGTGAATACTTTGCTCTCGAAGGAGTAACGGAACTTTTCGACACTCTGGCGAGAATTCGCCGGAATCTTAATCCGGGACTGACAATCGAAGGCCTTTTGCTGACAATGTACGACGAGCGCACTAATTTGTCGGCTGCCGTAGCCGCTGATCTGCGCGATTTTTACGGACGTCAAGTTTTCCAAACGGTAATTCCCAGAAATGTACGTTTGGCTGAGGCACCCAGCCACGGGAAACCCATTATTCTTTATGATATACGTTCTCGCGGTGCCGAAAGCTATCTTCAGCTTGCCAGAGAGGTGATGGCCAATGACAAAACGAGCACTCGGCAGGGGCTTGAACGCGCTGTTATCGGAGACAGCAGCAGCAACGAGTGAAGAATTATTAGAAATAGATATAGATTTGATAGAACCAAATAGCTCGCAACCGCGCCTGCGATTCGACGAAACGCGCCTTAACGAATTAGCCGAGTCGATTCGCCATAACGGAGTCGTGCAGCCGATTCTTTTAAGGCGACGCGGGCAAAACTATCAAATCGTCGCTGGCGAAAGAAGATGGCGCGCCGCGCAAAGAGCTGGTTTGCAGCGAATCCCTGCCGTTGTCCGCGAAATACCAGACGACAAACTTCTTGAGCTGGCTCTTATTGAAAATATCCAGCGTCAGGAATTAAATGCTATCGAAGAAGCTCATGCCTATAAAAATTTAATCGAAACGCTTGGCCTGACGCAGGAAAATGTTGCCCAGCGGATTGGCCGAGACCGCACTTTTATTACAAACTATCTACGCCTGTTGCGTCTGCCGGAGGATATTCAACATCTCGTAGAGGAGGAGAAAATCTCTATAGGACATGCGCGCGCTCTGCTTGGCGTAGATGATCCTGACATACAACGCCGCGTCGCACGCAGCATTACAGAGCATTCTTTATCTGTACGGGAAACCGAAAAAACGATCAAGCGGATTGTTGCAAACGGTAGCTCTACTGAAACAATCGTGCCTGCCGTCAAACGGGATGACGCTAATGTTCGTGCCGCCGAAAGCAAATTGCGGCGTCGCCTAAGCACACAGGTTAGAGTTTTACCGAGCCAATCGGGTAAGGGTGGGAAAATAGAGATTGAGTATTATAACAAAACTGACTTAGACAGGGTTTATCAATTATTAATACGCAATACGGAAGACAATGAAGCTTAATTTTGTGGTTTGCGGTTTAGTTTGTAAATTGACTTTCCAAATTGGATGTACAGTGTAAAATGAAAAAAAGATTAACAGAAATGGTATCTTGCGCTGGTTGAGTGGCTAAACTCGCTCCGCGCGATCTCGCTCAAGTATTGAGTGAACTACCACCACAACCTACTAATTCCAACATCATTGTCGGATATGAAAATTCTGACGATGCGGGTGTCTTTCGCCTAAATGACGATGTAGCCTTGGTGCAGACATTGGATTTCTTTACGCCTGTTGCGGATGATCCAGAAACTTACGGGCGAATTGCTGCTGTGAATGCGCTGAATGATGTCTATGCGATGGGCGGTAAACCTATCACGGCTCTGGCAATAGTTTGTTATCCGCAGAAAGAGGATTTGAAGATTCTGGGGGAGATTCTGCGGGGCGGACAATTAGCGATGAACGAGGAGGGCGTCAACGTAATCGGCGGGCATACGATTGATGATGCTGAAATTAAATTCGGCTATGCCGTGACCGGATTGATTCATCCCAAAGAAGTTATCACCAACGCCGCCGCACAACCCGGAGATGCGCTTGTGTTGAGCAAGGCAATCGGCACGGGAGCGATTAGCACAGGGATAAAAAAAGGCGTTGTAAAACCGGAAATAATCGAACAGGCATTAAAGTCAATGACCGTGTCGGCGGCAAGGGCGGCAGAAGCGATGCGAAGGGCAAAGGCTCATGCTTGTACGGACGTCACAGGCTTCGGGCTTCTGGGACACGCATACGAGATGGCGCACGCCAGCAATGTTTCATTCACGATAGAATCGAGCCGCGTTCCTTTATTGCCGGAAGTTCTGGAGTTAATCGGGCAGGGAATGCTGACGCGCGGTGACAAAAACAATCGTGAGTATGTTGGCGACACAATTCATATCGGGGCGGGGGTCGCAAAGGAAATGCAGAGCGCGCTTTTCGATCCGCAAACCGCTGGCGGGCTTCTCATTAGCATTAAGCAGGAAAAGGCAGCCGCCTTAGCCTTAGTAATCGGCGGCGCTGTTATCGGAGAAGTTCGACCTTTCAATCAATATCTAATCAATGTTGTATGAGTAGTTACGGAAATCTCGAACAACGTGCTATCAGCAGAGTTATGCAAGATACTTACAAACGCTTCTGTGCAAGATAAGTAAACATACAATCCATCAAACATATTGAAGGGCAAAGCGGGGTTCACTGACGGTTTCTTGACCTTTGTGAAATCAGGTGCTAGACTCACAGGCTTTTGTAAAGCTCGGTTTTTCTGTCCTGCACGAGAGGGAAGCGAAGCGGCTTCCAGCAACAACACTACTGAGTGTCCTATGCTTATTTTAGCTTTTGCGGAAAACTCTGTTCAGCTTGTGCCAGACGGCACGCTTTTTCTTCACATTGCGATCATCCTGTTGATGGTGTTCGTGCTGAACGCGACGCTTTTTAAGCCGATCAATCGTATTCTCGAAGAACGCGAAAATCGTATTAAGGGCGGAGCCGGTAGCACGCAGGATATTCTGCGGCGCATTGACGACGCGTTGAATCGCTACGAGCAAACGCTGCGCGAGGCGCGCGCCGATGGGTATCACTCGATGGAAGAAGCGCGCGCGGCGGCAATGCAGGAACGGCAAAACAAGTTGAGCACGATGCGCGACGAAGTAAGTCGCGCGCTGGAAGCTGAAAAGGCTTCGATCAGCGCGCAGACGGAAACGGCGCGCGGGACACTTGCCAGCGATGCCCAGCGGATTGCGACAGAAATCGGCGCGCATCTTTTGCATCGCCCGATCAGCAGTGCATCCGCAAACTACGATTCTTCGTTAAACGCGTAAAGTTATGTTCACAGCTTTCGTCTTATCAGTAAATTTCCTCCTCCTTAGTGAAGGCAGCGCGACGCTTCCCGGATGGTTTCCTTGGTGGCTCAATTATCCGGGTTTCGAGGCGTGGAAGTTCGTCAACTTTTTTATCTTCGCCGGAGTCCTTATTTATATTCTACGGCGCTTTGGGCTGGCTGACGCAATGCGCGTTCGACGCGAAGGGATTCGCCGTGAATTGATGCGGGCGCAGGAAGAACGCGACGCGGCGCAGGCAAAATTGCAGGAAGTCGAAGCGCGTTTGGGACGCCTCGATACGGAAGTTGCCGCCGTGGGTGAACAATCCGCGCGCGAGATTGCGGCGGAGCGCGAACGCATCACACGCTCGACAGAAGAAGACATTCGTAAGTTGCGCGAACAGACACAGCGCGAAATCGAAGGCGCGGGCAATGCGGCGCGCGCAGAGTTACGCCGCTTCACTGCCGAGCAAAGCGTGCGTCTGGCGGAAGAGATGATTCGACGCGACATGCGCCCGGAAGACGACGCGCGCTTGATTGACATGCACGTTCAGGAACTCGGGGGACAAAAACATTGAGCGCCGAAACCATCGCACGCCGCTACGCGACGGCGCTCGCAGACGTTGTAATTCCGCGCGGCGAAGATCGCGCCGTGCAGGAAGAATTGTCCGAGTGGGAAGCGATGATGCAATCGAGCGCAATGCTTCAGGAAGTTTTCGGTAATCCGACGATTCCCTACGATCAAAAGCGCAAGGTTTTAATGACGCTGATTGCGCGCACGCATGTCGGTTCGCTGACGGCAAATTTTTTACAAGTGCTTTTGCAGAATCATCGTCTCGGCGACCTCATTGAAGTCAATAAACGTTTCGCGCAGGTCTTAGACGAGCGCGCGGGTATCGTCACCGCCGAAGTGCAAACAGTGCATCCCGTACCGGAAGTTTCGCAGCAAGCTTTGCGCGCAAAGTTGATGGCGTTGACAGGCAAGAACGTGCATCTGAAGTTTATGACAGACGAAAATTTAATCGGCGGCATTGTGACGCGCATCGGCTCGACGATTTACGACGGCTCCGTGCGCAGCCAACTGCAACAGGTCAAGCAAAAGATGGCAAGCGGTTCGTAATCTCGATTGGTAAATCGTGATGTAAGACAAAAATTTGTTTCTTCACGATTTGCTATTGATGATTTACGATTTACGAAAAGGATAGATATGGAAGCGATCAAAGCAAACGAGATTAACGATATTATTCGCCAGCAGATAGAAAATTTCGACACCGGCGTGACCGTCACGGAAGTCGGCACAGTCATTAAAATCGGCGACGGCATTGCGGAGATTCATGGCCTCGAAAAAGTGATGGCCGGTGAGCTTATCGAATTTCCGCACGACGTGCGCGGCCTCGCTCTGAATCTCGAAGAAGACAAAGTCGGCGCGGTGCTCTTCGGCGAATTTCAGAAAGTCAAAGAAGGCGATCTGGTCAAACGCACCGGGCGCATTATGGAAGTCCCCGTCGGCGATGCTCTCATCGGGCGCGTCGTGGATGCGCTCGGCCAGCCGATTGATAATCGTGGGCCGATTCTGACGGACGAGCGTTATACCATCGAGCGCATCGCGCCCGGCATCGTTGACCGCCAGCCCGTAAAGGAACCTTTGCAAACGGGACTAAAGGCGATTGACGCGATGGTTCCGATTGGACGCGGGCAGCGCGAGCTTATCATCGGTGATCGCCAGACGGGTAAGACCGCCGTCGCCGTCGATACGATCATCAATCAAAAAGGCCAGAACATGATCTGCATCTACGTCGCTATCGGGCAAAAAGCTTCGACGGTGGCGCAGGTCGTCAAAACTTTGCAGAACGCGGGCGCGATGGAATACACGATCATCGTCGCCGCGTCCGCTTCCGATCCGGCGGCGATGCAATTTCTCGCGCCGTATTCCGGCGTTGCGATGGGCGAGTATTTCCGCGACACAGGCCGCCACGCTTTAACTATTTACGACGATCTCTCGAAGCAAGCCGCCGCGTATCGTGAAATTTCCTTGCTGCTGCGCCGCCCGCCGGGACGCGAGGCTTATCCGGGCGACGTGTTTTATCTTCACTCGCGCCTGCTCGAACGCGCCGCGAAAATGTCCGACTTGAAAGGCGGCGGCTCGCTCACGAGTTTGCCGATTATCGAAACGCAGGCGGGCGACATTTCCGCTTACATTCCGACGAATGTTATTTCGATTACCGACGGGCAAATCTTTCTCGAAGCAGACTTGTTCAATAGCGGCATACGCCCCGCGATCAACGTCGGCAATTCCGTCTCGCGCGTCGGCGGCGCGGCGCAAACGAAAGCGATGAAGTCCGTCGCCGGAACTCTCCGCCTAGACCTCGCGCAGTTTCGTGAACTGCAAGCCTTCTCACAGTTCGGTTCAGACTTGGACAAAGCGACGCAGGCACAACTCGCGCGCGGACAGCGCCTGACGGAGATTCTGAAACAGCCGCAGTATCAACCGATGGGTTTCGAGAAACAGGTCTTGATTATCTGGGCGGCGACCAACGGTTACTTAGATGATGTGCCTGTCGATCAAGCGCGCCGCTTTGAGTCGGAACTGTTGCACTTCGTCGAAAATTCGCATCCGGGATTGCTGGAAAGCATACGCGAAAAGAAAGTGCTGACGGACGACATCAAAGCCGATCTCGCACAGGCGCTCAAGGATTTCAAAGACAACTTCAGCAACGAAACTACGATGGCGACGCGCGCCACGAATCCGCCCGTTGCAGCAACCGCCGCCGACGCAAGCTCCATTGCTTCTGCGCCCGCGTCGCTTCCGACAGCCACGCCCGCCGCAAGCACGACGGACAGCAGCAGCACGCCCGCCGCGACATCAACCGCTGCTGGCAGATGACAACGAGTTTTCAGTTTTTAGTTTTCGGTGAAAGCCGAGTGCTGAAAACTGAAAACCGAAAACTTTCTTATGGCAAATCTTTTAGACATACGCCGCCGCATTCGCTCCGTGAAAAACACGCAGCAGATAACGAAGGCGATGAAGATGGTTTCGGCGGCGAAGCTCAAACGCGCGCAGGATCGTGTTGTTGCGGCGCGCCCGTTCGCCAACAAAATGATGCAAGTGCTCGGCGATTTATCTGCGGGCATCACGGACGATTTCACGCATCCGCTTTTAACCACGCGCGGCGACGAACGCTACCTCGTCGTCTTCGTCACGGCGGACAAAGGACTTGCCGGTGCCTTCAACGCAAACTTAATCAAAGCAGCGCAGGCTTTTCTCAAAGAGCACGCGGGCAAAACAATCGAGATGATCGCCGTCGGGCGCAAGGGCAGAGATTTCTTTCGTCGCCGCGATATGCACTTCACGGGCGAGTATCTTAATTTGACGGGCAAAGGCCGCGTGGATTATGCGGAAGCCGTGACGGTGGCGCGCGATGTAATTAAGCAATTCACCGAAGACGAAACGCTCGACAAAGTTTTTCTGATCTACAACGAATTCAAATCCGTGCTGCAACAGCGCGTTGTCATAGACCAACTCCTTCCCGTTTCGCGCGTGGCGGAAACAACGGACGCAAGCGCTCAAGACACAGCCGCTGCTACATCGCGTGCCGGTGCTACTGCTGCCGCGCCGGATGCTCCGACTGATTATGTTTACGAGCAACCGGCGGCGGAAATCTTCGCGCGCCTTTTGCCGCGCTTGATCGAAACGCAAATCTTTCGCGCGATGCTCGAATCAGTCGCCAGCGAACAGGGCGCGCGCATGACGGCGATGGATTCGGCATCGAAGAACGCGGGCGAATTGATCGGCGCGTTGACGCTCAACATGAACCGCGTGCGTCAGGCCGCAATCACCAACGAAATCATCGAGGTCGTCTCCGGTTCTTCGGTTGCCGCGATGTAAGCAACCCGAAGGCCGGACACAGAAAATTTTTTAGCAGAAGATTTTTTGCGACAGGGAAGCGAGGCCGCACGGCTTGGCTTCCCTTTGTTTTTTAAGCCGACGAAGCGCGGAAAATGAAGACTAATATTTTTGCAAAAGCCTCTCCTGCCGCGCCTCCCGCCGTGCAAGTTTCGCGCTTCTGGCGATACGCGCCGCTCGTCGTCTGGATGAGTTTGATTTTCCTCGCGTCGTCCACAGAACTTTCTGCCGCGAACACTTCAAAAGTGCTGCGGCCTGTGCTGCTCTGGTTGCTTCCGCACGCAAGCGAAAAAACAATCGGCATCGTGCATTTTCTGATTCGCAAGGCCGCGCATTTTACGGAATACGCCGTCTTCGCGCTCTTAGCCGCACGCGCGTTTTTAGGCTCATCGCGCGAAGCCTTAAGAAGTCATTGGCTGCTTGTTGCGCTTCTTCTCATCACACTTTATTCGCTCTCCGATGAATTTCATCAAAGCTTCGTTCCCACGCGCACGGCTTCCATTTACGACTGCTCAATAGACACCGCAGGCGGCTTCGTCGCACTCGTTGTTCTTGCCTTGTGGCGCGCATCGCACGACAAACAAACGCGCTCTGCTTCGCTCTAAATCGTTCTTTCTATTCGGATAAATTTCCGCGCACGGTCTTCCCTCGCAAAATTATTTGTGTAATAGTTTGCCGGAAGAAGCACGCGCATCTTTATGATAACGGAAACCTCGCGGCGCATTTTATCGTTTTGTTAAATGGCTGTCTCGCGCGAGCGCGCAGGATAAAGAATCGCTATGAGGAGTTGAAAGCAATATGGGAATCTTCGATTCGCTTCGCACACAATTTATCGAAGTCATCGAATGGCTCGACGATTCGGGTCATACGATGCTGTACAGGTTTCCCGTCAGCGGGCAGGAAATCAAAAACGGCGCGCATCTCATCGTCCGCGAATCACAAACGGCGGTCTTCGTGCATGGCGGACAGATCGCGGATGTTTTCCCGCCCGGCTCATATACGATTGACGGCGGCAACACGCCCATCTTGTCGAAACTCGGCGCGTGGAAATTCGGATTTAACTCGCCGTTCAAGGCCGAAGTTTATTTCGTCAACACGAAACAGTTTACAGATTTGAAGTGGGGGACGCCGAATCCTGTGATGATGCGCGACGCGGATTTCGACATGGTGCGCCTTCGCGCCTTCGGTATCTACACGATTCGCGTTGCAGACCCGCGTGCCTTCATCAAAGAAGTCGCAGGCACGAATGCGCGTTTTGAAACGGAAGACATCGAAGGCCAACTCAAGCGCACGATTGTCAGTAGCTTCACGGACGCGCTCGGCGAATCGAAAATCGCGGCGCTCGATCTCGCCTCGAACTACGATGAGTTATCCAAATTAGAGCGCGCGCGTCTCGCTGAAGAATTTCAATCGTTCGGGCTTGAACTGACAAAGTTCGTCGTCGAAAACATCAGCTTGCCGCCGGAAGTCGAAGCGGCGATGGACAAGCGGACTTCGATGGGCGTGATCGGCGACACTGCACGCTACACGCAGTTTCAGGCGGCGGATGCTTTGCGCGCGGCGGCGGAAAATCCTTCGGGCGGCGCAGGCACGGGCGCAGGCTTGGGCGCAGGCTTCGCCATGGGCAATGCGATGGCCGGAGCGATGTCGAACGCTGTGAGTGCGCCGCATCAATCATCTTCGCCGACAGCGAATGTGAGCACAGCCGGCGACGATAAGGGTGCGGTCTCGACAACCGTTAAGTGTCAGAAATGCGGCGCGGCGAATATCAGCGCGTCGAAGTTCTGCAACGAGTGCGGCGCGAGCTTAGAGGTCGGAAGCAAAGCAACGGCGTGCGTGCAATGCGGCGCGGAGTTGCAGGCGGGCGCAAAGTTTTGCAGCGTGTGCGGCGCGAAACAGGAAAAGCAGAAATGCCCGAACTGTCAGGCCGAACTCGCTGCGGGCGCGAAGTTCTGCGCGGCCTGCGGCACAAAAACCGAAAGCGTCACAGCCGACGTTTGACGAAGTTAATTCAGAGCAAGTAAGAAACTCTGCCACAGAGACCGGAGAGGCATAGAGATAAGCAAAAACAAAAAGAGAAGTAGATGCATAAAAATTCTTACCATCTTTCTTGCATCTCTGTGACTCTGTGTGTCTGTGGCTAATCTTATGGTTTTGTTTGAGACACTTAGTCGCTGACGTTTCTGTATGATTCAATCATCCATCAATGATTTTGATTCGCCTGTGGAATCGAATCGGAAAGCGCCATCAACATGAAAACAGTTGTTCGTTTGTTTTTCTTCACCGCGTTTGCTTGTCTCTGGACAAATTGCGGCACGGCTTCCAACTTCGTTAATTGCACGGAAGGTTCCGGCAAGATTATTACGGAGAATCGCAACGTCGAAGCCTTCGACAGCGTGCGCATTGCGGGCAGCGCCAACGTCTTCGTCACGCAGGGCGGCACACCGTCGCTGCGCGTCGAAGCCGATGACAACATCATGGAAAAAGTGCGCACCAGCATTGACGGCAATACACTTGTCGTCGAAACCGACGGCGGCTGTTTCAAGAATGTGAAGCTTAATATTTACGCGACGATGAACGACATCAAGCGGCTTGAAATCACAGGCTCCGGCGCGATTGAAACTAAATCGTCGATCAAGACGGACGCGCTGGATGTCGTTATCACAGGCTCCGGCGATGCCAAGTTGAATGTCACGGCGAAGACCGTCAACACGGAGTTGAAAGGCTCCGGCGACATTATTTTCTACGGCAAAGCCGACACGCTCAACATCGACAAATCCGGCAGCGGCGACGTGAACGCGTCGAACCTTCTCGCACAAAAAAGCTTCGTCACCTCATCCGGTTCAGGCGATTGCGAAGTCAGCGCCGTCGAGCAGTTAGACCTCAAGAATTCCGGCAGCGGCGACATTTATTACATAAGCAATCCGCCGCAGTTAAGTGTCTCCAACACGGGCAGCGGGAAGATCAGCAAAAAATAAGAAGGAAGCGAACTAAAGCAGGAAGTAATAAGGCGAAGGGCGGAAGCGAGGACACATTCTTGCTTTCGCCTTTCGGTGTTTCTTCCTCACCATTCGCGCAAACTTATGCAAACGAAAAGCGATGCGGCTGTTACGCGTTGCGTCGTCCATGATGTTATGCTGAACCTCTCCTCCCGATATATCTTTTTGCAAAAGGAACACGTTCTCGTATGTTGAGACGTATGAAGCAAGCGCGCCGCGTCGTGATTACCGGCATGGGTTGTGTGACGCCTGTCGGAATAGGACGCGAGGCTTTCTGGCGCGCGCTTCAAAACGGGGAAAGCGGCGTGCGGCGCATCGAAAGTTTCGACGTCACGAACTCGCCCGTGAAGATCGCCGCCGAAGTGCGCGGCTTCGATTGGGAAGCGGAGTTGAGCGTCAAGGATCGCAAGCACGTCGCGCGCACTGTGCCGCTTGCGCTTTGTGCCGCGCGCGAAGCATTGGAAGACGCGGGGATTTACCCGGATGATTTAACTCTCGATGAGCGGCGTAGCATCGGCGTTGAACTCGGCACGGGCGGCGGCGGCTTGAGCTTTACGGAAAAGCAATACGAGCGCTTTCACGCAGGCCAGACCAATCAAATCAGCGTCTACACGATTCCGTCTTCAACGCACGGCGGCTTGTCGAGCGAGCTTTCGATGCGCTTCGGCTTGCGCGGCCTCTCGCACATTATCTCGACAGGCTGCACGAGTTCAACCGACGCGATTGCGTATGCCGCGCAGCATATCGCCGTCGGGCGTCAAGAGATAATGTTGACGGGCGGAGTCGATGCGCCGCTTGCGCCCGGCATTCTTGCGGGCTTCAATTTAATGACCGTGCTCACAAAGGAGTGGAACGACGAACCGCAGCGCGCGTCGCGTCCCTTCTCGCGGGATCGTTCCGGGATTGTGCTCGGCGAAGGCGCGTGGATTTATGTGCTCGAAGAAAGAGAAGCAGCCATCAAACGCGGAGCGAAAATCTACGCGGAAATCACGGGCTACGGCGCGACGTGCGACGCTTATCATCGCGTGCAATTAGAAGAAACAGGCGACGAACCGGCGCGCGCCATGACACTCGCGCTCGAAGACGCCGGACTCGATGCCGCAGAAATCGATTACGTTAATCTTCACGGCACATCAACCGTCCTCAATGACCGCATCGAAACGCACGCCGTCAAACTCGCGTTCGGCGACGCCGCCAAACGAATTCCGATGTCCGCCACCAAATCGCAGATCGGGCATCCGCAGGGCGCAAGCGGCGCGGCTGGACTCGCGGCAACTCTCTGCGCGATGCACACGAACATAATTCCGCCGACAATCAATCTGGACGAACCGGACGCGGAGTGCGACCTAGACTACGTTCCGAACAAAGCGCGCGAAGCAAACATACGCAGGGCGCTCTGCAACTGCATCGGCTTCGGCTCGAAGAACAGCGCGCTGGTAATTGAAAAAGTAATTTGAGCAAGTGACGCGAGAGCGAGATTGTAAAGATTCGAGAACAAGCGCAGTTTGCCGTTGGTAGCCGACGCAGTGCGCGGCGTACGCGCATCGCCCTGATGAAATTATTAAAAGAGTGCGCAATACGCTTTCTGCGAAACATCTTTATGCGCCTTGACAGGCATCGGCAGCGCTCAATATAGTCTCTAACGAATGATGACGAAGTGGCTTACATCGTTTGTGCTCATTGCGGTTATCGGCGGAAGTTTTTTCGCCGGAATGCCTTTGCATGAGAAAGAGCAGGCGTGCAGCATGACGGGCATGATGGACTGCTGCCATATGGCTCATGCGCAAACGAACGCGCCCGAAGTCGCGGCTGCGCAACTGTGCTGCGCGCTTAACTGCGAGACGCCCGGCACTACCGCGCCGACGACTTTGCGCACACAGCGCATCCTCTCACTTCTCGCTGTCACCGTTCATTCTGCAACGATGCTGCGTGCGCCATCGACTCCGGCGCGTTCCGCTCACTATCCCGACTCGTCGCGGGATCATCCGAATTCCCAACCCACATACATACGACATCTCGCGCTTCTGATTTAGAGCTTACAGAGGCGTAGTGTGTCTTGCTGCCGCTGCCTTTTGTTTTGAAGAAGGCGGAAAATCTGTGCGACGGAGTGTATCCGTTGCGCGCGTCTATCTCTATTCATCGAGAGGATCAAACCATGAAGAAATTTGTATTCGCGCTTGTCGTCTCCGCGCTGCTACTCGTCGCTGCCGCTTGCGGCTCAAACTCTGATAACGCTTCCGGCGCAAAGGCGATCAAGAGCGCGCCCGTCGGCAATCTGACCGCGACACTCGCCAACGACGAAGGCCAACTCAAACACGGCGGGGAAGAGTTTATGCTGACCTTTACGGATGCTTCCGGCAAGCCCGTTGAAGCGGGCGCAGTCGCGCTGACATTTCATATGCAGAGCATGGGCGCGATGCCCGTAATGAACGATGCCACATCTTTCACGACAACCAAGACGCCCGGCGTTTATCGCGGCAAGGCCAAGATAGAGATGGCCGGAGAATGGCAAGCGCAAGTCTCTTACGAAGGCGCGGCGGGACGCGGGCAAACATCTTTTCCTGTCAACGTGAAGTAATCGAAGAAGGCCTTTATGATTCACAAGCTAATCGAACTCTCATTGCGCCATCGCGGGCTAATCCTCGTGCTCTATCTTGCCCTCGCTTTGTTGGGTTACTGGGCGCTAATACGCACGCCGGTTGATGCCATTCCAGACCTTTCGGACAATCAAGTAATCGTCTTTACGGATTGGGTTGGACGCTCGCCGCAGGAGGTCGAGGATCAAGTCACGTATCCGCTTGTGACCAATCTGCAAGGCTTGCCGGGCGTGCGTGTGGTGCGCGCAAGTTCCGCGTTCAGCTTCTCGATGATTAACGTCATTTTTGAAGACAACGTTGATCTTTACTGGGCGCGGACGCGTGTGCTGGAACGCTTGAATACAGTTTCAAGGCAACTGCCGGAAGGCGTCGCGCCGGTGCTGGGGCCGGATGCAACCGGCGTCGGGCAAGTCTTCTGGTACACGCTCGAAGGCGACGGCAACACGAACCTGCGCGAGTTGCGCACGTTGCAGGATTGGTTCGTGCGCTATCAACTCAACTCCGTGTCCGGCGTGGCGGAAGTGGCAAGCGTCGGCGGCTATGTGCAGCAGTATCAAGTCAATGTTGATCCAAACAAGTTGCGCAGCTACGGCTTGCCGCTCTCGACGATTGTTGAGGCCGTGCAGCGTTCCAACAACAACGTCGGCGGCAACGTCGTGGAGCAGGCGGGACAGTGGGCGGTGGTGCGCGGAATCGGCCTCATTGAATCCGTTGCTGACGTGGAAAATATCGTCGTCAGTGCGCCGAACGGCACGCCTGTCTATGTGCGCAACGTTGCGGACGTAAAGCTCGGCAGCGCGTTTCGCACGGGCGCGCTCGACAAGAACGGGCGCGAGGCAGTTGGCGGCGTCGTCATCGCACGCTACGGCGTCAACACGCTGGACGTGATAAAGGCCGTTAAGGAAAAGATTAACTCTCTGCAAGCGGGACTTCCGCCGGGCGTGCGCCTTGTTCCGTTCTATGACCGCACGCAGTTGATCGAACGCGCGACGCACACACTGAAACGCGCGTTGATCGAAGAACTGATTCTCGTCACGCTCGCGCACATAATTTTCCTCGCGCACTTTCGTTCGATTTTGATTGTGACGATTCCGCTGCCGCTCGCGGTGCTGGTCTCTTTTCTGTTCATGCGCTACATGGACATTAGTTCAAATTTGATGTCGCTGGCGGGACTCGCTATCGCCATCGGCGTGCTTGTTGACGCCGGAATCGTCGTGACGGAGAACGCTTTTCGTTTTTTGGAGCAGCGCAAAGTTGATCCGAAGGATAGAAAGCTCGTGTGGCAGACGGTGCTCGAATCAACGAAGCTGGTCGGGCGTCCGGTCTTCTTTTCGATGGCGATTATCATTCTCGCCTTCGTGCCGGTCTTCGCGCTGACGGGACAGGAAGGAAAACTTTTTCATCCGCTCGCCTTCACCAAAACTTTTGCGATGGTCGGCGCAACCTTCATCGCGCTGACGCTCGTGCCCGTGCTCTGCACCTATTTGTTAGGCGGAAAATTCCACTCCGAACAATCGAACCCGGTGATGCGCGCGTTGCACGCCATTTATCGTCCGGCGCTTGGGTGGGCGTTGCATCATCGCTTGATAACCGTCTCCATCGCGTTCGCGCTCTTTGCGGGCGCAATCGTTCTGGCAACGGGCATCGGCAAGGAATTTATGCCGCCGCTCAATGAAGGCGATGTGATGTATATGCCGATCACAGACCCTGCGATTTCGATTGACGAAGCTCTGAAGATTATGGGCAAGCAGGACGCGATCTTGAAAAGTTTTCCAGAAGTCGAATCGGCTGTCGGCAAGGCCGGGCGCGCGGAGACTTCTACCGATCCCGCTCCCGTGAACATGAATGAAACAATCGTTCACCTCAAGCCGCAAAACGAATGGCGCGCTAGTGTCACGCGCGAATCTTTGATTGCGGAGATGGACGAAAAACTGCGTATGCCCGGAGTCACGAATATCTGGACGCAGCCGATCATCAATCGCATAGAGATGCTTTCGACGGGCATACGCTCGCAGGTCGGCATTAAAGTTTTCGGCAACGATTTGAAGACGCTGGAAGACTACTCGCGCAAGATTGCGGACGTGGTGAAGAACGTGCGCGGCGCGGTTGATGTTTATCCTGAACAGATCAGCGGCGCGCCTTACGTTGACATACATATCAATCGCACGGCTGCCGCGCGCTACGGCATAGACACGCGCACCATCGAGGATGCCATAGAGAAGGGAATCGGCGAAACCAATTTGTCTGTGACCATCGAAGGGCGCAGGCGTTTCCCTGTTCGCGTGCGTTACGCGCAGCAATTTCGTAGCAGCCCGGAAGCATTAGGCCAGATTCCGATTACGTCGGCGGCAGGCGCGCCGATTCCGCTCGCGCAACTCGCAGACATACGCAGCGTGCAGGGGCCGACGATGATCTCCAGCGAGAACGGATTGCTGCGCGGCACTGTCCTGCTTAATGTACGCGGGCGCGATGTCGGCAGCTTCGTTGATGAAGCAAAAGCGGCAATCACAAAGCAGGTGCAGCTTCCGGCGGGCTACTACGTCGCGTGGAGCGGGCAGTACGAAAATCAACAGCGTGCGCGCAATCGCTTGCTGATCGTCGTGCCCGTCGTGCTGCTGATTATCTTCGGCCTGCTGTACATGATCTACGGCTCTGCACTTGAAGCGGCGCACGTTCTGCTCGCCGTGCCGTTTGCTTTAACGGGCGGCGTGTATCTGCTGTGGCTGCTTGATTACAATTTTTCGGTTGCGGTGTGGGTCGGCTTCATCGCGCTGTTCGGGACAGCCGTGCAGACGGGCGTCGTGATGGTGATTTATCTCGAAGAGGCCGTCGCGCGCAAACTCAAAGAGGTAAAAGTCCTGACGCGCGAAACGCTTCTGGAAGCTGTCACGGAAGGCGCGCTGCTTCGCCTGCGTCCGAAAGTGATGACGGTCTCGACGGTGGTGGCCGGATTGCTGCCGATTATGTGGAGCGCGAGCGCGGGTTCGGAAGTGATGAAGCCGCTCGCCACGCCGGTGCTCGGCGGCATGGTTTCAAGCCTGCTTCATGTATTGATCGTCACGCCCGTTATCTTTTATAGCCTGCGTGCGCGTGCCTTGAAAAAAGCGGGCGCGGCGGAGGCCAGCCGCGAAATGAGCGAAGACTTCGTTTACGAAACATCTGGCTATCAGCCGGAATCCGGCGAGCCAGCGAAGCAGCCGCAGGAGGAAGAAGAAGTTGCGCACTACTAAACTTTTAACCTCCAA
>JBPCOJ010000085.1:0-17695 GCA_051000345.1 Pyrinomonadaceae bacterium | reverse complement strand
TCGGAGAAAACAGAGTTCAGGAAGCCGACGGTAAGATCGCGCAACTCGGCAACGGCGGCGCGCGCCCTCGCTGGCATTTGATCGGACATTTACAGGCCAACAAAGCGCGCCGCGCCGTAACGCTCTTTGGTGTCATTCATTCGCTGGATTCAAAGGCACTGGCAGAGCGGCTCGAACGTTTGTGCGTGGAAGAGAAGCGCGAACACTTGCCTGTTTTGATTCAAATTGATCTGGGCGATGAAGAAACCAAATCGGGAGCAAGTGAAGCAGAGTTGCCGGAACTCGTGCAGACCGTGAGCGCTTGCGAGCATCTGCAATTAATCGGGCTGATGACGCTGCCGCCTTTTTTTGAAGACGCAGAAAAAGCGCGCTCGTATTTTCGTCGCCTGCGAGAACTGCGCGATGCGCTTCATCGGCACGGAGATTTCGGCGCGGGCGCGGGCGAGCTTTCAATGGGCATGAGCTATGATTTTGAAGTCGCCATCGAAGAAGGCGCGACGATGGTGCGCGTCGGCACGGCGATTTTCGGGACGCGCGGGCAACAACCGAAATCAGCGTAGGCTCTTTACCATCAGTTAAGATTAATGTGCGAATCGCCGCAGCACGTATTTCAAACAGGCTTAGGCACAAATACACAGAGCAGTTCAGAAGGATGTAAAGTATTTGAAAGATGTAAAGTGTTTTGTTTTTCCCTTTATCCTTCTCTGTGTCTCTGCGGCAAGTTTTATAGCGAACGCAAAGTTTCAAATCGCTTTGAAGAAATATTATGTCTCTCTTCGATCTTATCGGCCTTCTTCTATGGTATGCGGTGGTAACTATTATCGTCGCGGTCATCGTGTTGATGCTGCTGCGCTTCGCCATTGCCTACGCGGACATCAATCCGTTTAGCCGGACAGCACTGCTCATACGGCGTTTCTCCGATCCGCTCGTTAATCCCGTGCGCGGCAAGCTAATGGGCTTCGGCTTCGATCCGAAATTCGCGCCGCTGCTCACAGTTCTGGTAACGATTCTATTAGGCTATTTCTTATTGATTCTCACCGGAGATATGGTGTTTACGCTTAAAGGAATCACAAAAAGCCTGTTAAGTGGCGCGCCGCTGGCACTCGTCGGTTATATACTTTATGGCCTGCTCTCAGTCTATGTGTTATTGATCTTCGTCTACGTTGTTTTTTCGTGGGTGGTTAGTTACAGCAATCCCGTGATGAGATTTCTTACGCGCGCGACAGACCCCATTCTCCTTCCGGCGCGGCGTCTCATTCCGCCGCTCGGCACGATGGATATTTCGCCGATCATCATCCTCTTCGTTCTTCAACTGCTTCAGAAAGCGATAGCCGGAACGCTTTTGTAGCAAAGACTTGTTTTAAGCGAAGAAGCAACTCTTATGATTCGCTGCACGGAGCGAGACGGCGCGCTGCTCTTCGATGTGCGGGTTGTGCCGAACGCTTCGCGCAGCCAAATTGTCGGCGAGCATGACGACCAGCTTCGCGTGCGTGTCGCCGCGCCGCCCGTTGAGGGAGCCGCCAACGAAGCCTTGACGCGCTGCCTTGCGCGTGCATTCAAAGTGCCGCGCCGCGATGTGGAAATAACTTCAGGCCGCGCTTCAAAAAGCAAGGCCGTGCGCGTTCGCGGAGCAACGCGCGAGATGTTGGAAACATTGTTGCAAAGCGACTAAAATACTTGGTTGCAGCAACGGAAAATCGCGTGCTATATTGCGTTTTCGCATCGCTTTCATAGTTCTCAAAGTTTCGTACAAAAAAGGATTCGCACTCGATGTCTGGACATTCCAAGTGGCATACTATCAAGCACAAAAAGGGCGCGCTCGATGCCAAGCGCGGCAAACTTTTCACCAAGCTGATTAAGGAAATCACCGTCGCGGCGCGCACCGGCGGCGGCGACGCGGACGCCAACGCGCGCCTGCGCAAAGCCGTCCTCGACGCGAAGGCCGGGAATATGCCGAACGACACGATTGAGCGCGCGATCAAGCGCGGCACGGGCGAACTGGAAGGCGTCAACTACGAGGAAATAACTTACGAAGGATACGGGCCGGGCGGCGTCGCCTTGATAATCGAATCCATGACGGATAATCGCAATCGCACGGTGGCTGAAATCAGGCATATGTTTTCCAAGAACGGCGGCAACTTGGGCGAGTCCGGCTCGGTTGGCTGGATATTCGACAAAAAGGGTTACATCGTCGTCAGCAAAGGCGCGAAGCCCGAAGACGAACTCTTCGAGATCGTCACCGAAGCGGGCGCGGAAGATTTGCGCGACGACGTGGATAATTTCGAGATCATTACTGCGCCGGACAATTTCGATGTGGTGCTCGCCGCCGTGAAAAGCGCGGGCGTCGAGCCGGAAGTCGCCGAAGTCGAACTCTTGCCGCAGAATTACATTAAGCTCGAAGGCGCGGAAGCCAAACAAATGCTCAAGCTGATGGAATCGCTCGAAGACCACGACGACGTGCAAAAAGTCTCCGCCAACTTCGACATCAGCGAAGCAGATATGGAATAGCGTCCGCCTTTCCTGCACGGATTCGGCTGTGCTATGCTCGGCGCGTTTTTGAGGTAGGAAAATCGCCAGCGCAAGTTTTATCCTGCGTGTTTTTTGGAAGACGAATGTTGTGCGTGTTTTAGGCATCGATCCGGGCAGTGAAACAACGGGCTGGGGCGTCGTCGAAAGCGTTGGCAGCCGCTACCGGCTCGTTGAATACGGCACGATAAAAGCTCCGCCGCGCGAAAGATTCTCCGCACGCTTGTTGAAAATCAGCGATGGTATCGAAGCTGTTATTGCGCGCCTCGAGCCGAACGTATTTTCGATTGAAGAAGCCTTTTACGCGAAGAACGTGCAGGTTGCGATCAAACTCGGACAGGTACGCGGCGTTGCGCTTCTCGCGGCGGAACGCGCTCGCTTAGAGATTCACGAATACGCGCCGCGCCTCGTCAAGCAAACCATCGTCGGCTATGGCAACGCCGAGAAACATCAGGTTCAGGAAATGGTGCGCGTGCTGCTCGCGCTTCCCGTAGTGCCTCAACCGCACGACGCCGCCGACGCGCTCGCCATCGGCATTTGCTATTTTCATCACGCCGCGACTGCCGGGCGCCTGCTTGCTGCCGAAGCGCGCGTGAAACTTTCGTCGAGCACCTTACCTGCGACTCGCCGCCGCGTTCTTCGCTAGCGCCACACGTTTTCACCAAAGCGGCGCGAGCATGTCGCCCCGAAGTCAATCTCACCTTGCTTAAAGGAGGCCATACAAGTGTCTTTACCTTCTCACTTCAACCGAGCTTTTTTGCTTCGACGTTTCCTTTTCACCATCACGGTGACGCTTCTCTGTCTTTCCACTGCTTTCACAAATCTACGTGCGCAGCAGCGAAGAATTATGAACCTTGCCGGACAGCGCGCGGTAGTTGCCGATGAAAGATTGGCGGTGTTGCGCGATGCGCCGGATGTGTCTGCGCGGCTCGTTCATCGTTTAAGTCGCGGGCGCGCCGTCGGCATTCTCGGTTCGCGTCGCGCGCCGGACGGTTTGCTCTTTTACCGCGTCGCCGTCACGCGCCGCACGCGTGGATGGCTGCAAAGCGATAGCGTCTTTGCGCCCTCACGCGCGGGAGATGACGAACGCCTCGCGCGCCTCGTCAACGGCTCCGAAGGCTTCGACCGTCTCGCGCGTGCGCGTATCTTTCTCGACGCTTTTCCCAGATCGGCTTTGCGCCCGGCGGTTTTAATACTTTACGCGGATGCGGCGGAAGAAGCAGCGACGAAACTCTCGCGCGATGTCGGTAAGCGTTTAGACGAGCGCGAGATGCTTGCGGGCGGCGCTCCGCTCTTCAGCTATTATCTCAATTTCAACGAACTCGATAGATTCAACAAGCAAGGCGTCAACTTCATCCTCGACCGTAAGGCGCGTGCGTTTCATTATGATGGCGCGGGCTGGCGCGAAATCCTACGCCGCTACCCGCGCAGTTCTGAAGCAGCAGAGGCACGCCAGCGTCTCGCCTCGCTTTCCACTATCGCTGCTCAATGAGCCTTTGGCGAAGGCTGAGGTTCATTAATCGCGTGTTTGAGCGATGCCGTAAATTGGTGTTGCAAAATCTTGTGCGGGCAGTTAGATTGTCGGCATCGATCTCTTAAACAACGCGGAAGTCTCCCGAAGAATAACGGGTGCGCCGCTCTTAAATAACTTAAGAAAGCGCTGGAGGTAAAACAACGTGCCGACCGGAACATGCCCGGAATGTGAAGCCGAAGTTCACGTCGATACAGACGCCGACAAGGGCGACGTGATGACGTGTGAAGACTGCGGAAGCGAACTCGAACTCGTCGGACTCGATCCCGTCGAATTGGACATCGTCGAGGAAGATAACCTTGATGATGAGGAGGAAGAAGAAATCTAAACGCGGAAATAGTAAAGCCATTCATCGAGCGGCGCGAAGAGAAACGTGCGCTTTTAGAAATCTGTCCGACGAAGGCCGTAAGGTTCTTTCGTCGCTCGTTTTCAAAGGCCTGATTTTCTTCGCGCCGTCTTCGTATGTTTTCTCTCACCGATGCTAAAGGCTCAATGCAGCGGCGCGCCTTCGTAGCCTGTGCGGTTCTGGCGGACAATTAAGCCGGGCGGCGCTTCGATGCGAATTGTGTGGAAGCGCCCGTCGCGGCGCTTCGCTTCCGGCGGATAAAAAGCCAGCACATAAGTGGACGCGACTTCTTCCGCGAGCTTTTGAAAAAGCGCCCCGAAATCCTTGTCCGTCGCATAGACGCTTGTGCCGCCGGTCTTTTCCGCCAGCCCGCTGACATCCAAAGGCGTCGGCAACGGCGCGCGTTCGGCGGAAACCAGCAGGCGCGAAAAGGACGGCAGCATGACCGTATAAACGCTCGTCTCGGCGACGTTGGCGCGCTCGATTACGGTGCGCGGCGCAACCGTATCGCCGACGGGAAAGCCGTCCGTCACGACGATTACCGCGCGTTTCAGAAGCCTGCGCTCTTTTGTGCGCGGCGCGTTTCTGATGAGCATTCGGACGGCATCATCAACGGCGTCGTAAGTGTGCGTCGAAAGCCCGTTCGGTTCATGCGCGAGGCGATCAAAGGCGCGTTCGAGTTTGGCGGCATCGCTCGTGAAGTTTTGCAGCGTTTTGACTTTCATCCCGAACGTCGTGACCGCGAAGACGGACGCATTGTTTGAAAGCCGCGCGGTGAAAATGCGCATCGCGCGTCCTAGTTGATCGAGTTCCTCCGGCGACATGCTGCCCGATACGTCGAGCGCGAAAACGATGGCGACGGGACGCGGTTGGCCGCCGCGCCGCTCTACATTGAAAAAGGAAATCGGCTGCTCTGCGCCGTCCGCGTAAATCTTGAAATCCTCGCGGCGCAAGCCACGCACGACGCGCCCGCCCGCATCCGTCACAGTCGCATCGAGCAGCACGAGGTCTGTGTCGATGCGCAGCACTTCATCCTGATCCGTACCTTGCTCGATTGGCGCAGATTCCTGCGGCGGATTGACGCGACGCGGGCGTTGCTGCTGTTGCTGCGGTGCGGGCGTCAATTCGGGAAGTTGCTGCGCTCTCGCAAGGCATGGTGACGGGAAGGACGATTCCGCAAAGCCTGACTGCGCCGCGCATAGAATCGCGCAAAGCAAGAATCTGCAACACGCGCCGCGCGATTTAATTAATCTAAAACTCATCGCCGGATAATGTTTGCCGAAAAGAAACATACAAGAAAAAAGATGGAAGCCGACAATGAGTTGCGTTAGGCGTAGGCTTTTATTTGCCGCACATTTATCGCACAGGTTAAAGATTGATTGAAACGAAATGCTTGCTTGAAATTATACAGAGCGACACACGCACGCGCCAGACGATTGCGAAGCAGGCAACACCCTTCTGCCTTCCGCGCATCCATCATTGGGCGCGCGCTCGTTCGTGAATAAAGTACGTTGTATAATAAGTGCGCCGTCTGATTGAACGCTGTTCTTGTGGAATATGAAAATGAAACTTATGAATTTGCGTAATTGTTTCAGCGCCTTTTTTATGATGCTGCTGTTTGTCGCTTCGTGTGCCGCGCAGCAAACAACGGGCAGCATCAAAGGCAAAGTGCGCGTCGAGAGCGGCGCGGGCGCGGCGGGCGTCGCCGTCATCGCGCGCGAAGGCGAGCGCGAAATAACACGCGTTGAAACAAACAGCAAAGGCGATTTCACAATCACCGGACTTGCACCGGGAACCTACGGCCTGACGTTTCGCCGCACGGGTCTAAGCGTCGGCTCAATCGAAAATGTGGAAGTGCGCGTGGGGAAAACGCGCGCGCTGAATGACCGACTCGTTTTGACCGTCGATACGGGTTCGATTGCGTCTGTGCGCGGCAGCGTTTTCGATCCGGACGGGCGCAGCGTTCCCGGAGTGCGAGTCGAGATTGCGCGGCAAGCGGCAAGCGGCGCGGCGGGTAAAAAAATCGCCGAGCGAATCACCACGCAAAGCGGCGAGTTCGCGTTTCGCGTTGCGACGGACAAAGCGAAGTATCGTGTGACAGTTAAGGCAGACGGCGCGGAACCCGTGACGGGCGAAATCGAAGTTGACGGCGCAGCCATTTACCGTCTGTCGCTTTCACTGCGACCCAAAGCAAATCAATAAGAGAAGCCTTAGCTTAAAAAACTTTTGCTTCCGCGCATGTTTCACTTGTCCGCGTTTGTTCAATAAGCGATGAAGGACGCCACACCAACGGAGCCACCCACGCGCGAAGAATTTTTGACGGCGCGGCAACTTGCCGCACTCTTGCAGGTGAGTGAAACGACTGTCCGCCGCCTCGCGCAAAAAGGGCGCATCCCGTCCATACGTCTCACGCCGCGCATTCTGCGCTTTCATCTGCAATCCGTCCGCAACGCTCTCGGCGACAACGCGCGAACTTCACGCCGTCACACCGCAACGGAAAATCCCGACGAGCATCTTCAACTATCCTTCAGCGATCTGCTTTGAGCTTCGCAGCTTTGACGAACGCACCATGCCGCTTTTCTTCCTTGCACCTTTATCTTGAATTTGCGCGACGCCTGATAGCGCCCATCGAGCCGATGTCCATCCAGCGACCGTTGCGCTCGACATAGATGTGCGGCTCGCGCGACGGATATTGCTTGGCAAAGCGCGGTTCGCGCGCGAGAAGCGGCTGCATTACGGAGCGGCTGCCGATGGCGACTCGCCACTGTCCGTTTTCGCGCACGAGATATTGTCTGGCGACGACTTTGCCCGCCGCTTCGATTGGCCTTGCAACCTGTCCGTACATGACTGTCTCGACCACCGCGACATCGCGCCCGACATGCACGCCACCGATGTCCAGCCGATTGAGTTCGAGGCCGTAGGAATCATGCGCCCGTTGCAGGCTTTCCGCGAAACGCTCGCGCGAGATGCGCCCGCGCGAAGCATCCGGCAATGCTTCATAAAGCGCCGCGTAATCGCCCGCGCGCAATTGCGAGAACGCGCGCTCCATCGCCGCGCGCACCGCCGCTGCATCTTCGCCTGCGGCAAAAGCCTGCGAAGCAAACGTCGTGAATAGAAGAAAGGCCGCGAGCAGTATCGAACATTGTTTAATTTTCATCGTGATCCAGATTACTTTCGTTTCCAAATTCTGCATTGTCCCGTTCGATGTTTGAACTGCGTAGCCGGTTGCGCAAGGAAAGAAACCATACGACGAGGCCGAGCGCGGCGGCGACAAAAGCCTGATCGAGATTGCCGCGCCCCAACCAGAAAAACGCGGCAGCAATCAAGCACAAAATCGAAATGGCAATCCAGACGCGTTCCATCAAAGCGTTTCCTTCTACGGGCAATCCCGCGATGCGCTTGATTCTTATAAGTGGCTGCGCGGCTTCTATCGCACGTTCACGGCGATGAAGGTTTCTATTGTGCGCGGCGGATAACAAGCCTGATTGTCGCACGCCTGTGTGCGCAACTTGGCGCGCAAGCGATGCTCGCCCTTCGCGGCAGACGCTTCAACGCGCAGCGGCAGTTTGATGACGACCTCGCCTTCGTAAACCCTGAGCGGCTGTTCGGAGAAATCGAATTTTCGCGTGACCGGAGCCGGATAAACCGGAGCGCCCGCCGTGATGCCCGCATTCGCTTCGTCCGATTCTATCTTCAACTCGGTTGCAATCAAATTCGGCAGCGTCGGCGGATTGGCATGAATGTGAAAACCCTCTGCAATCTTCACGCGCACGAAAGCCTCCGGCGCATTGCCCGCCGCCTCAACCGCGTTCGTCTCCGCGCGCACAATCTCCGCGCGCGGCGAAGCATTAGAAGCACTCGACGGCGCGATGTTTGAAGCACTAGCAGCATCGTTCGTCGGCGCATTTTCCGTTTTAGCGCATCCCGCGATTATCAACGCGAGCAGTAAAATTGCGCAGGCATGAACAAGTATAAAGATTTTAGAGCGCATTTTTTGTTTCCGAATTATGTTATCAGTCGAGAGTGACTCTTAAATGTTTAAGTATGTAGCGATGAGCGAGTACATCACTGCATCATGCGATTGATTGGCGAGCAGCAATCTATTTCGCCGCACGCCTTCCTTTTTCGCTCCGGCTTAAATCTTCAAAGCCGAAACGCGCCGCGACCTGTGCCGCGCTATTTGTCACACCGCCTCGCGGCATCTACTTGTTTAGGGGCGCGTCCGGGCTTTTATTGTCGCGTCTCCAGAGCGAGTGTGGAGTCAAAGGATCGTGACTATTAATTGCGATACAGGTAAAGCCTTCCTTCTCCAGTATCGCGTTATAGCGGATGAGCATCTTCATCTGGATGCTACCTTCAATCTGTCTCGTGTTCCAGTCCATTGTCTTCAATGATGGCGAGTCCAGTGTGCGATAGGCGAGGCGAACAGACTTGCTGTCGTTATGCTTTTCAAGCTTGAAACCCGGCACTCGCGCTGAATTGAGACCTTCAGGAGTTTCGACCTGAGTGATTGACGTTGGCTTGAATCCGTGCCTGATGAGAGCATCGCGGATTTCGTGTACCAACCTGCCATGGTCTCTTTTCCCCATTAGACATCACCGACGCGCTTTCAGTTGGTCATCAACGCGCCGATTCCGCGATGGGCTGGCCTGAGAAGAAGGCACGCGCCGCTGCGGTCATGCGGCGAATGCGGCGCACGACCTTCGGTAGAATCCACGCGAGGACGAGCAGGAAAATCAAGATCACAACGAGTATGCCAATCGGGTGAAGCACCGCCAGCGCGGTTGCGCCGATGGCAAAGGCGTCTTCGACGAGCGAGAGCGTCCAGTTAGTGAAAGGCTCCGGGCTGGTGTTGGCCGCCGCGCGCACAGTCGCCTTCGTGCCGTGCGTTGAAAGAGCGAGGCCGCCGCCCAACAAAAGTGCTGCGACTTGCACCGCCGGATTCATTTGCGTCGTCGCCGCGAGCGCCAGCACCGCGCCCGCCGGAACGCGTATGAATGTGTGAACCGCATCCCAAATTGAATCGACATACGGAATCTTATCGGCGACGAATTCGATGCAGTAAAGAAAAAACGCGACGCCGATGATGAACGGATTGCTAAGCACGTGCAGACTGCCGGGCAGACTCGCGTACTTGTAGTGCTCAAGCAAACCGAGCACGGCGACAGTCGCATATAAATTGATGCCCGATGTCCACGCCGAGCCGAGCGCGAGGCCGAGAATTTGTATGACGTTCATTCGTCCTCTTTTCTTCCTGTTTCCGGGCGCTTGATGCCGAATTTGTCGAGGCGGTATTGCAGCGTGCGAAAGGTCAGGCCGAGAAGCTTGGCGGACTTCGTGATGTTGTAATCTGTCTGCTCCATCGCCTGCATGATAAGGCCGCGTTCGACATCCTCAAACGAGATGCCTTCGGCGGGAAGCCGGAAGGCGCTCTCCGAAACGGGACGCGATTCCTGCCGGACTTCGAGCGGCAAATCTTCGATGCTGATAAGGTCGCCTTCGCATAAAAGAATCGCGCGCTCGATTGCCGACTCCAACTGCCGCACGTTGCCCGGCCAGCCGTAGTCCAACAACATTCGCCGCGCGTCCGGCATCAATCCGCGCACGAGTCTGGAAGTATTGCGCGTGTGCTTCTTCAAAAAGAAATCAATCAAGATAGGAATGTCGTCGCGGCGTTCGCGCAAGGGCGGAACATCAACGGAGAGCACGTTAATGCGATAGTAAAGATCGTCGCGGAAACGCCCGTCGGCGACCATCGCGCGCAAGTCTCTGTTCGTCGCGGCGACAACGCGCACATCTATTTTAATCGCCTTCGTGCCGCCGACTCTGCGTATTTCGCGTTCCTGAAGGGCGCGCAAAAGTTTCGCTTGCATCGTGATGTCTAGTTCGCCGATTTCGTCTAGGAAAAGTGTGCCGCGATCCGCGACTTCAAAGAGACCTTTCTTTTCGGCGTGCGCGCCTGTGAATGCGCCGCGCTCGTGGCCGAAGAGTTCCGACTCTAAAAGATTTTCGTTGATCGCGGCGCAGTTGACGGCCTGAAACATCTCCGTGTTGCGCGGGCTTTGGTTGTGTATGGCGCGCGCGATGAGTTCTTTGCCGGTTCCCGATTCGCCGCGAATAAGCACGGTAGAACTCGAGCGCGCGACTTTGAGAATCATCTTTTTGACGGCTTCCATTTCGGGCGAAGCCGAGACGATTTCCATGTCGAGCGCGTCGAGCCGCAGCAGCGCCCGCCCGACTGTCTCGAGCAGCGTGTCGCGGTCATAAGGCTTCTGCAAATAATCGAACGCGCCACGTCGTAGGGCTTCCTTGGCGGAGTCTATGGAGCCGTGCGCGGTTAGGAGTATGACGATGATGGACGAATCGTAGGCGAGCAGTTGCTGCAAAAGCTCTATGCCGTCCATGCCCGTCATCTTCATATCGGTTAGAACGAGATCGAAGCGGCGTTCGTGCGCGAACTTCAAGGCTGCTTCGCCGGAAGATGCCGTCGTCACGTTGTAACCCTCGCCGGACAAAATCATCTCGAGGATTTCGCGCTGCGATTTTTCGTCGTCTACTACAAGTATGCTTTTGCGTGCCATGATTAAACAGAAGTCAGGAGTCAGAAGTCAGAAGCCGGAATGAAAGCAAACGGCGGCTTTCATTTCTTGCGGCTCATGTCCTTTGAATGCTGTGCTTCATTCTTTGTCCTTTCCATTTGCCGGTAAGGTGATTGTAAACGTTGTGCCGCCGTTTTGTTTAGAGCTGACAGAGATTGTGCCGCCGTGATCGGTGATCGCTTTTTTGACGATGGCGAGGCCGAGTCCCGTGCCTGTTTCCTTTGTGGAGAAATACGGCTCGAAGACTTGCGAGATGTGATCAAGGGAAATGCCGCGCCCTGTGTCCGTGATGTCTATGCAAGCGCGCTTGCCCGTGTCGTCCGGCGAAAGTTTGATTGTCAAACTGCCGCCGCCCGCGCCGTCCATCGCCTGCAAGCCGTTAATCACAAGGTTAGTGAAAACGGAGCGCAGTGCTTCCGTGTCGCCCAAGACTTCCGGCACTGCGCCGACGGTTTTGACGTTTGTCTTGATATTGCTTTCGGCGGCCTTCACTTCGACCATGCGTAAGGCGTCTTCCGCGACGGCGCGCAGTTCAAGCGGCTGCAAATCTAATTTCGGCGGGCGTGTGTAATTCAAAAACTCGCTGATGCGCGTGTTGATGCGCGCCACTTCCGCTTTTAGCTGTACGGCGAGACGATCAAATGTTTGACGCTTTTGTTCGTCATCGGGAGCAAACGCGGTGCGCAAATGATCGAGCGTCAAATTAATATAGTTAAGCGGATTTCTGATCTCGTGCGCGATGGCAGAGGCGAGCCGCCCGACGACTGCCGAGCGTTCCGCTTGATTGAGGCGGGCTTCGAGCAGCCGCGTGCGCCCGAGTCCGGCAATCATTTCGTTGAAGCGCGTGGCGAGCGCGCCCATTTCGTCGCGGCGGTCTGCGGCAGGCACGCGAAAATCGAAGTCGCCCGCCGCGACTCTGAATGCCGCGTCGGATAAATCTTTAATCGGGCGCGTGAAACGCCAGACCAGCACGCCCGCGAAAAGCGTTGCGAGTAGCAAAATAGCAAAAGTGTAAAGCAGCGGGCGCGCCGCCTGCCAACTCCACTGGCTGCCGGACGCGCCCCGCGAACCGAGCACCACGATGACATACCAGCGGCCTTGATCCGTCTCCAGCGGAAAAGTTAAAGCGCGCGGCTCGCCTGCTTTGATCTGCGCTGCAACGGATTCCTGCGGCAGCGAAGCGGTCGTATCGTATGTCAACTGCCCGGCATTGACGAGCGGCGGCAACTGCCCCTGAATCTTCGATAATTTATAAGGCTTGAGCTTACCGTCGTCGCCAACCGGTGGGAAATACTGCGGATCAAGGCTGTCCGTGACCATTCCGTTCGCATTAACAATCAACACGTTGACGACAGGCCCTCTCTCCTTATCATAAAAAGAGAAGCCGGATTGCTTTTGCAGCTGGCTTAGATACTTCGTCGAAGACGTGCCTTCCGATCCCATTGCGAGAGCCGCCGCAAGCGCTTGCTCCTGTTCCGCTATAATGCTCGTCACGCGCTGTTCGGCGCGCAGATTAAGATAATACTGAAGCCCAAGCGTAGCGATGAGCAGCGCCGCCAGCACAAGCAGCAATCGCAAGCGAAAGCTGTAAATTAAATCGAATGCGTTCATCTGCAAATAGAGTTTGCCGGAAAAGTTTGTCGTCAAAGTCTGCGGTCAACGCGCATGAGCGGCAAACATATTTATTGAGCGACGCAACTATTTATCGGGAGCGGCACGGCGCATGAATTCTTGGTTAATTTATTTGTTGCCGCCTCGTCGCCGCAGATGTTATAGTCGCTATGGTCTTCAAAGCAACTTCCCCGGAGACCAATCGAGTGGAACTCTCCACACACAACCGCAACCGAACACGTCAGCTTAAAATTTCAGGAGACGCTTGAATAGCATTTTGCGGATGCACGATTACTCATTTCAATTACAGAACGCGACGCGCATCACAAACGCGGCGCGGCAGAAGTTGCACGCCGTTCCGCAGGCTAATCCAACCTGTTCCCGTCAATCCTTCATCACAGCCAAAGCAGCGCCGCTGCACATGGCCGTGCTGATTTCGCCCCGAGTCCCAAGCGCGAGGTTTTAGATGAATCACACTTTACGCAATTCTTTGTCGCACAAAAGCGCCGCCCTCTGCCTGTCTGTTTTGCTGGCGTTCTCCTTCATGGCCTCAAGCGCGCAGGCAAGCAGACCAAAACAAACTCGCCGCGCGTCATCTGCGCCGACTGCCAGAGCAAGAGGCGCGGCTCGCTCGTCTGCGAGAGAAGACGCGAGTGATAGACGCGGCGGCGGTGGTCGTCGTGGTGGCGTGATGTCGCGCCGTGACCGACTCGCCGAAGCGCGCCGCCTTGCCGAAGAAAGACAGCGTGAACGCGAAGAGGCCGCGCGCCGTGCTGAAGCCGCGCGCCGCGCCGAACTCGCGCGCCTCGCCGCCATTGCGCGCCAGCGCGCCGCAGATCAAGCGTGGCGCAGTGAAACCGCCACCAATATTCTTAGAGATGATCCGACGGGCGAAGATTTGGAAGTCCGCCGCGCGGCAATCGCGGCGCTCGGCAATCGCGCCGGATCAGTCGTCGTGATGGACCCGAAAACGGGACGCATCTACACTATCGTCAATCAGGAATGGGCGGTTCGTCGCGGCTTCAAACCGTGCTCGACCATCAAACTCGTAACGGGTCTCGCGGGCTTGAATGAAAACGTCATCGCCCCGGAACAAACCATCGGCGTTTCGAGCTTGAGCCTAGACCTGACGGACTCGCTCGCTTTTTCCAACAACGGTTATTTCCAGAATGTCGGCGGGCGCGTCGGCTTTGACCGCATGGCCTCTTACGCGCGCCAACTCGGGCTAGGCGAGCGCACAGGCATCAACCACGCCAACGAATATGCGGGGCGCGTGCCAGTCTATAAATCAGGCTATGCCGTTAATCACATGTCTTCGCACGGAGATGATTTCGAGGTCACGCCCGTCCAACTCGGCGCGCTCGTCTCAGCTATCGCCAACGGCGGCAAGCTGTTGACGCCGCATCTGCCGCGCACGCCTGAGGAGAACACACAGTTCAATACGGAAGTGCGCCGCTACCTTAGTATCCCCGTTGAAAATTTCCGCCGCATGATTCCCGGCATGATCGGCGCGGTCAATTACGGCACGGCGAAACTCGCTTACAGCCCGACGGAAACCATCGCCGGAAAAACAGGTACGTGCATCGAAGACGGCAATTGGGTCGGCCTCTTTACTTCGTATGCGCCTGTCACTGATCCGCGTCTCGCCGTCGTCGTCGTGTCGCGCGGCTCCGACGGTCGGGCGCATTTTCCCGTCGCCGTCGCAGGCAGAATCTACCGCGCGCTCGAATATCGCTTCGGCACAATGGGCGGCGCAACACAGGTCGCTACCACTCCCGCGACGCTCGCGCCGCGCCCGAAAGTCGATCCGCGCGCCGCCGCTGCATTGACGGAAGAAGGCGAAGCGGATGCGGAATCTGCGACAGGCGTTGTGACGACAGATGCCGTAACGGGCAACGCGCGCAGCAGCGTCAAAAGCGTCACGATGCCGATCTACAAAGTGCCTGTGACAAACAGGCCGTCTGAAATAAATGTTCAACCCGTCGCGCCGCGCACGAAAACAAATACGACGCAGATGGACAACAGGCCGCGCCGCGTGTTGAGCAACGAGCCTTAAACCACCGCGCTGTTGCCGCACGCTAAAGCAAACCGATCTCTGCCGGATACGCGTATATTTTCTTGATGCGCATCCGGCGGAGATTTTGTTTGAGTGCGCGCGAAAATTCCGTATGTTGTATCTTTATTGCAACGTGATTGTTGTCAGCGTAATTGCTTGACACGCTGCGGACATTGTTGCAGGATTACCGCACGCATCGTGACTAAATTTTCTCCCGACACGGTTGCCCGTTTGCGACTCCCCGTCCATACGCTGATACACGCGTGTCTGTCGTAAGCGGCAACTGCTTTTTGCGCCCGTGCATCTTAAACAGCACTCGCGCGATGTTCGAGAAAAAGCGAGTGCGCGATTAGCCCCTTTGGTGAATTGATTGAATTTTATAAGTTGAGACATCGCCCGGAGGATTAGAAAAAATGAAAACAACGATCAGATTATTTGCCTTGACCGCGATGATGGTTGCCATGCTTGCCCACGGCGTGCTTGCGCAAACCGCCGATTCGCAAACCACAACCGCCGCGTCCGGCGCGCAGAGTGAAGAAGACGCGAAGCGCGATGCCTACGTCGCTTTTATCGCCAAGTATAAGGCGGATAAACCTGCGGCTTATCAAATCGGCAAAGACTATCTGCAAAAGTATCCTAGTGATAACTCTAAGCAGGCGCAGTTCGTTAAGAAGTGGGTTGCCGCCTACGAAGAAGATCAAAAAACAGGTGAAGTCATCAAGGTTTATAACAATATCGACCAACTCATTACAGGTCAAAAATTTGCGGAAGCCTACGCCGCGAGCAAGCAGTATCTCGGCACGAATCCGAATGATCTGCGCACGCTCTTGAGCGCTGCTTATGCTGGCTGGCGGCTTTCCTTCAGCGGCAAAAATTCGTCCGACGCGGAAACCGCCAACTACGCGCGTCAAGCCATTCAGCTTATCGAAGCTGGCAAAACACCCGTCGAAGGCCAAGCCTTTGACAAAAAGAACGAAACGCTCGGCTGGCTCAATTATGCGCTCGGAACATTCGCCTTGAACGCGACTTCGCCGGAGGCTGGCGGCTACTTTGTGAAGGCCGCGCAATTTGAAGGCTACGCGAAGAAAGACCCGCAGCTTTACGAGCGCCTCGCTCTTTCGTATCAAGCCACCGAATACACGAAACTCGCGGCGGATTACGCGAAGAGTTATGACACTGAAGAAAAGCGCGCGACGCCCGAAGGCAAAGCCGCAACCGCGCAAATCAATGACGTCGTTGACCGCATCGTTGACGCTTACGCGCGCGCCGTCGCCTATAGCGGCACGGATCAAAGATACGCCGCGAAGAAGGCAGAGTGGACAAAGCAGTTGACGGATTTCTACAAATTCCGCCACGATAATTCCATCGTCGGCCTCGATCAATTAATTGCTTCCGTCACGACAAAGCCGTTGCCGCAACCCGGTCAGCCTGTTTCCGTCTCTCCGGCCACAACTACTTCATCCACCACCGCGCAGCCGTCTGTTGATGCCAGCGGCACAGCGGGCAATGCGATGACGCCCGCCGCCGGAACTGCGACGAAGGCGACGACTACCACAAAAACGACGACCAATGTCACTACGCAGAACCCGCGTACTGCCACAACTCCGGCGGCGACTTCAACGCGGACGGTAAGCCGCACGACGACTGCTCCGGCAACGACGAAGTCCAAGACGACCACCACGACGACTACCAAGCGCCCGTAGGATCGAACGATCATCGGCTCGCGCTGACAGCGATAAAAGACCGGGCGCTGCGTCTGATTTATTTCGACGCAGCGCCCGGCTCTTTGTTACAATCCACACCGTGAAAAAAGCAAAACTCGTCGCACCGGATTTCCACGCTCTGGAAAGAGTCATCGGTTACAATTTTCGCGCTCCGGCGTTGCTCGAACGCGCCGTCACGCATCGCTCTTGGGCGCACGAACAGGTTGCGCCCGGCGACGAACAAGCGGCGCGGCGGTTGCACAACGAAGCTTTAGAATTTCTCGGCGATTCAGTGCTCGGCTTCGTCGTCGCCGCCTATCTTTTAGAGGCGTACCCGGAAGTCACGGAAGGCGAACTATCGCGCATGAAGCATAATCTGGTGAGCACGAAAAAGCTTTCCAGCGCCGCCGAGCGATTAATGTTCGGCGACTTTTTGCGCGTCGGGCGCGGCGAGGAAAAAACGGGAGGCCGCCGCAAATGTGCTTTGCTCGCAGACGCTTTTGAAGCCATTCTTGCGGCGATTTTTCTCGATGGCGGAATCAATGAAGCAACTGCTTTTCTGCGCCGTGTTCTCGAACAAGAACTAAAGGCCGCGAACCCGCAGGCCGCCGCCGCCGCCGATTTCAAAACAATGTTGCAGGAGCGCTTGCAGGCCGAGCAGGGCGTCGCGCCGCAGTATGCCGTCACAGAGACCAGCGGGCCGCCGCACCGCCGCATCTTTCACGTCGAAGTCACTTGGGAAGGCGGAAGCGAGCAGGCCAAAGGACGCAGCATCAAGGTCGCGGAAACAGCCGCCGCCCGCTGCGCGCTCAAAACACTTGACGCCTCGAAGTCTTCCGCCGCGCCAACCAACAATTAAAGCTCACGGCTGCCTTTACTGCTTGTTCTCGTCAAGGCAGACAACTTGACCGCCGCCCTGTTGCTTCTCTACGATAATTTCTATGAACGACGATCAAACGAACACGGGACTCGCCGAGCCGCCCGTCGCCGAACGTGGCGCGCACGCTTCCGCGACAATTGCCGCTGCCAGCCGCGAGACAGCAGTGCCGCCTTCATCAATTGAAACTCGCGCGCATCCCTCGGGGCCGCCGAAAACAATCTGGCGCGAATATTTCGAGTCGGCTGTGGTGACGGTCATCATGGCGCTGTTCGGCATGACGTTCATCGTGCAGGCGGTAGTCGTGCCGACAGGCTCTATGCAGAACACGATTTTGATCGGCGATCATCTGCTCGTCAACAAATTCATTTTCGCGCCCGGCAAGACTTTGCCCTTTCTGCCGCAACGCGAAATCAGGCGCGGCGACATCGTCGTTTTCAAATATC
>JBPCOJ010000073.1:0-5302 GCA_051000345.1 Pyrinomonadaceae bacterium | reverse complement strand
CCTTTTGCCTGCAAAATCTCGGCTAAACCGACATTAACATCCCGCGCAAACGTGATACCTTGATAAATAAATCCGGTGTAAGCCTGAAGCAGACACGCGCCCGCCGCTATCTTTTCAAACGCATCTTCGGCAGTGAAAATTCCGCCAACGCCGACGATTGACAACTTGCCTTTTGAATGTCGGTAAATTTGTCTGATTACTTGGTTGGAGCGATTTTCAAGCGGTTTGCCACTTAAACCGCCAATTTCATCAATCTTTGTTTGTAAATTTTCTCGACTGACGGTCGTATTTGTAGCAATTATTCCATCAATTTTCAGTCGCAAGCAAATATCAACAATTGCCTCGATTTCCGCCTCAGCCAAATCAGGCGCGATTTTCACGAGTAGCGGACAGGATGTCTGCACTCCGGTATTGGTTTGCAAAGCGGTCAGAAGTTTTTCTAAAGCATCGGCTTTTTGCAGTTCGCGCAAATTCGGCGTGTTCGGCGATGAAACATTTACTGCGATGTAATCTGCGACTTCGGAAGCCAAATCAAAACTCGCTTTATAATTTTCTATCGCGTCTTCGTTTTCAACCGATTTGTTTTTTCCGATGTTCACGCCGAGAACGCAATTTGGATTTAGTTTTTTTAATCTTTCAACGATTTTTGCCGCGCCTTCATTATTAAATCCGAGCCGATTTATCAACGCTTTATCTTTTGGAAGGCGAAAAAGTCTTGGCTTTTTATTTCCTGTTTGCGGTTCAAAGGTAAGCGTTCCGACTTCGACAAAGCCGAAACCGAGCGCGGCGAACTCTCTGGCGGCACGTCCGTTTTTGTCGAATCCGGCGGCAAGCCCGATTGGATTCTTGAACGTAAGACCGAAGCGGCGAAGTTCACCGAAATCAGTGGCGCTCTTGAAATGGTTTGCCGCAACGTCGCGCGCCCAACGTGTCGAGAGCGTGAGCGAAAGCGTTTGCAGCGCGAGTTCGTGCGCCGCTTCCGGCTCGAAGCGAAACAATAAAGGGCGCAGCACCGAGCGGTATATCATTTGTGATTCAATACGGGAATCTGCGTTGCGAAAACTAATCGAATAGCGTCAGCCATTGACAGTCCTGTGATTATCTAAATGCTTGGTGCGTCCTTGCCGCCGTGAGCCTAGCAGAGCACCGGAAAAAGTGTCAAAGCAACGCCAGAAAAAAAGCGCGTGGGCAAAGGTTTTTTATGAAGGAAGATTTGCGGTAAAGCCGAGCCGGGCCGCTGGCATTTATGTGCTTCTGCCGTTGCCGGGCTTCGTCGGTACATTCATTTTAACGCTCTGGGCATTGAGCGTTTACCTTTTCGCCACGCTCAATACAAGTCCCTTTATTTACTTTCAATTTTAGTCGATAGCAACTGCGCTCGATGCTTTGCTCGTTGCGCCGACTCCGATCTGTGTTCGGTAAATAAGTGCAAATAAAACCAGAACGTGTGGAATCGGTGAGTCCGGCTTTCTTCCGCGTTTCGCTCTGTGCTAGTATCCGTGACCGATGGAATTTATAGAGAAAGCACGCATCATGGACGGCGCGCGTATCAATCGGGCGCTGGCGCGATTGGCCTCCGAGATTGTCGAAGAAAATCACGGCGTCGGCGAACTTTATCTGGTCGGTATTCAAAGACGCGGCGTCCCGCTGGCGGAACGCATGGCAGAACGCATCGCCGATCTCGAAGGCGAGCGCCCGCCCGTCGGCCTTCTAGACATCACGCTGTACCGCGACGATCTCACAACCGTCGGCGCAAACCCTGTTATCAATCGCACGGAGCTTCCCGGCGACATCGAAAATCGCAACATCGTTTTAATTGACGATGTGCTTTATACGGGACGAACGATTCGCGCCGCGCTCGATCAATTAATCGACTTCGGACGCCCGCACCGCGTTCAACTCGCCGTCCTCGTTGATCGCGGCAAAGAGCACCGCGAGCTGCCGATTCAAGCGGACTATATAGGCAAGATCGTGCCGACGAAGAAAAGCGAGATTATTAAAGTAATGCTCATGGAATTCGACGGCGAAGAAGGCGTCGCCATCGTCGAAAGACCAGCGATAGAGAATTCCTAGAAAAGCGGCCTCGACACAGGCCGCTTTTTTTGAGTACAAAATCCGCACGGTTAGCAACACTGATTGATGAGCGCAACGCCCAAATCATTTTTCACGCGCAAGGATTTGCTCGGCACGCGCGAGCTTTCGCCCGAAGAAATCACGCATGTGCTCGACACTGCGGAAACCTTCCGTGATATTTCGCGCCGCGAAATCAAGAAGGTTCCGACCTTGCGCGGGCGTACAGTCATCAATCTTTTCTTCGAGCCTTCGACGCGCACGCGCACTTCATTCGAGATTGCCGCCAAGCGCCTTTCCGCCGACACCATCAATGTTTCCGCGCAAACTTCGAGCGTCACAAAAGGCGAAACACTGCTCGACACAGCGCGCAGCCTCGAAGCGATGTCGCCCGATCTGATCGTCCTGCGCCACTCATCCGCCGGAGCCGCGCATCAACTCGCGCGCAGCGTCCGCGCGGGCGTCATCAACGCGGGCGATGGCGCGCATGAGCATCCGACGCAAGCGCTGCTCGACGCTCTGACGATCCGCGAGCGAAAGGAACGCATTGCAAATCTCAAGGTTGCGATTATCGGCGACGTGCTTCATTCGCGCGTCGCGCGTTCTAATATCCATCTTCTGACAAAGCTCGGCGCAGATGTTGCACTGGCGGGGCCGGGAACAATGCTGCCGCAAGCCTTCGGCGAACTCGTGAAGGATAATTTGCGCGTCGAGAAAAGCGTCGATGCGGCGGTTGAGGGAGCCGATGTGCTGATGATTCTGCGCGTGCAGCGCGAGCGGCAAACGAATGCCTTTTTTCCTTCAATGCGGGAGTACGCTGTGCATTACGGATTGCGTCTCGAACACTTGAAGCGCGCCGCGCCCGATGCGATTGTGATGCACCCGGGGCCGATTAATCGCGGCGTGGAAATCAGTTCGGAAGTCGCCGACAGCGCGTCATCGCTTATTTTAGATCAGGTCGCCAACGGCCTCGCCGTGCGCATGGCTGTGCTTTATTTGCTGACGGGCGGGACACATCTCGCGCCGGTTGACGGAAGCGCGGCGACGAATCCGGCGAAGAAAACTTTAGACAAAGAGGTTCACAGCGAAGCATGAAACTGCTGATCGCCAACGGTTATGTAATTGACCCGACGCAGGGAATCAACGCCGGAAAAAATCTGTTGATTGAGAACGGGCGCGTTGTCGGACTCTTGAATCGCAGCGATGGTGTTCCCGAAGATGCAGAAGTCTACGATGCGACGGGACTCGTCGTCGCGCCCGGCTTTATAGACATGCACACGCACTTGCGCGAACCCGGACAGGAATACAAAGAAACGATTGCGACGGGCGCGGCGGCGGCCATCGCAGGCGGCTTTACGAGCATCTGCGCGATGCCGAACACAGACCCCGTCAACGACAATCCGGCGGTGACGCGCTTTATCATAGAGCAAGCCGCGCGCGCCGATTTAGCGAATGTCTTTCCCGTCGGCGCAATCACGAAAAATTCCGACGGCACGGAACTCGCCGAGATGGGCGAGATGCGGCGCGCAGGTATCGTCGCCGTGACAGACGACGGGCGGCCTGTGCCTTCCGCCGGAGTAATGCGGCGCGCGATGGAGTATGCGCGCGACTTTGATTTGACAGTCGTCGATCACTGCGAAGACAAGTCTCTTGCGGCGGGCGGCTCGATGCACGAAGGCCACTGGTCGCTCGTGCTCGGCCTGCAAGGGATACCTGCGGTGGCGGAAGAACTGGATGCGGCGCGCGATTGTGCGCTCGCCAAGTTGACAAGGGCGCGCGTGCATCTGGCGCACGTTTCGACAAATGGCGCGCTCGCAGCCGTCCGGCGCGCGAAGGAAGAGGGAAGCGATGTGACATGCGAAGTCACGCCGCATCACTGGACGCTCGCGGACGCGGCTGTCGAAGGCTATGACACGAACACGAAGATGAATCCGCCGCTGCGCAGTCAAGATCACATCGAAGCGATCATCGAAGGTTTGCGCGACGGCACGATTGACGCCATCGCAACGGATCACGCGCCGCATCACGCGGACGAAAAAAGCTTGGAGTACGATCACGCGCCGTTCGGCATTACGGGACTTGAGACGGCTATCGGATTAGCGCTCGACCGTCTCGTGCATACGGGCGTCATCGGCATGGAGCGTTTAATAGAATTGTGCGCGGTCAACCCTGCGCGGATTTTCAATTTGCAGAATCGCGGCACGCTGCGAAAGGGCGCGCATGGCGACGTGACAATCTTCGATCCAGATTTGCGCTGGACGTTCGATGCCGGGCAATCGAAATCGAGAAGCCGCAATACTCCGTTCGACGGATGGAAATTTCAAGGCGCAGTCGTCGCCACCGTCGTCGGCGGGCGCGTGCTCTATCGCCGCTCTGAAGCGAATGAAGCGAGCCTCGCTTCGACTCAGCGAATGAAGCGAGCCTCGCTTCGACTCAGCGAATGAAGCGAGCCTCGCTTCGACTCAGCGAATGAAGCGAGCCTCGCTTCGACTCGCTGACGCACGACATTTTTAGCGTGCGGTTTCGCGTTGCTTACAAACCCTGCTTAGTTGTTTCGTAAACAGCAAAAGACCCGCTGCGCTCTCCCCTTCGCAGCGGGTCTCCGGCAACGGCCACTTGCTAATTAAAGAATGTGACCGATCTCGTGAAAATCCTTGATGTCGTGATTAAGTGGAAAGCCCGCCCGCGCTCTCCCCTTCGCAGGCGAGCCTTCCTGTGTACCGATAACCGCGAGGGCCATCGATTCTTTACATCAAAGCCAATTAGCAAGAGGCGTGCCATTCTCTCGCATGAATTTATCGAATGCTTAAACAGTCGAGAATTTAAGAATTACACGCGAAACCAAAGATATTTTCGGTAATCAAAATGATTGTGTGATGAACTCGTGCGCGAACTGGGTGCGCAACTTGCACGATATGGTGCGAGAGCTTAGTGTTATAAAAAGCGAAGTTGCCGAATAAGTAGTAGATGGCACAACTTCAGATTTCGGGCGGGAAATATTTATGTCTGAGCCAATCTACCAACAAGTTATTCTCAGAGACCCACTTGGTGAAGAAACAAGGAAGGAAAGACGAAGCCTATTAGCTGTGAGTGCTCTCGGTATTATCTAAAGTGCTCCCCAATGTCTAGACCACAGAACGGTCAATTTAAGGTGGTTCCCGCTGCTGGTTTTAAGCCGTGCCGGTAGACCGCTTCCGGCGTCTGGTAATCCAACGATTGATGCAATCGCTCC
>JBPCOJ010000080.1:0-10536 GCA_051000345.1 Pyrinomonadaceae bacterium | reverse complement strand
ACAGTAATGATAAAAGTGTCTCTGTCCATTGAACTGCTCCTTTGCGGATAAGCTAGGTTTTGTCACCAGCCATTCTACAGAGGTTTCAGTTCAATGGATTCTTAAAAAGAGTCACACATTAGGTTCTAACTATGTTTCCCGTAATTATATTATGCCGCTTTGTAGTGCCAGCCAGCGCAAACATTTCGCCCGCGAAATACTCGCTCTTGCGTTCTGCTTTGCGTTCGATAGTCAGATATTCTTCTGTGGATAAATATGTATTCAGTTGAGAAGACATAGCCGCGAGCCTCAAAATCTAAATTGCTAAAATCAACTGTACTTTACCTTTTGGCTACGACACAGGCAGCAGCCGAACATAGGAGAGCAATAATTTTTAGAAACCGAAGTTGCTGGCGGCGGGCGCGCGACGGGTTAAGCGGCAAACTCATAAACGGGCGTTTCAATGGTTTTCTTGGGCTTCTCGCGTCCCCACATTGTTTGCTGTAATTGCTCGACTGTTTCCGGCGAGAAAAACTGTTCGCCGGTTTCAACGCACACTCGCGCCGGAACATTCTCGATAATAAAAAATTTGCCGTCCATTAAGAGCGTGTAAGTTACTTTAGTTTCTCGCATTGTTTCGTTCCACATTTCAGCTTGCATCTGGCGGTTTCCTCGCTTTGAAATAAATCCACAAATCAGCGTCCGGCTCGTAAAGCGTAATAATTTTCAGCAGCGGGCGCGACGGATAACTGCACTGAACGTGCAAAGGCCTATCTGCTGTCGTCAAGCCGAAAATCAAACAACTCGGGCGATATTTGTCGTTTGGATAATCTTCGATGATTTCGCCTGCGTCAACTGCTTCGCGCAACTCTCGAACGCTAATGCGACGTAAAAGGCTTTGGTCAACCGCGTGTCTGGAAAACTCGAAAAGTCCGGCGGCGATTTTGGCGCGAATCTCATCAATCATCAACGTAAAATTATACTACGCTTCAGCCGCGCACTTGCCACGCCAAATTAAAGGAAGCTGTCGAACATCAGAGATACGACATCTGCGTTTAGAAACCGAAGTTGCTGGCGGCGGGCGCGGGCGGAAGTTGGGCGGCGCGCGCCGGGTCGAGTGTTTCGAGTTTTTGTTCGGCTTCGCGGGCGGCGGATGTTTGCGCGGCGGGTTTGCCGTCCGTGCCTTTGGCTTTGCGCGAGTTGTTGACGATGTTGAAGAGAATGTCTGCCGCGTCTTTTTTCTTATCGAGTTTTTCGTAGACAAAAGCAAGGCGCAAGTTGGCTGTGTCGGCGGGGATGGAAGCGTTGGTGGCTTTGGCTAGTTCACCGTAGAGCATGGCGGCTTCGTTGTATTTGGCGTCGGCTTCGTAGGCTTGCGCGAGCGCGAATTTGGCGAGCGCGCTGATTTCCGTGTCGCCGCTTTTCGTTAAGGCTTGCAACTCATTGATGCCTTTATTGCGATCCAGCGCGAGCAGATTATTGGCGGCAAAGTAGCGCGCGTTTTCGCGGTACGGGTCGGGATAAGTGTTCGCCACCTTCTGGAATTCTTCGACGGCCTTTTGCGCGCGCTCGCGTTCCGAAGGAAAGCTCAGGCCTGTGGGATTTGCAGAGGCTGCAGCGGCGTCTGCGCCGACGGGCGCTCCGGCGATTTCGATGGCGCGTCCGAGCGCGCGGCGTGCTTCGTTTGCTTTACGCTCGCGGTACGAAGTGAACAAACTGAAGAGAATGGCGAGCGCGATAAGGCCGACGATGCCGTAGAGAATCGCGCGGCCTTTGCCTGCGAGTTGGTCGCCGAGCCGGTCAAGGAAGGTCAAGGTCGTATCGCGGAAACGGTCATGCTTTAATTCGCGCGCGCGTTTTCTCTGGTATCTTGCCATTTAAGTTTTCCTTTTGCGCATCGACAAGCAATGTCATGCGTTCTTTACGTGGATATATTGACACTTCGGAAAAATTCACTCTAGCGATGATTTCAAGAGCTTGTCAAGCGTAGGTAAAACGCCTGTTCAAGCGGATTTGTAATGCACGGGAGCACGGGAACTCTTTGATTGCCGCGTGACAAACAGGAAAGACAAATCCGACGCAAATCACTACCGGCAATTTCAAAGTCTAAAGTAAGATAACGCCAATGAAGGATTTCAAAAGCGACTGCGCAGCAACAGGCGTTCGGGCGCATTAAGGTTCGGATAAAAGCCGTGAAAAATTTTCGGGAACAAAATCGGAACAAGCGGTGTCTAAGGATGCGAGTCTGTGGGAAGCGCTTGTTCTTTGACGGAAAGCTTCCCGCCGCAGGGGGAACACGGTGAGCTTCGGAGAGCCAATCGCCCTCCGCGCGCGGGCACAAGTAAACGGGGTTGCAGACTTTGCGGCGACCAACGACGACGCGCGTTACCACAACGCCGAAGCACAGTTCATTGACAGATTACGCGCGGGCGAAGCGGCGGCCTTTGACAGGCTCGTAACGGAGCGTTCCGGCGAAGTTTACGCGCTGCTTTTTCGCTTGACGGAAGACCCTGAAGAAGCCCGCGATTTAACACAGGAAACCTTTCTACGCGCCTTTCAAGCCGTGGCGCAATTTCGCGGCGACGCGGATTTGCGAACGTGGCTGTATCGCATCGCTCTTAATCAAGCGCGCAATCGCTGGCGCTGGTGGCGCAGACGCCGCCGTGAACGAACAGTTTCGCTTGACGCGCCCTTGAATAATCAAACGGATGAAAGCTTCGGCGCAAATCTTTCCGCGAAGGATGCAATTGACCCGGAGCAACAAACGCTTTTCAATGAACGCGAAGCGGCGCTGCGCAAAGCCTTACGCGCGCTCAAGGACACGCACCGCGAAGTCGTCATACTGCGCGACGTGGAAGGCTTGAGCTACGAAGATTGCGCCCACGCGCTTTCGATCAGCGTCGGCACTGTCAAATCCAGATTATCGCGCGGGCGCATCGAACTACGGCGCAAACTCGACGGCGCAGTGTGAAACAGTGGGCAGTAGACGGTGGTTAGTTTTCAGAAACTGCTTTTGCTTAAATACTGACTGCCGATCACTGTCCACTACCCATTAGACGGTTCTTTCTCAAGCGAATAATTGACCCGCCCCGGCTTCACCAACAACTCGGTGCCAATTGGGTCTAAAGTGACGAAGAGGCTTTTTCGGTGCGGATTTGAAATATGCTCGTTCGCGCAAGCGGGCGCGTGATTGACAATGCGGCCAGCAACAACCGTTTGGATAATCGCGCTCGACTGCAAACGAGAAGTTTTATTTTCGTTGTCGAAGAAGAAACAAGTTGCCTTCTTGAAAAGGAAGGCAGCCGGGGTCGGTCAGTTATTCGCTTGCATGTATGTTTTCGGCAAAAACGATGTCGTGTGAAGAAACACAGGAATGGCTCTCGCTTTACGTTGACGATAAGTTGACGGAGCGCGCCCGTGTCTCTTTTGATGCGCACCTGAATGATTGTCTCGTGTGCCGCGCGGAAGCGGCGAGACAGTGCGGCATCGTCCGTAGTCTCGCCGCCATGACTCGCCCGACATCTCCGCCAGACCTCACCGCAACGATAAAGCGCGCCCTCGTTATCGAAGCCGCCGCCGTCGCCTCGCGTCCCGCGCACGCGCCGTCATGGAAAAACGTTTGGTTATGGATCGAGCCGCGACTGATGCCCTACACCATCGGCGCATTCGCTTCGATTATTCTTTTCACGTCGTTGCTCGTCGGATTGCGGCCGCATCTCATTGCGCTGCGCGATTGGGAAACAGCCAGACACGAGGCCGAAGCTGCGCCGTACAGCCCGTTTGTCGCTGACGACCAAACGACTTACGATATAACCAAACCGATTACTCCCGAAGGCTATGCGGCGCGGCGCGCTCCTTTCACAGAGCAGTCGCCGAGCCTAGACCCGCACGGCGCGCTCGCCGCCCTGACATGGACTCCTGCGCGCGGGCGTGCCAGCGATGAAGAAATGATTGTTGTCACGGACGTGTACAGCAACGGCAGCGCTTCGCTCGCGGACGTCGTGCAAGCGCCGCGCGACAAACGTATGCTGGATGATTTTCAAAATGCCTTGCGCAAGAATCCGGCCTTTGTTCCGGCCTCGATGGATCGCCGCCCCGAAACGATGCGCGTCGTCTTCGTGATGCAAAAAATAGATGTCTCCAGATAGCACGCTCGAGCTTTTCATCGCCCGCGCAAAGAATCCTACGGCGCGGCGATTTCATTTGCGATTTCATCTGCGATTTCACCACAAAACAACTCACACCATTCCGCTCTGATCTTCCATAAAGGTCTGCTTGACGCACCGCACACGGCGTGCTAGTTTTGCTTTTCGCAAGCACATAAATTCACACAAATTTTTCAGCCCCGTTTTTCTTGCATGTGGGCGCGTCAAGGAAACACATTTGACCGAGACCAACACAACAGCAACTTCCCTTTCCGCTCCCGCGCTTAAACAAACGCCGCTCAACCACGCGCACAGGCGACTCGGCGCGCGCATGGTCGATTTCGGCGGATGGGACATGCCCGTTCAATATCCGATTGGAACCGTCGAAGAACACTTGCGCACGCGCACGCGCGCAGGCCTCTTCGATGTTTCGCACATGGGCGAATTCGATGTGCGCGGGCGGGATGCAATCTCCTTCGTCAATCGCCTCGTCTCCAACGATGTCGCCAAGTTAATCGATGGTCAGGCGCAATACTCCGCGCTCACGACGCCCACAGGAACAGTCGTTGATGACTTGCTCGTTTATCGCTTTGCGGCAGACCATCTCTTGCTTGTCGTCAACGCTTCGACAACGGATAAAGATTGGGAATGGGTTACGTCGCACCAAAAAGACGAACAGATTGAACTGCGCAACTCAAGCGCCGATTATTGCCAGATTGCTTTGCAAGGCCCAGATGCTTTGCGCATCATGCAAACATTGACGGAGACGCCGCTTCAGGAAATCAAGTATTACCATTTCCGCGAAGGCGTCGTTGACGGCGTGCCAGCGATTATTTCGCGCACGGGTTATACGGGCGAGGACGGATTTGAAATTTATGCCGCGCCCGACAAAGCCGAACAACTGTGGGACAAGATGCTCGACGCTGGAAACTACGGCGCGGCGGACGGCGTCTCGCCCTGTGGCCTTGCCGCGCGCAATACGCTCCGGCTCGAAGCGGCGCTCGCTCTCTACGGACACGAGATAAATGATGAAACTACTTTGCTCGAAGCGAACTTAGGGTGGATTTGTAAATTAAACAAAGAGGAATTCACAGGCCGCGACGCGCTCGCAAAGCAAAAGGAAGCGGGCGTCAAACGCCGTCTCGTCGGCTTTGAAACGACGGAGCGCGGCATCGCACGCGACGATCAGGACGTGCTGATAAACGGCGAGCGCGTCGGGCGCGTCACAAGCGGCAGCCCCGCGCCTTACTTGAAGAAAAACATCGGCATGGCTTATGTGCCAGTCGAATACGCGCGCGAAAATCAAGAGTTGCAAATCGATGTGCGCGGGCGAATGGTCACGGCGCGCATTGTGCCGACGCCTTTTTACAAACGTGAACGCGGCGTAACGAAGTAGCGACAATTTACGGGCAAGATAAATCGAAATTTTCTTTTACGGAGAACTTAATGGCGAACATTCCTGAAGATTTACATTACAGCAAAGACCATGAATGGGTGCGCGTCGAAGGCGACATTGCGACCATCGGCATCACGGATCACGCGCAGCATTCGCTCGGCGATGTTGTTTACGTCGAACTGCCGAAGATGGGTGAAAAATTCGAGGCGCACGAATCCTTCGGCTCCGTCGAATCCGTCAAAGCCGTCTCCGAAATTTTCACCCCCATCGCCGGTGAAGTCACCGAAGTCAACGAGCTATTGCAGGACGAACCCGAAAAGGTCAACGATGATGCCTACGGCGACGCGTGGATGATTCGCCTGCGCATGACCAACAAAGCGGAAGCCGACGCGCTTTTAACCGCCGCCGAATACGAAGATTTCACCAGAGCGGAGACAGAATAAAACTTGCGCTACATTCCAAATTCGCCCGAAGAACAAGCAGAAATGCTGCGCCACGTCGGTCTCGCTTCAGCCATTGAGCTGTTCGACTCGATCCCTGAAGACATACGCCTCAATAAAGATTTACAACTGCCCGCCGCCGCGTCCGAAATAGAATTGCTCGCCAACTTCGAGCGTCTCGCGGCGCAGAACGCGGCAGCCAAACGCCCGAATTTCTTGGGCGCGGGCGCTTACTCGCACTACATTCCGACCATTGTTGACCCGCTCATTTCGCGCTCGGAATTCTTTACGTCCTACACGCCGTACCAGCCCGAAATTTCGCAAGGCACGCTGCAAGCAATCTTCGAGTTTCAAACGCTTGTCTGCCAGTTGACGGGCATGGAAGTCGCCAACGCTTCGATGTACGACGGCTCGACGGCGCTTGCCGAAGCAGTCCTGATGGCAGAGCGCGTCACACGCCGCACAAAGGCCATCGTTTCTTCCGCAGTGCATCCTGAATACTTGGAAGTCGTGCAAACCTACGTTCAGCACGCAGGCATCGATCTCGCGCGATTAAATTTCGACGAAGCTTCCGGCACAACGAAAGCTGAACAGGCCGCGTCAATGCTCGATGACCGAACGGCGGCGCTCGTCGTGCAGTCGCCGAACTTCTTCGGCTCGATTGAAGACTTGCAGGCGCTCGGCGACAAGGCGCACGCCGTCGGCGCGCTGCTCATCGTCGTCGTTACGGAACCGATTTCGCTCGGCATGTTGCGTTCGCCCGGAGCAAGCGGCGCGGACATCGTCGTTGCCGAAGGCCAATCCTTCGGCGTGCCGCTTTCCTTCGGCGGCCCTTATTTGGGACTCTTTGCGACGCGCGAAAAATATGCGCGACAGATGCCCGGGCGACTCGTCGGCGAAGCCACAGACAAGCAAGGCAGGCGCGGCTATGTGCTGACGCTCGCCACGCGCGAGCAACACATACGGCGCGAGAAAGCCACGTCCAACATTTGCACCAACGAAGGCTTGATCGCGCTCGCCGCGACAATTTATCTGGAAACGATGGGACGGCGCGGGCTTCAGGAAGTCGCTTTTCAATGCGCGCAAAAAGCGTCTTATGCTTCGCGCAACATCGTGAAGCTCGAAGGCTTTTCGCTTCCCTACATGTCCGCGCCGTACTTCAACGAATTCGTCGTCCGCGCGCCGATGAATGCAACTGAACTTCTCGCGCGGCTTGCGAGCGAAAAAAACATTACGGGCGGCCTCGCGCTTTCGCGCTACTTCAAAGACAGGCCAAACGATTTTCTCGTCTGCGTCACCGAAACGAATCCGCGCGCAGAAATTGACGCACTCATCGAAGGCTTAAAAGAAATCTCCGCATCAACGAATACCAATTCCGCGCATTAACAGATTCTAATTTCACCCATTGTTCGTTTTCGCTTTATGTCTCAATCAACCAACATCACGAAAGTCGCACAGCACCCGACGCAAAACGAATCTTTAATTTTCGAGCGCTCGCAAACGGGCAGAGTCGGCTACAAGCTGCCGCCGCTCGATGTCGAAGAAACGCCGCTCGACGATTTTCTGCCCGTAAATTTTCGCCGCGAAGACGATCTCGAAGGCGTGCCGGAAGTCAGCGAAGTCGATGTCGTGCGCCACTTCACGCGCATCTCGACATGGAATTACTCGGTTGACTTGGGCATGTACCCGCTCGGCTCCTGCACGATGAAGTATAATTCGCGCTTGAACGAAAAAGTCGCGCGCATTCCCGGCCTCGCCAATCTGCATCCGCTCGCTTCCGAAGAAGACGCACAGGGCGCGCTCGCCATAATCCACGAACTGCAAGAGCATCTCGCAGAAATCACGGGTCTTCCCGGCATCTCTCTGCAACCCGCAGCGGGCGCGCACGGCGAAATGACTGGCGTGATGATAATGCGCGCATACTTGGACGCGCGCGACGGCGAAGCATCCAAATCCCGCCGCACCATGCTCATCCCGGATTCGGCGCACGGCACTAATCCGGCTTCCGCAAATCTCTCCGGCTTCACAGTCAAAACCATCAAATCAACCGTCGAAGGATTCACAGACCTCGAACATTTGCGCGCGCTCTGCGACGAGGGCGGTGTCGCCGGACTGATGCTCACGAATCCGAACACCGTCGGCCTTTTTGAAAAGAACATCTCCGAAATCTGCCGCATCGTTCACAACGCGGGCGGCCTCGTTTATATGGACGGCGCGAATATGAATGCGCTGGTCGGCGTCGCGCGTCCCGGCGATATGGGCGTGGACGTGATTCACCTTAATCTGCATAAAACATTTTCGACTCCGCACGGCGGCGGCGGCCCAGGCTCCGGCCCCTGCTGCTGCACAAAGGAACTCGACCCGTTTTTGCCCGTCCCGCGCGTCGTCAAGGAAAACGACAAATATCGTTTGGACTTAGTCAAGCCGCAATCCATCGGGCGCGTCAAAGCCTTTCACGGCAACTTCGGAATGCACGCACGCGCGCTCGCATACATTCACACGCACGGCCCGGATGGTCTGCGCGAAGCAACCGAAGCGGCAGTTCTGAACGCGCGTTATATCGCGCACGGGCTTGCTCCCGATTACGATAAGCCGTTCGATTCAGCGCCGATGCACGAAGTCGTTTTCACGGATAAGCGGCAATCACGAAAGGGCGTTCACACGCTCGACATCGCCAAGCGGTTGATCGATTACGGCTTTCATCCGATGACGATTTATTTTCCTTTGATCGTGCAGGGCGCGATGCTTATCGAACCCACAGAGTCCGTCGGCAGGCAGGAACTGGATCAATTCATTGACGCGATGCACTCGATTGCGCGCGAAGCCGTCGAAGACCCCGAAACGGTTTTAGGCGCGCCGCACTCGACGCGCATCGGACGCCTCGACGAAGCCGCCGCCGCGCGCAAACCCGTGCTCCGCTGGAAACCGAAGGAAGCAGCGACAGCGGCATAAATCGAACACAAGCGGCAAGGGTACACGCGATGAAGAAAGCGGCGAAGAAAAGTATGAATTTCAAAAACTACTTTTCAACACAAGCCGCGCACTACGCAAAACACCGCCCGACTTACCCGCCTGCTCTGTTTGAATATCTACACTCCGTCACACCTCTACACAATCAGGCATGGGACTGCGCCACCGGAAACGGTCAGGCGGCTCTCGGCCTTGCGCCCTTCTTCAAACACGTCATTGCGACGGACGCGAGCGACGCGCAGATTGCCAACGCGACGAAGCATGAAAACGTAACGTACCGCGTTGCCGACGCATTGCACACAAATATCCCGGACTGCTCGATTGATTTAATTACCGTCGCACAGGCGCTTCACTGGTTCGAGTTGGAGAAATTCTATGAGGAAGTGCGGCGCGTATCCGTACCCGAAGGCATCCTCGCCGTGTGGTCTTACAACTTACTGAACGTATCTCCCGAACTCGATCAAATGATCTGTCGGTATTACGATGACGTTGTTGGCGCATACTGGCCGCCCGAAAGAAAATTGATCGAAGACGGCTATCGCTCGCTGCTTTTTCCCTTCGAGGAATTGAACGCGCCGCCACCGGCGATGCAAGCGGAATGGTCGCTCGATGAACTGCTCGGCTATCTGCGGAGTTGGTCGGCGACGCAAAGATTCATCGAAACGCGCGGCGTTGATCCATTGACAAACTTCGCTGATGAGTTGCGCAAAGCGTGGGACGCACCGGAAGAAAAGAAAACAGTCGTGTGGCCGCTCAGTATCCGCGTTGGAATTGTTTTACCATCATCTTAATGCTGTATCTAACTAATCAACGTGGATGATGAAAGACAATCTAATTACGACTCTGAGTGAATGAGTTGTGAGATAGCACGTTTGGATTATTAGCGCCTAAGCAATACATAAATTGCACAAGAGGCAACGCCCAGTGGAACTATAAAATCGAACAGAATTCGTAATACTGCTACTAATCTAGCCCTATCAACCAACATATCATTATTTACTATGTCCTGATTCCTTGTAGCAGTTTCCATCTCCATAAGTTCTATATCTTCTTGTTGAGCATTTATCAATTCACTTTCAAATATTAGTTTATCATTCTGGGCAACAAGCTGGTGGAACTTAGCCTTGAATTCTGGTGCCTTATAAGCCACTTCTTTGGCTTCACCCTTATCACTTTCTTTTTTCTCAATTGTTTTCTTTAATTCTTGAATGTGGTCAGTCATTTCGTTTCGGACTTCTTTTAAGCCGTCATTAACCTTTTCCAACCCGCTACTTACCTTCTTATATTCAACAGTGGACTCATTCAGTTTTTCCGTTTGCTCTTTGAGAGAGGCGATTACTTTTTCAAGTTGTTCGATCTTATTGATTTGATACTTTACGCTAGATACATATGTCGCCACTCTATGATTCATAAAATCAGATAACGCATAAAATATGAAGGCAAGTAGAAAGTAAACCGTTATAATTGCTAAAGCATTAAGCAATACATTTTGATTTGCTTGTGAAAACTCAATTCCTAAAGCTGAAATTTTGCTCGGCACAAGGCCAGACTTAACCATGATTATAATGCTCCCCAAAATTCAGACCAGATACTAAGGTGGTAAAAT
>JBPCOJ010000051.1:0-30729 GCA_051000345.1 Pyrinomonadaceae bacterium | reverse complement strand
TCCGTCAGCGCGGGAGCAAAACCGCCGCGCCGGATGGGGTATGTTTCTTTGACCATTGCGTAGTATTCGACTACCAAACAATAAACAGTAATGATAAAAGTGTCTCTGTCCATTGAACTGCTCCTTTCAGAATAGCTTGGTTTCGTCACCAGCCATTCTACAGAGGTTTCAGTTCAATGGATTCTTAAAAAGAGTCACACATTAGGTACAGGTTAATGTGAGAGCATCATCGTCCGGGCTGGATTCATCCGTGCGATCAAGCACTCCGCGCAGCATCGTTTCGGCTTCCGCGTAGTGGCCTTTTTTGAGAACGACACGGGCGAGATCGACGTTGGTTCGATTGATAAATTGATGTGTGTTCTGATCTGTTGACACGGGCAGGCGCGTGAATCCGGCGAGGCCGTCTCGATACATGGCTTCCGCTTTGTCCAATTCGTTGCGCGCCAACGCGACTTCCGCGAGGTCGTCGTTGAGCAACACCACCATCAGATATTCTTCGCCATACTTGCGCCGAAAGAGCGCCAGCGATTCACGAAAAAGCGGTTCAGCCGTTTCCACATCGCCGTACTCTTGCAAGCGAGTCCCGGCATAATCAGTCAGCATGTGCGGCAGGTTCGCGTTTTCCGCATCCGTCCGGCGCATCATCGCAATGGCTTGCCGGTAAAGTTTGTCGGCTTCGCTCGATTCGTCTTTATGGCCTAATGTTGCGGCTAAGTGATAAAGCTCGTTGGCGACTTTCGGATTTCGTTCGCCATAGACTTCGCGGGAGAGCGCGAGCGCGAGGCGAAAGTGTGGTTCGGCAGCATCGAAGCGATTGAACGTGAGATAGGTGTCGCCGACGGTGTGATGAAGTTGGGCGCGCACGTCCGGCTGATCCGCAAGTTCCGTGTCAATGCGTTTGGAGGCTTCGTCAAGCATATCCACCGCCGTCATCTTGCTGCCTTTGAGATTGCGTCCCGGCGAATTGAAACGCTGGTTGGCGAGCAAGAAAATGTTTTGCATAAAAGAGCTGACGCGCGCCGCTTTCGCCGCTTCAACGTGCGCCTTGCGCATTTGCCAGATGCTGAGAGTCATGCCGACGACCAAACTCAATGCGATGAGCGCGGCGGCGGCGACGCCAAGTTTGTTTCTTTGAATAAATTTCTGGCTGCGATATGTGAAAGTATCTTTGCGCGCGATAACGGGAAGCCCGTTGATGTGGCGGGCGATGTCTTCGGAGAACTGGCTGACGGACGAATAGCGCCGCGCGGGTTCTTTGCGCATTGCCTTGAGCACGATGTTATCGAGGTCGCCCGACAAGCGGCGGCGCAACTTGTCTGGCTGCGTGTCGCGTGCGCGGCTGACGGTTTCCGGCGTGATGGTCGTTTGCGGCTGTGTCTCGCCGTGCGTTAAGACTTCGATGCTACCAGCGGCAGCGCTCGGCTTCGTCGGTTGCTGTTCGCCAATCACGCGCCACAGTTCGTGCGGCGCGTAGTTAATCAAGTGATACGGGCGATGTCCCGTTAGAAGTTCGTAGAGCACGATGCCGAGACTATAAATATCGCTTGCCGTCGTCAGTTTTTCGCCGCGCGCTTGTTCGGGACTGGCATAGTCGGGGGTGAACACACGCAACTCCGTCAGCGTCTGCTCCATCGAGAGCGCGGAGAGTTCCGGGTTGAGAACTTTGGCGATGCCGAAATCAAGTAGCTTCGGCTCGCCATCCGATGTGACGAGAATGTTTGATGGTTTCAGATCACGATGCACGACCAGATGTTGGTGCGCGTGCTGAACCGCCGCGCAAACGGTGCGAAACAGTTGCAGGCGTTCGGTTGTCTTGAGCCTATGCTCGTCGCAGTAGTTTGCAATGGGCGTGCCTTCGACGTATTCCATGACGATGTAGGGCACGTCGTCGTCAGTCGTGCCGCCGTCCAGTAGGCGCGCGATGTTCGGGTGTTCGAGCGAGGCGAGAATCTGTCGCTCATTGCGAAAGCGGCGCACGATGTCTTTTGTGTCCATGCCGCGCCGCACGACCTTGATGGCAACGAGCTTGCGATACTCGTCGTCGGCGCGGTGCGCGAGATAAACAGTGCCCATGCCGCCGCAACCCAACTCGCGCATGAGTTGATAAGAGCCGATGCGTCGCCCTTCAACCCTTTCCAAGGGAGCATCGAGAATGGCGGTCATGGCATCTTCAAAGCGGGGCGCTTCGATAAACTCTTCGGCGTGGTCATGAGACGCGAGCAGGGATTCGATCTCCGTGCGCAGCGCAGAATCGTTCGCGCACGCTTGATCGAGATAGGCGGCGCGCTCCTGCGGCGCACGCTCAATGGCGATGCCGAATATCTGCTTGAGTTGTTGCCAGCGTTCAGGTGTCAGTGCCATGATCTATTTTCCCGTGTCATCTCACGATACAACCAGACTCCGGTAATTGCCCGATCCCGCTGAACAATCGCCGAATACACGCCTAAGGCTTCAGCTTCTTCGACGCAACTTGAGCGCGCGCCGCTTATCACAACTTTGAGTAGGCCGCCGGGCGCGAGCAACTCTGCCGCGCATTCTTACGGCAGCATGCCGGCTTCGTCAAGTGAAGATGCGCGCAACGCCCGCTCCTTATCCGTCGGATCAGCCGTCCATGCTTCACGGTTCATCCGTCTATATAACTCGAATCCGGTGTAAATAAAAACTTTCGTCGCGTGAACCCTTTGGCCGTTGCTTTCCGCGTTAGTAAATAGAGGAATAAAACGCGAGCTTGTAGTGAAAGTGAAATCAGAGGATGAAAGTGAAGTACCAATCTAAAGCGTTGAGGTTCATCGGGTTTTTCTACCTCATAGTCAGCATAGTGGTACTCCTCAGCCCGGGCTTTCCGGGCCGCATCATGGCTGCCGTAATTTCCCTTACGGTTACTGCCCTTTGTCTAATTGGCTCTCGTCCCATCGTTATTCACCTAGATGAGGCTTCGGATTTAGTGCGTGTTAAACGACCATCCTTCTTTGGATCAGACGGCTATCGCAGCGAGTTGCCGTTGCATGGGATTGTGTCCGTCGAGATCGAAAAGAAAACGGTTGAGATTAGTAGTCTTAGGCACTTTGAGGGAGAGCGTTTCGTATGGTGCCTTTATTCCGGCGAAAGAATTCCCTTTGACAGGCTATACATGGAATCCCCAGAACACAGTCGCTCAACGCGTGAACAGTTATCTGGAGCGTATAAGGACGAAGCACTAGCGTATGAGAAATCCTAACGAGTTGTTGCTTGTCCGTAAGACACGAAGAGTTTGAATTAAAATTGGAATGTGCAACTTAAGGTGAGCGCAAAATCTGACAACGAATCCAAGCGGACGCGCGCTTATCAGGCTTTTTATCATCATCAGTTCACGCGCGCAGCTTAACCTGTGCGCTAGACAGCAGCACTTGAAGAACTGATTTGAAGGGAGAGGCATTTAACATGTATCTCATTTATTTTTTCATCGGCGCGCTTGTAATTTTCATCTCTATATTCAAAAGGGAACTGCTCACTGGTAGGGAAAGCTTCAGGGTTCTTCTGGGAATCTCAACCGTGTTGTTTTTGATAGGTCTAGCGCTTCATTTTAACAGCGTAGGAACTGATTTGAGTAACGGTGCTCTGCTTATGCCCTTAATATCGCTTGGTTACTATCGGCTCTGTCGCAAAATCTTCGTCATGCGTTACAAGCGAGAGCCGACGTACACACTGCGCTACTACCCTAAACACATGGCGGATAATATCTTTAACCTTGTGTACTTCGGGCTTTGTGGAGGACTCGGGGCGCTGGTCCCGATTGTCCTGTACGAATTGGCAGAGCGTGGCTGGTGAGTGTCGTCGCGGCTGTCTGACAACTTATTGAGCCGGACGCACAATGAGACTGCCTCTTAAACTTTATGTTGATTGCTCACGGCTCAAGCGTTAGACGCTTGCCCGATCAGGCATTGAAAGGAGTCGCTGGTGAGAAGAACAAACAAGGCCACTGAAAAGATCACTTGCGTTTCATGCCTGGCGCAAAACAAGCAGTTCGACGCATTCTGCCATAACTGCGGTTCACCAATTGGCGCGGTGGCGGCCATCGACCCGCTCCAGAGGATTCAGACCGAAGGTTTCTTCTTCCGCAAAACGCTCGAAGGGCGACCCAAGCCGATAGTGCTTCTGGGAGTATGGATTATTTTCCTGCCGTTGCTGCTGATGAGCATCGGGGTTGCTTATTCATGCATTATTCGTCGCGGGCCTTCTGACTTCGGCTTTTTTTGGATGATGGTCGCGTTCTCATGGCTAGCCTTCTTTTTTTTATACCGAATTACAAAGAACTACCTTGCGATTAGCAAGAATATATAAAGCAACATGTGTTGTTTGGCGAGGCGCATGACATTTATAGCACCCAGCGTCGATCAAATTACGCGCCACCTTTGAGAGGCACGGGCGCAGATGAAGCGGCGTTAGACGGCTCGGGGATCACAATATGAAGAAGCGTTACATACTCATCTTAACTTTTTCTACGGCTTTCATTGTCGGAGTGCCTGCTGTGTCCGTGTGCTTTGCCAAGCAGCACAAACAGTCGTTGATGGAAGCGCCGCACGAAACTCCTACGGGCGAGAGTCGTCAAGCGAAGTCCTCTAAAAAAGAATCGAGGCCGGAGCGGGTAGATGATAAATCTTCTTACGTTCGTGAAAATAAATTGTCCTTCGAGTCGCGCAAATTCACCGAACAGCGGAAGGGCATCTACAAAATCGACATTACCTATCCACAGTTGGGAGCCTCACTGAACGGTGCGGCAAACTTTAACCGCTGGGTGAAAGAATTTGTGCGAAAGGATGCCGCCGGATTCAGGAGAGCCGAAGCCCGACGGCTCAGAAAATATGGGCGACCGGCACATGACATGGAAGAGGAGTTGGACATCGCTTTTGAGCCGGTCTTTTCCTCCACAGAGTTGGTGAGCCTCAAGCTCATTGAAACGTTGATGCAGTTGGGGCAGATGCATCCGATAGATTACCCCATCTCATTGAACTACGATCTCAAGTTGGGCAGGCGCATTGATCTCAAAGAAGTCTTCAAACCACAGGCGAATTATCTGCAAACGATCTCGAGCTACTGCTTCGCTAGGTTGCGGAAAGGCAGCGGGCAGTACAACCCGGAGAATTGGATAGCAGAAGGCACTGCGCCAAAAGCCGAGAATTATCAGCATTGGAACATCGCCCGCGATGGGATATTGATTTCATTCGATGACTATCAGGTCGGGCCGCACTCAATGGGGCAACCACAGATTCTTGTCCCATACGATCAACTAAGGAATGACTTAGCCACGAATAACGTGCTACCACTCCTGCTGGCGCGATGACTTGATTCGCTGTCTAACAACTCGTATAAGGGAGACTCATTGTGAGTCTGCCTCTCCAACTTCATGTTGATGGCTCATCGGTTCGAGCGCCGGGCTGCTTCGTATATCGAAACTTTTATATGAATACCAGAATCAAACGTCCGCCAACTGTGTGGCTCACACAGATATTCCTTATCCTTCTCGCTTTGATATTCCTTTTACACTTTCTGAGTAGCCTATTGAGCTTACTAATTAATCCCGGAGAAGAATTTTCTATAAGCCACATTGTTATTAGTTATTTAATTACTCCCGGCATGGCGCTTCTGGTTCTGATTGCCTTCTACGGGTTGGTAAAAAGAAAAGTGTATGGCAAGTGGCTTAGTTTATTGTTGGTAGTAATCGCATGGAGCTTAGTTATCTTAAAGGAGTTGCTCGGCCCATTAGGTCGGTACGGATATTACGAACACCTAAATTCTGCGGAGTTAGGTGGCGCAATTATCTTTCAGGTACTCCTGCACGTTTTCTTTCTTACAATGATACTTCGCTTATCCTTCGCTAAAAAAGTGAGTGCCTTCTTCCGAAAGGAACTGAGGTAGGCTAGAGAAGGTAGACGCCTCCACCACAGTGCTTAACTGATTACGTTCGTTTCAGGGGTTGCATTACACTCTCTATCGCGTAGTTATATAAAACACCGTGCTTAAACATGCGATAGATGTCTAGGCTCTAGAGTAGCAAAGCTGGTCTAGAGCGAGTTCTTTTCAAGTAACTTGAGTAGCTCACAGTACAGGTTTTTATGCCTGTGATTGAACCTATACTCGCACTCTTTCAAGTGCAAGTTGAAGGTGGTTGCCGCGATGCCGTTGAACTTCTGGAGACGCCGCTTGGCGAAGCTCCAGAAGCTCTCAATGCCATTGACATGATGTGTGCCGCGCACGAACTCGCTTTGTCCGTGATTAACTCTGAAGTGCTTCGAGCAGCCGACATCAACCAGCCCGTCATAGCCGCGCCAACCGTCGCTGTTGATGACAGCGTCAAGGGCGATGCGACCGCGCATAATGGCTTGCAGAGTACGCTTTTTGCCGTCCGGCACGATCTCCGTGTAGACGCAGCCGTTTCTTTTGAAGATGCCGAAGACAATGGTCTTGCCCGAAGCTCCGCGACCGCGCTTGCCGCGCACTCGTCGAGCGCCGAAGTAAGATTCATCAACTTCGACTTCGCACGCTGAGAAGGGTGATGCACGCTCGCACTCTTCGCTGATGCGCTCTCTGGTTTTGAGAAAGATTACGGTCACGCTCTTGCGTGTCAGGCCGGTAAATTCCGTTGTCGTACTAGCCGTCAGATCAAGGGCGAAACAGCGCACGACTTGGCGAATTTACGTTCACTAATTTTGGAACACCGATAATAACGGTTTAGTTGTTCCATTTCAGTAGCTTAGCACTTTCATTCATGTGCTTTGCTACTCTAGAGCCTAGAATAATACGCGCGGATAAACAGAGCGATTTCCGAAGCGCTAATGTTGGAAACTTATGCAACGATGTCATAAGATTGTTGCAATAAAACTGCAACCGCTGGCCGCGCAAGACTGGCTATTATGCTTCTACAAGGCAGGCAACATTCCTTTCGTGAAGTGAGTTGGTGAGCAACAATAGAGGCGCTGAACAGGAGCAAGTTCAGCGCCTCCCTTTTTTTGTATTCTGGAGGGATGAGCAAATTGTTGAAGAACATCCGCGCCGTGATTTTCGATGTGGGCAATACTCTGACACGTCCTGATTGGCAGCGAATCACAGCGCAGACGGAAAAGCATTTTGCGCTCTGCCCGGATGAAACGAGCTTGCAGCGCAGCATCTGCAAGGTTTTGCGTGAGGCCGATGCGGACGCTGGTTTCCTGCGCACGCTCGCGCAGAAAGGCATTGCCGCCAACTGGCACTTTCGACGCGTTTATGTTGAGCAAGGACTAAACGAAACGCAACTCGCGCGGCTTTCCGATGCGCTCGATGAACTTCACCGCGAACGCCATTTGTGGGCGACGATTAACGAAGAGGCGGTGCCCGTTCTCGAAAAAATGAAGCGGCGCGGATTGCGGCTCGGTGTTATTTCAAATTCCGAAGACGGGCGCGTCGCAGAGCTTTTGCGTGCGCTCGACATTTTTCATTTCTTTGATTTATGCATTGATTCGCACCTTGTCGAATATGCCAAACCGGACGCACGCATTTTTCTCGACACAGTCCGTCAATTAAACATTGAGCCGCAGCAAGCCGTCTACGTCGGCGATTCTTATACGCAGGACTTCTTAGGCGCGCGCGCGGCAGGACTCCGCGCTGTTCTTTACGATCCGTTCGATCTGCAAACTGAAGCCGATGGCTTGCGCATCAAGACACTTCAAGAACTTGTGGGTTCGTAAACCGAGCAGCCGACTCGATTCGCGTTTCATTTGCAAAGCAACGAAATCGAGCGCGACACTTCGCTTATACTTCCCGCACATTTTTAAGGGCCGACGACAATGTGCGTGTCCGTTGCGGTGGTTTTATCTTCTTCCGTAGCGGCAGGCGGCGCGAGCACATTACGTGCGATTAGCAGGCGGGCGAGAATGCGCAGCTCGTTGCGTTGAAAGCGGTCTGCGACGGCTTTCGTGCGCTCGAAATCCGTGCTGAGGAGCGCGGATAATTCTTTGTTGTACTGCGCGGAAAGCAACGCAATCGGTTTGGATGCAAAGCTCATCATCGCTTCATCATCGCGTATAAACTCCGGCGCGATGAAGCCGCCGAGCACCGTCGCCGCGTTCACGAGTTCGTTGAGTTGATCGACCATCGGCTCGACAACGACAAAGCTATGCGCCGGATCGACGAGCGCGGCGGCAAGCGCAACTTGAAACTGCGCGGCGAGTTGCGCAAGATTTCGCGGGCGCGGGTTAATCGCGCCGCGCGATTCGTCCAACAGTTGCTGCGCGAGTTTCTGCTGTCCCTTTTCCTTCGCGTTGATGGCGAGCGCGGCAAGCGCCGCCGCTCGCGCATCGTTTGAGCGAACGCGCGTCAGAGATTGTCTCGCATCTTCGATTTTGCCTTTTTCGACGGCGCTTGCGAGAGCCTGCCGATCAAGCTCCGCGAGCATTTGTTTGCGTTCGGCTGGATCAGTAATTTTCTCGTTGATGATCGAGCGCGCGCGGTCTGCGTTGCCTTCCGTTAAAGTTTTAGAAGCGGCCTGTTGAATCATCATATTGCGCATCTCCGGCGAGGCTTTCGCTGATAGCGCAATAATGTCATCGGCAGTTCCCTTTTCGAGCGCCTTCTGATAATCGGCTTGTATACCCATATCATCACCGCCGCTGTCGCCATCATAGTCCGCCGTCGCTGCCGCTGCTTCGTTTCTTTTTTTGAAGGCGGCGATTTTGCGGCGGACTTCGGCGGCGCGGGCGGGCGCGTACTTTTCGATGTCCGGCAGCGCAGACTCGAATTGATTCAGGTAATAAGATTTACCGGACGGCAAGCTCAAGGCAGCAGTGGCGAGCATGTTTGCTAAATCCTGCATAGCCTGTTTGTTCAAAATCGGCGCGGCGTCTTTGCCGCTACCGTTTTTCATTTGCAGCAGGCCGACTGCAACGACCGCCGATTCATTATCCGACGTGAGATTTTCCGTGCGCAGTTTTTTAACGATGTCTGTGGCGAGCTTAGCTGCCGCTTCGTGGTCTTTTTTCTCCAGCTTCAAAACGATGTCGGGCAGTTGCGGCGAAATACCGCGAGAGAGGCTTTCTTCCGCGACTTCCAGCGCCTGCTTCGGCTCGCTCGTCGCCATTTGCTCGGCAAGCGATAATTCGGTTTGCGATTCGGTGTCCGGCAAACCGTAGCGCTTGCTGGCGAGCGTTGCCGCAGATGAAGCGGGCGGGCGCGTCGCGCGCAAGTATTCGAGAGCGAGCCGCGCGTCGTGCGACGCGATCATCTGTAAGACTTCGCTGCGCAACTGCATCTTCATTTGCTTTGCCATCATGCCGAAGCCCATCTCAAAAGATTCGTCCGCATCGTCTGCGGCGGCGGGCGTCGTTTCAGAGATGCCGAATATCGCGTCTTTGAAAAGTGCGCGGGCGCGTTTTTCGTCGTGCGTCCAGAGAATATCGGCGATGCTGGCGCGCACCAACGCGCGGTTTTCCGGCAGCCGTAAAGTATCCGCGCCGCCCGCGAGTTCATCAAGCAACGCGAGCGCCTTTCTCTCAAGCGCCTGCTGCTCGCTCGTTTTCTGCGGCTGGCCTGTGGTGGTGGTGGTCGTTGTCGCGTCCGTCGCTGTCGCTGGTGTTTGCGCACTGGCAACAAACGCCGCAGCAGAACAGATTAAAAGCAAAAGCATGTAGCAACGGATTTTTTGTTTCAAAGTCATCTGGCGAACTCCAATCGAGAGGCAGATTGTAACTCGTGAGGCGGCGCACCGATCGAGCCGCCACACGCAGTTTGGATTCGTTCATTGCGCCGTGTCAATGATTACGTTCGTTGCGCGGCGCAAAAGTTAAGGCGACTACGCGGGCAAAGTTTGCGTCTGTATCTTTAACATTGATTTTCTTGGCAGGCTTCGTCTCTTTACGCGCCGCTTGTTTTAGTGAACAATTGCTTTGACAAATTCAGGCAACACAATTTTTCAAGTGCAAAAGAGGAGCAAACCGGAATGGCGCAGTGTGAAGTATGCGGCAACGATTATTATCTGGCGTTTGAAGTAGTGACGGCGGGCAACCGACACGTCTTCGATTGTTTCGAGTGCGCGATTCATAAACTCGCGCCCGTTTGCGATCATTGCGGCTGCAAAATCATCGGTCACGGCATCGAGAAAATCGGCTCGTTTTATTGCTGCGCCAACTGCGCAAGGCTATCGGGCGAATCGGGCGCGCGCGACCAACTAAGCCAAACACCGCCGTCATAAGCCTCGATGGTTTTGTAGCTGGCGGGTGAAGGTTCTATTTGACGATTGGTGAATCTCCAATTGCCATTAGCTAAAGCCTAGTGGCAACTTATGTCAACAGAACATAGTCATCAGAGCCGGATTACTGATTAATTTAACGAAGCTCTTATAAACGGTGCGCAGACCGTTGCACTAAAGTATGCAGACTTTCTTACGCGTTAATAAAATCCGTGTCGCGGCAGCGCTTTGTTGCGCGCTCGCGTCGTTGCTGTCGGCGGGCTGCGGGCGTTCCTCATCGAGTTCGCAGGCCAAAGAAAAAACGGATAAAGCAAATGCGGGCGGAAGCGGCGGAGCGTCCGTCGTGACAATCAAGACGGCGACGGCTGCCGCGCGCAGCGTGCCTGCTTTTATCGAAGCGACGGGCAGCCTCGTCGCCAACGAAACATCCGATGTCGCGCCGCAAGCTTCAGGGCAAGTCATAGCGACGCCCGTCAACGTCGGCGCATTTGTCCGGCAAGGCGAAGTCATCGCGCGCCTCAATGACCGCGACGCGCGGCTTCGTTTACAGCAGGCGCAAGCAGGCGTGCAGCAAGCATTGGCGGGCGTTCGTCAAGCCGAAGCACGGCTAGGTTTAAGCAATAATCAACGCTTCGACGCGAGCGCCGTCCCGGAAGTGCGCGCCTCTGCTTCCGCGCTCGAATCGGCGCAGGCGAGTTTGCGGCTCGCCGAAACAAATACACGCCGCTATGCCGAACTCGTCGAATCCGGCGACGTGGCGCGCAGCGTTTACGATCAATACCGCACGCAGGCGGAAACGGCGCGCGCCGCCGTCAATACCGCGCGCCAGCAACTCGAATCAACCATTAATACGACGCGGCAAAGCAACAGCGCAATCCAAACGGCGCAGGCCGGTGTCGAGGCGGCGCGCGCGCAAATCGCCATCGCGCAAAAGGCCGTCACAGACGCCGTTGTTCATGCGCCTTACAGCGGTTACGTGAGCAATCGTCCCGTCGCCGTCGGCGAATACGTCACGCCCGCGTCCGTCATCGCAACGGTGCTTTTGACGAATCCGATCAAGCTGCAATTGCAAGTCCCGGAATTGGACGCGCCGCATGTGCATCCCGGCATGAGCGTTTCCGTGAGCGTGGATGCTTACCCGGACAGAAAATTCGGCGGGCGCGTCACGGCGATCAATCCTGCGATTGATCCCGCCTCGCGCGCCGTCACAGTCGAAGCGGCAATCGACAATTCCGATAATCAACTTCGCTCCGGCATGTTCGTAACGGCGCGCATCACGCAGCCCGGCGGCGGCCAAAGCGTCTTCGTTCCGAAGGAAGCAGTGCTCGCCGATCCGAACACGAATTCGTTTCGCGTCTTCGTTATCCAAGACAACGCCGCGCACCTACGCGTCGTGCAAACGGGCGAAGACGAAAACAACATGACGCAAATCATTACCGGCGTGAAGGCAGATGAAACGATTGCGACCAACAACTTGGAGCAGCTTTACGAAGGCGCGAAAGTGCGCGTCGAATAAAGCCACCGGCGCATTCTCGCAATACGGCGGCATGGCGTTTATCCCCTTCGATTTCACCCGGCTATTCATAAGCTGAGTTATGGTGTTAGGCAGACAAGCATCGCTGGCGTACAATTCCTGTTCGCCTTTGAAGTTTATTTTCGCCCTCACCCTAGCAGGTTATCCCTCATGCTTATGAAGACATCTATTTTATATTTCGACGACGAAGAAACCCTCTTGGAAATATTTCGGGCGATGTTCGCTGACCAATACGAAGTCCGTACCACGACATCGCTCGTCGAAGCGCGGCGGCAGCTTTCACAATGCACGACGGACATTATTATCAGCGACCAAAACATGCCTGAAATAGAAGGCACGGAGTTTCTGCGCGAAGCTTCCGAAGTCTGCCCGCAAAGCGTGCGCATCCTTTTGACAGGCCACGTCACAGTCGGAGAAGTATTCGGCGAGGTAATCACCGGCATCATTCATTCCTTCGTGCCGAAGCCTTGGACAATAGAAGAAATGCAAAAGGTCTTGGAGCGCGCGGGTTCCTTGCTCGACAAGTAGCGAACGAAGGTCGGAGCCGACGATAAAAAGCGATGCAAAAACTTGCCGAAATATGCGTGCGGCGACCCGTCTTTGCGACGGTTATTATTCTCGCGCTGACTGTCGTCGGCGGCTTTTCCTTTTTCACGCTCGGCGTTGACCGCTTTCCGAAAATCGACATCCCGACGGTTTCCGTCTCGACAACCAACGCGGGCGCTGCGCCGCAGGAAATGGAAACCGAAGTCACGGACATACTCGAAGGCGCTGTCAACACGGTGACGGGCATCGACGAATTGCGTTCGAGTTCGAGCACCGGACGCTCGCAGATAACCATTAGTTTCGCTCTCTCGAAAGACCCAGACGTAGCAACGCAGGAAGTCCGCGACAAAATCAATACCGTCGCTAATCGTTTGCCCGCGACCGCCGACCCGCCTGTGATCCAAAAGGCAGACCCTGATTCGTCGCCGATCATTCTCTATTCAATGACGGGGCCTTATTCCGTGCTGCAATTAACGGAGTTGGCAGACAAGCAAATCAAGCAGCGCTTGGAATCCGCAAACGGCGTCGGCGACATTTTTATTTACGGCGCGCGATTGCGCCAGATAAACGTCAACATCGACCCGGATCGCCTGCGCGCCTACAACATTTCGATCACGGATGTCTCCGCCGCACTTCGCGCGCAAAACCTAGAGCTACCCGGCGGGCGCGTCAACGAAGGCTCCAAGACAATCACGCTCAGAACGATGAGCCGCGTCGCGCGCGTCGAAGACTTCAAAGACATTATCATCGCCACGAAAAACAATTACGCGATTCGCTTGGGCGATCTGGGGCGCATCGAAGACGGCGGCGTCGATCCCGGCTCGATTTCGAGTTTGAACGGCGGCGCGGCTGTGACGTTGGCGATTCGCAAGCAATCGGGCGCGAACACCATCGACGTCATCAACGCCGTCAAGCAGCGCATGGCGGCGATTATTCCCGTTTTGCCGCAAAATTTGAAGTTCGTCGTGATACGCGACCAGTCCGAGTTCATCGAAAATTCTTTGCACGCGATTGAGGAGCATTTGATTTTCGGCGGGCTGCTCGCCTCGCTCGTAGTCTTTTTGTTTTTGTGGAATTTTCGCTCGACGATTATCGCGGCGATTGCGATTCCGACTTCAATCATCGCCGCCTTCGCCTTTCTCGCAGCCTTCAATTACACGCTCAATCAAATGACGATGCTCGCTTTGACCTTGATGGTCGGTATCGTGATCGACGACGCGATTGTGGTCTTGGAAAACATTTATCGCTTCGTCGAAGAAAAAGGCGTTCCGCCGTTTCAAGCGGCAATCGAAGGCACGCGCGAAATCGGTCTCGCGGTGATGGCGACGACGCTTTCCTTGCTCGCGGTATTCTTGCCCGTCGGATTCATGGGCGGCATCGTCGGGCGCTTTATGTCTTCGTTCGGCTTGACGGCTTCGGCGGCGATTGCCGTGTCGCTACTCGTTTCATTCACGCTAACGCCGATGCTTGCGGCGCGCTGGATCAAAGTTAAAAGCGACGAGCCTTTGCCTGCGGGCGAAGCGGCGGTTTCGGCAAGCGAGATCGAAGCGAATCAAGATGACGCTCCGCCGCAAAAAATCGCAGAGCAGAAAGCGCACGGGCATTCATCGAAGGAATCCGGCTGGTATCGTCCCGTTGACCGCACATATAAATGGCTGCTCGAATTGTCTATGGCGCACCGCTGGGTGATCGTAGTCATCAGCGCCATCGTTATCGCCTCGATTGTGCCGCTCTACAAACTCGCGGGCATCAACCTTCTGCCCGAAGAAGACGAATCCGTTTATCAGGTTACTTTACGCGCGCCGCAAGGCACGAGCCTTCCCGCGACGCAGTCCATACTCGATCATCTGGCGCGCGACATACGCGAGCAAATTCCCGGCGTCGAAGCGACGCTCGCCATCGCTGGCTTCGGCGGGCAAGCTTCGCCAAACAGCGGGCAAATCACAGTGCGCTTGAAACCGCCGCAGGAACGCGCGCTCTCGCAAAGCGAAATCGTGCAGCGCACGCGCCAGATAGGTAAAAAATATCCGAAGGAATTGGTCATCGGCGCGGCGGCTACTTCGTCTATTTCAGGCGCTATCGGCGGCGGGCGTTCGAGTTCTCTGGCCTTTTACATCACAGGCCCCGATCTGCAAAAGCTCGATAATTATTCGCAGCGACTAATCGCCAAAATCAAACAAGACCCGAACATACAGGACGCGGATCGCTCGCTTGTGCTCGGCAACCCGGAAACGCGCGTTACCATTGACCGCAAACGCGCGGCGGATTTGGGAGTGCGCGCGGGCGATGTCGCGCAGGCGCTCACGACTCTCGTCGCAGGGCAGAAGGTCACGACATACAGCGACGGCACGGATCAATACGACGTCGTTCTGCGCGCCGAAGATAAATATCGCAACAACCTCGAAAATCTGAATCGCCTCACTGTCACATCATCGAAGGGCGGCGTGGTCGGCATGGAAAAACTCGTCCACTTTGAGCAGAGCACGAGTCCGAGTTCGATTGACCATCTTAATCGTCAAAGGCAAGTCACGATTCAAGCGAGCGTCTCGCAGAAGGGTTCCGAAACCGAAGCCTTGCGCGCGATTCAAACAGCTGCCACAAAGCTCAACATGGAGCAAGGCTATACGACGGGCGTGACGGGACAATCGAAGGAATTAGGGCGCGCCAACTATTACTTCGGCCTCGCTTTTCTGTTGTCATTTATTTTTATGTACCTCGTGCTGGCGGCGCAGTTTGAATCGTTCATTCACCCGATCACGATTCTTTTAACTCTGCCGCTCTCGATTCCCTTCGCGTTGCTTTCGACCTTCATCGCCGGGCAAAAACTCAATATATTTTCCGCGCTCGGCATTCTGGTGCTTTTCGGTATCGTGAAGAAGAACGCGATTTTGCAGATCGACCATACGAACACATTGCGCGCGCATGGTCTCGAACGCTACGACGCGATTATCCAAGCGAACCGTGATCGCTTGCGCCCGATTTTGATGACGACGATTGCTTTGGTGGCGGGCATGATTCCGCTCATCGTCGGACGCGGCGCGGGGGCTGCAACGAATCGCTCCATCGGCGTGCTCGTCGTCGGCGGGCAAAGTTTGTGTTTGCTTCTCACGCTTCTGGCCGTGCCTGTTTTTTATTCTCTTTTTGAAGACATGCGCGAATCCCGCGTGTGGTCACACATCAGCCGAAGCACTTCGACGGTGAAGAACAGAGCGCGACGCGGCTTCAATCAAGGTTGGGCGACGATTACAAGCGCACGCTCTCGCAAATCTAAAAAGGACAAGTATGCGGATCAAGCTTCAGGTGATTAACGACGTGCGACGTGCAATGCGCCGCAGCCTTCCTTCAAATGGAAACAGAATCGTTGCTGCTAATGCTGTCGCGCTCGTTCTGGCAGCGATAATTTTGACGGCGACGCACGCGCGCATCATCGCCGCGCAAGGAAACGGTTCCACGTCAACGCAAACGCCCGCGTCATCCACCACGCAGCAACCCGGCTCACTGCCCACTTCGCCCGCGCAACTTCCGCCCAACTCGGCAACTGCGCCCATTCGTCCCGGCAACGAAGCACAGCAAAGCACGCAACCGCAAACGGGCGTCGATCAACAGCGCCAGCAAACCACGCCCGACACGGGATCGCCGCGCCCCGTTTCGCCGCAAAGCCAAGCGCCCGCGCAAACGACCACGCAAACAAACACGCCCGGCGGCTTGCCGACGACCTCGACGCCCGCCGGAACCCTTGCCCCGCAAGGCACTAATGCTAACGGCGCGCCGACCACTAACAACGCGGGAACACAAACAGGCGTGACAACGCTTGCGCCCGGACAAAACGTCGGCGCATCAACATCATCCGGCGTCGCGCCCGCCGTGCTGCCGCAAGACCCGCCGCCCATTGCTCCCGATTACAGAGCGCCATTGCGCCCGCTGCCCTCCGCCGAACGCGTCGGCGTGGACGCGCAAAATCAAACACCGCTTACGCTGGGTGAAGCGATTGCGCTCGCACTCCAAAACAACAACGACATAGACGCATCGCGCATCGATGTTCAGCTCGCCGAATTTAATTTAACGACGGCGCGCAGCGTTTACGATCCGATTCTTTCATCCGAAAATTATTTCGAGCGGCGCACGACGCCGACGAGTTCCACCATCGGCGGCGGCTCGAACGGCTCCGTCACGCAAACGGACGCCACCGGCGATGTGCGCTTCGGCGGCTTTTCGCCCTTCGCGGGCGGCTCGTATCAAGCGGATTTTTCTTCGACGCGCCTGACGACCAACAACCAATTCGTCACGCTCAATCCGCAATTCCCGACGGCGTTCACCTTAACTTACACGCAGCCGATTTTGCGCGGACGCCGCTTCGACAACAATCGCCGCAATATTGAAATCGCCAAGAAAAACCTTTCGCTGACAGATGCGCAGTTTCGCCAGCGCGCCATCGATGTCATCGCGCAGGTCGAGCAATCCTACTGGGATTTGGTCTTCGCGCTTCGCAACGTGCAAGTGCAAATCGACGCCGTCAAACAAGCGCGCGCGCAGCTTGAAAGCAACGGGCGGCTCGTCGCGCAAGGCGTCCTCGCGCCCATCGACATCGTCGCCGCAGGCACGCAGATCACGACTTTCGAGCAAAGCGTTTACACGGCGCAGGAAGCCGTCACGCGCGCCGAAAACTCTTTGAAGACTCTTCTACTGCCGGATCGCACCGCCGCGCTCTGGTCGCAGGCGATTACGCCCATCACGCCCGTCAGCCTCGAAGCGCCGCGCGTGCCGCTTGGCGAAGCCGTTAAGTCCGCGCTCTTGAATCGCCCGGAGCTTGCGGAGCTTAATACCAGCGCCGAAATCAATCGAATCGACGAACGCTTTTTCCGCGAACAAACCAAACCGCAATTCGATCTCGTCGGCACATACACTTCGGCGGGGCTTGCAGGCACGCTCGTTCCACCAAGCCAAACATCATCGCGCGGCACAAGCCCGCAAGTCTTGCAGCGCATCAACGATCTCTCCACGCTCGCGGGTCTTCAACCTTTGCCCGCTTCAAATTCAACCGCGACCACGACCGTCTCGCCGAATCTCGTCGGCGGCTACGCGCAATCGCTCACAAATATTCTTGAACAAAACTTTCCGACGGCGAGAGTCGGCGTGCGTATCTCTTTGCCGCTTCGCAATCGCGCGGCGGCGGCAAACTTAGGGCGCTCGCTCGCGCAAGGCCGCCGCCTCGGCAATCAAAAAGCGCAGCAAGAGCAATTGATCGAAGCGGACGTGCGCAATTCTCTGCAAGCCGTGCGTTCCTCCGAAGCGCGTCTCGCCTCATCAGCCGCCGCGCGTTCCTCCGCAGAGCAACAGTACGCCAGCGAACAACGCATGTTCCGCGCAGGCACAACGACTGTGTACCTTGTGCTGCAACGCCAGACCGAACTTCTCGGCGCGCGAGGGCGCGAACTGCAAGCGCAAACCGATCTCAACAAAGCAATCTCGAATTTTCAGCGCGCCACAGGCAGCACGCTCGAAACCAATCACGTCGCCATCCGCACGGACACACCTTCGCGCCAACTCGTGCAAACCGCTGCGCCGATCAATACAAGCACGACAAACATCGTCGCAGGAAACGCAGGCGCGCATGAAACGTCAACGGCAGCATCATCCATCGAAGCGGCAAGCTCATCGAGCGAGCAGCAACAATAATCTTCGGTTGATTATAGATAATGTCAGGCATTGCATCTCAAAAATCACGCCGCGCTGTGTTGCCTTGCGCGCTGCTACTGTGGACGCTGTTTGAGTGCGCGGCGTGTCGTTCATCAAACACCAATTCGCCGGACGCAGCCTCGCAGGATCTCGTCATCGTCAATGCTCCGGCAGCGGGCGAAGTGCGGCGCGTGCTTGTGAGTGAAGGCGCGACAATCAGCGACGGCGCGGTAATCGCCGAAATCGCCGCGCGGCAGGAAACTCCAAACGCTAACGCGCAAGCGCAGAACAACGATCCGCAGGCACAGGCACGTTCCGCCGCGCAAGCCATGCAAACGCAAATAACCGCCGCCAGAGCCGCCGCCGAACGAGCGTCCATCGAAGCGGAACGCATGAGCGCGCTCGTTGCTTCCGGCGCTGCGCCGCAACCGCAATTAGACGCCGCGCGCGCCGAATACCAGCGAGCGCAAGAGCAACTGCAACGCGCGCAGTCAGGCACATTGAACAACACGGTCGCGCCACTAATTTCGCAAGCCAACAACGCGAACAACGCAAGCGGCGCGCAGAGTTCGACAACTGCGACGCGCGAACAAATCATCGCCGCGCGTGCCACCGTCGCCGGAACCATAAGCGTCATCGCCGTGCGCGCCGGACAACAAGTCACAGCCGGGCAACCGCTCGCCACCATCCGCACAAAATGACCGCTAATCAAAACGATTTCACAGGCAACATCGGAGAGCGCGAACAAAAAAAGCGACGCATCATGGGATACGTCGCGCTCGCCGTTGCCGCCTCGCTCGCCTTTGTTTTAATCGTCACGGACGCGCCGCGCTTGCTTCGCCTTATTATCTTTTTTCCCGTGTGGCTCGCCAATTTAGGTTTTCTACAAGCGCGCGAAAAGACTTGAATCGCCATGGCCGCGCGCGGGACGCGCAACATGGATGCGGGCGAAGAGAAAATTGAAGATGAGAGTTTAGCCTTGCAACTGCGCGCCGTGTCGCGCCGCATTCATCTGCGCGCGTTGATTACAGCCATCGTGATTGCGCTCGCCGCCTTTGCCTTTCCGCAGGCGAAAACTTGGCGGTAAGAATGGATTGAATTGTTATTTCAGATGCGTGTCGAACCAGCGGGCGGCGCGACGGAGTATGTCGCGGCGGTGTTCGGGCTGGCTGATGGCGTGGCCTTCGTTCGGGTAAATGACGAGTTGCGTTTCGACGCCGAGGGTTTTCAGCGCGTGCCAGAATTCATAGGATTGCGGCGCGGGACACTCCGCATCGCGGTCTCCGACCATCACGAGCGTCGGCGTTTTTGTTTTCTTGATAAAGTTGATCGGCGAGCTTTTCGCGTAAACTCCCGGATCATCGTAAACGCTTGCGCCGAAGTATGGAATCATCCACTGGTCAATGCCGTTTTGACCGTAATAGCTTTGCCAGTTGGCGATGCCTGCGCCCGCGACTGCCGCGCGAAAGCGTGTCGTTTGCGTGACCGTCCACATCGTCATAAATCCGCCATAGCTCCATCCCGTAATGCCTATGCGATTCGGGTCAACGGGAACTGTTTTTAACACTTCGTCAATGCCCATATTTATGTCGCGCAGATCGCCATGCCCGAAGTCCATGATGTTGGCGCGCGTGAATCGTTCGCCCTGCCCGTAACTGCCGCGCGGGTTTGGAAAGAAAAGAAAATAACCATTAGCCGCAAGCGATAAAGGAAGCCCTAGGCCGCTGCCCCAGCGCGGCGTCATCTGCGACGCGGGGCCGCCATGCACGACGACGACCATCGGATAACGCTTCGCCGGATCGAAGTTTTGCGGGTACAAAAGCCATCCCTGCACGCGTTGTTTATCGCTCGTCCAGTGAACGCTTCGCGCTTCGCCCCAACTCGGTTGAAGGCTCTGATTGTTGTTTGTGAGTTGCCGCCACGCGCCCGTTTGCCCTGCCCATATTTCCGGCGGATGCGCGAACGAGTGGCGAATGATCGCGGAAGTTTTGTTGTCGCGCGCAAGCGAAAGGCTCACGCCGTTGCCGCTCGAAATCGCTTCCGCGCCCGTCCACAAAGTAGTTACTTCACCGCTGGCAATATCGAGCCGCGCAACCGCGTTTGCTCCGTCAACGTGCTCTGTGAAAAGCAGCGCGTTCGACGCGGGCAGCCAGCGAAGCCAGCTTGCCGAAGCCTTCATGTTCGGCGTTCGATTGCGCGCTTCGCCGCCCGCAGCCGCAATCGTGTAGATGTCGCCGCCCGTCACTCCTTCGTCGCTCATCAATCCGCCGATGAAGGCGATTGTCTTGCCATCAGGTGAAAAATGCGGCTCGGCGATTTGCATCGAAGGCTTGAGAATTGATTTCACTTCGCCCGAAGCAAGCGGCATCGTGTAGAGTTCGGCGATGAACCAATTGTTGTCGCCGTTGCCGTGCGCCGCCGTCATCGCAAAACTTTTCCCGTCCGGCGACCAATCGTATTCATAGACGTATAAATCTGCGGGCGAGAGTTGCCGCATGTTGCCCGAAGCGAGATCAACGACGGCGAGGCGCTGCTCGAAAAACTTTTCTTCGACGACGCCCGCATCCGGCGCGGCGGGCTGTGTTGCTCCGGCGGCGCGAACGGCGTTTTCCGTGAAGAGAAAAGCGATTGATTTGCCGTCGGGAGAAAAGCGCGGCGTGTCGAGAAATCCCGCGAGGTCAGTTAGTTTTCGCGCCGCTTTGCCGCCCGCGTCCGAAAGATAAAGTTGCGTTTGTCCCGGCTTTTCGCCGTCGGAAAGAAAGGCGATTGCACGGCTATCCGGCGACCACGCGACGCTGTGTTCAGCATGAGCGCCTGTATCTTTTCCGGCGGCGATGCGATGCGGCGCGGCGGACGTGCTTTTGAGATCGCGGACATAAATGGCTGAATTCGGCGTCGGCTGGCTGTCTGCGCCGAGCAAGGATTCGACCCACGCGACGCGCGCGCCATCCGGCGAAATCATCACTTGCCTGAAACCACGCACGGCGATCAAAGATTCGATAGCCTTATCGAGCGAAGTTTGGTCAGAGCCGCGCGTGGTTTGTGCGTTAAGGGCAACACAGAAAATAATCATTGACAGCAGGACGGCGGCTGTTCGCTTCAATCTTTTATTCATGTCGAATCTCTCTCGTTGAAAATGGAAAAGGTGTAGTGCGTCGTTTGAGCTTGATCGTATGTTCAGGAAAGAAATTATACAGAGCCGCACACGCTTTAGCGAACCGCTTATCGAAACTTTGGCGAGCGGATTAGCGCAAAAAGTTTTCAAGACCGAGAGCGCGTAAGGTATCCTCGCTTTCACTGCTCGTTCGAGTCCGTTGCAATCAATTTATTTTCATGGTCGACATGCGCCATGCGAAACATTTCGACAAGGGAGACTGTCTTATGAAACGCCTTTTAATTTTCTCGCTCACGCTCATCGTTTCGATTCTTAATTCAACCAGCGCGTTCGCGCAACAGCAGCAAGGCGACGATGTTCTGCGGTTGTTGCAAACGCTCGCGGACGCGCCCGGCCCCTCTGGGTTTGAAGAACCTGTGCGCAAGATTATGGTCGAGCGCATGAGGCCGTTCACGGATCGAATCAGCTTCGACGGCATGGGTTCGGTCATCGCCGTGCAGGGAACGACGGGGCCACGCGTTATGCTCGACGCGCACATGGACGAACTCGGCGGCGTCGTGCGGCGCATTACTCCCGACGGCTATTTGAGTATGCAAATGCTCGGCGGCTGGCTCGATCAAGCGCTCATAGATCAACGCTGGACGATTATCGGCGCGAAAGGCGTCGTCCGCGCCGTCACAGGCATACGCGATGTGCATCTCGTGTCGGCGGAAGAACGCACACGAGTTTATTCGCGCGATTCGATTCTCCTCGATGTCGGCGCAAAGAATGCTGCGGAAGTGCGCGCAATGGGAATCGAGCCGGGCGCGCCCGTCGTGCCGGACGCGCCGTTTGCCGTGATGAACGGCACGCAGAATTATCTTGGCAAAGCGTGGGATGATCGCGTCGGCTGCGCCGTCCTCATCGAAGTAATGCGAAGGCTCGCGCGCGCGCCGCATCCGAATCAAATCTTTTACGCCGCGACTGTGCAGGAAGAAATCGGCTTGCGCGGCGCGCGCACGGCGAGCGACGCGATTAAGCCCGACATCGGCATTGCGATTGAAGGCGGCGTCACGCGCGACACGCCCGGCACGCGTCCCGATGAATCGCAGGAAGTCTTGGGCGGCGGCCCCGGGCTTTTTCTTTACAACAGCAGCGAATTGCCGAACAACAAATTCGTCGCGCTCGTGAAGGCGACGGCGAACGCCGCATCGATTCCCTTGCAGTATGAATTTGTGCAGGGCTACGGCGACGATTCGGCGGAGATTCAGAAAAGCAACGGCGGCGTCCCGACCGTTTGTTTGATGGTTCCGGTTCGCTACACGCACGCGCACAACGGCATTATGAATCGCGTGGATTTTGATCGCACAGTCGATCTCACCGTCGCGCTCATTCAGAAACTCGACGCCGCAACCGTCGCACGCGTGCGCGATTTCACTCCATGAACTTTTTGCCACAGAGACACAGAGACACAGAGTTAAGCAGCTATACACAGACAGACATAAGTAGCAAATAGTTCTTATTACCCTATCTTATGTCTCTGTGTCTCTGTGGCTGATTTCTGTTTTTCTTTCTTGCTAACAATCCTTCGCTGCGTTGCGTCTTTAGTATGTAAGTCAAATTTACTTCCCGAAAAGATTTCCGGCATGATGATCGAACACCTGCGCGCTTGCGGAGTTCAGCGATGAGCGAGGCTGAAGCATTGTTTCTGTCGCTGGTCGAGGGCGGCGAAAGAAATGTTGTGTGCGAAGCCTCGCCGATGCCGCAGGAAGCGAGCGTTGAAGCTTCGTTGATCGCGTCGGCGCGGGCGGGCAATGCGGAAGCGTTCGGCAGTCTTTATGATCTTTACGCGCCGATGGTGCATGGCCTGCTGCTCGCGCGCCTTCCTTGGAGCGAGGTTGACGACATCCTTCAGGATGTTTTCGTGCAGGCCTTCAAGCGCTTGCACACCTTACGCGAGGACGACGCGTTCGGCGGCTGGCTCGCCATGATTGCGCGCAATCGTGCGACGGATTTTTACAGACGGGCGCACCACACAACAGAATTAACGGACGACATTCCGGCGCGAATGACTCAGCCTGACGGGGAAGCGTCGGAAGCGCTCGCGGCGATTCGCGCGTTGCCGTCCGCCTACCGCGAAACGCTGGTGCTGCGTTTTGTCGAAGGCATGACCGGAATGGAAATCGCCGCGCGCACGGGGCTGACGCACGCTTCCGTGCGCGTCAATCTATCGCGCGGCGTGAAGATGCTGCGGGAGAAACTCGGCATGGAGAAACAAGAGCAATGAGCGACCAATATTTGTGGGACAAATCCGGCGCGCCCGACGCGGAAACCGAACGCCTTGAACGCGCCCTCGAAAGCCTGCGTTACCGGCCTTCGGAAAAGAGTAAGTTGCTAATGCTTGAAGCGACGCGCGATGCAACGCGCGCAGAGGTTTCTCTCCCAACACAATTCACCGCAGCACCGAGCCGCGCACGACGACGATTCGCGCCCGCCTTTGCGATAGCCGCGACGGTTCTGCTGGCAATCGTCGCGGGAAGCTTAGGGATAAAAATGCGCGCGCCGCAATCGATTAAAACATCTGAGACACAATTAGCAGCAACAACGATTTCGCCGCCCGAACATTTGCCGCATGACAATGCGCCTGACGTTCGCTCTGATTATTCAGCACCACAGGCCGCACCAACATCAAACGATTCGCCAAAACACGCTCCGGCTTTTGCAGCTTCATCTTCACATAAGAAACAAAGCAGCGCCGCTTTCGAGCGCAGATCAACGATTGCGCCGGATAGAACTGCAAACTCGCGGCGTTCGGGCAGCGACAGCGATGCGCTAATCGTCGAAGGCGAGCGCGCGAAGGAACGCCTCGTAATGGCGCTTTTCATCGCCAGCGAAAAACTGAATTTCGCGCAAAAGAAAATTCAAGCTAACAAAGACAACGTCCCTGCGTCTTAACGAATAGCAAATCAATAAGTACGAACGGAGCAGTTTTTATGAAATTAGTTCACGCAAATTCACAGAAACTTTTTTGTTTCTCCATTCTCTTTTATTTCTTCACCGCCGCCGCCGCCGTTTACGGGCAGGACGCGCGCCTTCAAATCAATCATCTGGACAGCCTCGAACAAAGAGCGTCGCAGGTCGTCGATGTCACGATTGACGAACGCACGCTGCAACTCGCCGCAAAATTTCTCTCGGCGAAAAAGCCCGATGAAGCGCGTATCAAGGAATTGGTCGCGGGGCTAAAGGGCGTGTATGTGAAAAGCTTCGAGTTCGACGCGGCAAACGGTTATGCCGATGCGGACGTGACGATGATTCGCGCGCAACTGAACGCGCCCGGCTGGTCTAAGATGGTCAACGTGCGCAGCAAGCGCGACGGCCAAAATGTGGATGTCTACATGATGCTCGACGGCAATAGCATCATCAAAGGATTGGCGGTGATCGCCGCCGAACCGAAACGCTTGACGGTCGTCAACATCGTCGGCCCGATTGACGTGGACAAGCTCAGCGAACTAAGCGGCAACTTCGGCATTCCGAGCATCGTCTTAAAACGCGATGCGGCAATTGATAAAAAGAAGGAGAATGAGAAACAATGACTTACCGGAACAAGTTTCTCACGTATGCGTTTGCTATCGCGCTTCTTCTTTCAACGCTCGAATTCACCGCCGCCGCAACACGCGCGAATGACCGGGCATTTTCAGCCGTCGCCGCGCATCTCAAAACGCGCTATAAAGCCAGAGAGCGGCGCATTCCCTTTCAAGGCCTCGCCAATTTCGCCGTCAAATTAGCGCGTCCCGCTGGAGTCAAAAGTTTCAAGGTAATGATTTTTGAAGACTTGCACGAAACGACTGCGCTCGCGGGCGGTGCGGAACTGAACGCGATTCTGAGCGGCGCGCTCGGCAAAGAGTGGCAACCGCTGGCGCGCATTTATTCAAGACAGCGCAACGAACAAACGTATGTTTATGCCGCCGCCGAAGGCAAAAACATCAAGCTGATGATCGTCTCTCTACAGCAAGCCGAAGCAACGCTCGTGCGCGTCAAGCTCAATCCCGATGCGCTCGTCCGATTTATGAACGAGCCGAAAATTCTCGGCATCTCGCCCGCTTCCAATCAAAGATAAGTCCCGCCATATGCGCTTCAGAATCGAGTTCTAAATTTTTCCGTTGCGTCCGGTGAGCCTTGCGATGGCTTCGACAAGATGCAGCGGTTCGACGGGCTTGGCGACGTGCATTTGAAAGCCCGCATCGTGGACGCGCGTTCGATCTTCGAGACTCGCGTAGGCCGTGAGAGCAATGGCTGAGATGTCGCGCTGTGCGGTGTCGAGCGCGCGGACTTTTTTGATTAAAGAATAGCCGTCTTCGCCCGGCATTCCGATGTCGCTGACAAGCAAATCCGGCTGCCAAGAATTGATTTCGTCGAACGCTTCGGCTGCCGAGCCGCTCAACTTCACTTCCGCGCCGGAGTGACGGAGCACCGCCGCGACGACTTCACGCGCGTCCGGCTCGTCGTCCACCACCAGAATACGCAAGCCGTAAAGAGCGGCTGAAGCATCCGGCGAATCGCTGTCGCGCCCCGCAGCCTGTGAAAGCAGCGCGCCGTCGTCGCCTGCCATGTTTAGATTAAAGCGCACGGCGGAAGGCGGAAGCGTGACCGTAAATTCCGCGCCCTGCCCGTCGCCGTCGCTCGCCGCTTCGACGGTGCCGTGATGCAGTTCGACGAGGTGGCGCACGATGGCGAGACCAAGCCCTAGACCGCCGTGACTTCTGGTCGTCGTGCCGTCGGCCTGTCGAAAGCGGTCGAAGATATGCGGCAGGAAATCGGAACTGATGCCCATGCCGGAATCCTTTATCTTAAGCTCAACGCTCGCATCCGTGCGCTTGAGGCTCACCTCGATGCGGCCTCCTGCGGGCGTAAATTTGACGGCGTTGGCGAGCAGATTCCAGATTACTTGCTGCAAGCGAACCTGATCGCCGGAAACATCCGTCGCCGCCGCTTCAATCTCCGCGTGAAGCACAATGTTTTGGGCTTCGGCGGACGGGCGCACTAATTCAACGGCAGCTTCGATGATCGCGGCAAAATTAATCGAGTGAATATTGATGTGCAGTTTGCCTGTAATGATGCGCGAAACGTCGAGCAGATCGTCAATTAATTGCGATTGCGATTTGGCGTTGCGTTCGATGGTTTCAAGCGCGCGCGCGGAAGAAGACGCATCGAGATTGCCGCCGCGAATAAGGTGAATCCAGCCCAAGATGGAAGTCAAAGGCGTGCGCAGTTCGTGCGAGAGCGTGGCTAAGAATTCGTCCTTCGTCCGATTGGCGGCTTCGGCTTCGGCGCGCGCTTCCTGTTCGAGGACAAGCAATCGCGCGCGTTCTTCTTCGGCCTGCTTGCGCTCTGCGACTTCTTGGCTCAAGGCTACTGTGTGGCGCTGCGATTCAGCGTAGAGGCTCGCGTTTTCGTAAGCGACGGCAACCTGCGAGGCGAGCGTCACGGCGAGCCGCTCGTCTGCTTCGCTGAATTCATCCGCGCCGACTTTATCGCTTAAATAGAGCCAGCCGTAAGTTTGCGACGGCAACAGAATGGGCGCGCCCAAGAAGGAATGCTTCGGCGATTTATGCGCGGGCAAATCATTTGCGGCTGCCGCGCTCGTGCCGACATCACGCACCCGCAAAGGGCTACGCTCCTTCAACATTCTGCCTAAGATTCCGTCGTGCGCCTGCGGTATTCCGGCGCACGACGCATGTGAATTTTCAACGTCATCGCTCGCCGAATTACTGCTAAGAAAATGTTCCAGCGTCTGACCGTCTGCGCCGAGCACGCCGACAGTCGCACACTCCGAGCCGATAATGTCGCGGGCGGCGCGGCAAAACTTTTCGAGCAGCCGCACCGGATCGCGTTCGGCGGCAAGTTGCTGTCCGAGTTCGATGAGCATTTGCAGGCGCTGTAAGTTCGCGTTTTCAAGCTCGATGTTTTTTTCATGCAGCAGCGCGGCCTGTTGCTTGACCTGCCATGTCTTTTTGAAGAGTTCGACGAAGACGGCGACTTTCGAGCGCAGGATGTCCGGCTCAATCGGCTTGAGTATGTAATCGACGGCGCCGAGCGAATAGCCTCTCGATATATGAGCGCCGCCGGTGGAATCCGCCGTGAGAAAAATGATTGGGATGTCGCGCGATTTTTCACGCCCGCGAATCAATTCGGCGGTCTCGAGGCCGTCCATCACAGGCATGTAAACGTCCAGCAGGAGAACGGCAAAGTCCGTGTCGAGAAGATGACGAAGGGCTTCCGTGCCGGACGCGGCGCGCACCAGATTTCTGTCCGGCGCATCGAGTATCGCTTCGAGCGCGAGAAGGTTCGTCGGATTGTCGTCCACAATCAGAATGTTGATCTTCTGCGGTTCCTCAATTTGCATGTTTTCTCCTTGCGGCGGGGGAACGACATAGCTCAACTAAAAGAGGAGCGATTTTTGCGAGCGGCAAAATTTTATCGGCTTGGGTTGCGGTCAGCGCAGCTTCGGGCATCTGTTTGGATTCAGCCGTCGCAGGGTCTTCGACAATGCACATGCCGCCGCTTTCCTTGATCCGCGCAAGGCCGCGCGCGCCGTCCGCGTTCGCGCCCGTCAAAATCACGCCGATAACTTTTTCAAGGTATGCGTCCGCCGCCGACTCGAACAATACATCAATGGACGGGCGCGCATATTCGACAGGCGCTTCAATCGAGAGCGCGAAACTTTCGCCGTCAATCAGCAGATGGTAATCGCGCGGCGCGAGATAAACGTGACAGGGCATAATCGTTTCTTTATCTTCGGGTTCACGAACCGGAAGCAAGCTATGTTTATTTAGAAACGCGCAGAGGCCGCTTCCAGCTTCACGGCTGCGATGCTGCACGATGACGACGGGCGCGCTGAAATTCTTCGGAAGCGCGGGCAGCAAAGTTTGCAGCGCCGTCAATCCTCCGAAAGACGTGCCGACGACAACAATGCGTTTTATATTATTCTCCATTCTGGCGGCTTCCGGTCTGTTCATCTGACCTTGCGATAAAGCTTATCCTTATCGTCCAACTCTTCATAAAAACTTTCGCGCGATGTGAATCGGAGTGATTCTTTGTTGCCGATGCCGAAGACGCCGAACATGCTCAGGCTATCGTAGATGAGATTATGCACGCGCGCCTGCAAGGTTTTGTTGAAGTAGATCATTACGTTGCGGCAGAGCACGACTTGAAATTCGTTGAAAGAGCTATCGGTTGCGAGGTTGTGTTCGGAAAAGACGACGTTTTCGATGAGCGACGGGCGAAAAATCACGCTGCCGTATTGCGCCGTATAGTAATCGGAAAAAAAGCGCTTGCCGCCCGCCTGCATGTAATTGTTCGTGTACTCCTGCATCGCGCTCAAAGGAAAAATTCCTTCGCGCGCCTTTCGCAAAACCTCCTTGTTCATGTCCGTCGCGTAGATGCGGCACTTCGCGTACAGATTTTCTTCCTGCAAGAGAATCGCCAGCGAGTAAACTTCCTCGCCTGTCGCGCAGCCCGCGTGCCAGATTCTGACGAACGGATACGTGCGCAGAAGCGGCACGACCTTTTGGCGAAACGTCGCATAGAAACTCGGATCGCGGAACATCGCCGTGACGTTGATGGACAAGGCGAGCATCAATCTGTCCATGCACGCCGAATCGTGCAGCACTTTGTCTTGATAGGCGGAGACGGTGCGCGTGCCTTCGACGTTCATCGTTTCGTGTATGCGGCGCTTGAGCGAGGCCGCCGCGTAGTCACGAAAATCGAGTCCGTAATGGCGATAAATGCCTTCGAGAAGCAGATGGAGTTCGATGTCCTCAAGCTCCAATGCTTCCGCCGTGTGCTGCGCGGGCAAAGCCAAAGTCACGATACGGATTCCTCTTGCCTGTAAAGCCAGACGCGCAGAAGTGATAGCAGTTGATCTATGTCGAGCGGCTTCGAGATGTAATCCGACGCGCCCGCTTCGATGCACTTTTCGCGGTCGGCCTTCATCGCTTTTGCCGTCAATGCGATGATCGGAAGATTTTTGAACTTGTTGATCGAGCGAATCGTGCGCGTCGTTTCGTAGCCGTCCATGCCCGGCATCATGATGTCCATCAAGACCGCTTCGACGCCCGGCGTTGACTGCAAAACGTCTATGCCTTCCTGACCGTTTTCAGCGTGGACGACAAGCATATTATTAGCTTCCAGCGCGCTCGTTAAAGCGAAGATGTTGCGCACGTCGTCGTCTACGACAAGAACTTTTCTGCCCGCCAGCACGGGGTCGCGGCGGTGCAGTTGTTCGAGAATGCGCCGCTTCGGTTCCGGCAAATTCGCTTCGACGCGGTGCAAAAACAAAGCCGTCTCCGCTAATAAACGCTCCGGCGAATTGACTTCCTTAATGATGATCGCGTCGGCGACTTTGCGTAGCTGCGTTTCTTCCTTTTCGGATAATTCTTTGCCGGTGTAAATGATAATCGGCAAATCATTCTGGCCTAGTTCCTGCTGGATTTTTTCGATTAACTCAAAGCCCGTCATGTCCGGCAGTTTCAGATCGAGCACCATGCAATCGAACTCTTCGCTTCGCAAGGCATCGAGCGCCGCCGCGCCGTCGCTGACAGCCGTCGTCGCAACGTCGCCGTTGCCGATTAATTCGACGATGCTCATGCGCTGCGCGTCATTGTCTTCGACGACGAGCAGCCGCTTGACGCGACGCTCGGCGAAGGCCGCGATGTTGTCGAAGGCCGACGCTAAATCTTCGCGGCTGACGGGCTTTTGCAGATGCGTGAACGCGCCTAGTTTCAAAGCGCGCTGGCGTTCTTCTTCGCCTGTGATGGTGTGAACGGGAATGTGGCTTGTCGCGGGATCGTGCTTCAAGCGGTCAAGCACCGTCCAGCCGTCACGATCCGGCAATTTGATGTCGAGCGTAATCCCGTCCGGCCTGAACCGGCGGGCTAATTCGAGCGCCGCATCCCCTCTTGTCGCAACGAGTCCCTTAAAGCCCTTCTCGCGCGCGAGTTCCAAAAGTATCTGCGCAAAGCTGTGATCGTCTTCTACGATCAGCACGACGCGCTCGCCCGGTTGAATCGAATCACGGTCATCGGCAATGTCGCCGACGGGCATTGCCGCCGCTGCTGCGGTTGCCATTCTCGCGCCCGAAGATGAATCCATCGCAGCATAGTTTCCGGCATAGCTTCCGGCGGAGTTGCCAGCCTGCTCGAAGTGCGGCCTGCCGTTGCCGTCTCCGCCCGCTGTCGAAGCGTAAGGATTATTCATTGATGCGGCGGCATTGTTCGCTGCGTTGTTGCCGTCGCCGTTGCCATCTGGATAAATAGGAGCAGTGTAGGTTTTCGGCAAATACAGTGTGAAGATGCTGCCGACGCCCGGCGTGCTTTCGACGCGGATTTCGCCGCCCAACAGACGCGCGATTTCGCGGCTAATCGAAAGACCGAGTCCCGTGCCGCCGTATTTGCGGCTCGTCGTGCCGTCGGCCTGTTGAAACGCCTCGAAGATAATTTTTTGTTTATCGGGCGCGATGCCTATCCCTGTGTCATGCACGGAGAAGGCAATCACTTCGTCTGCGCGCAAAAGCGATTCGCGGCTGATGTTGCGATTCTTTTCGGCGACGCCGATGTGCAGCGTAACGCCGCCCTGCTCCGTGAACTTGAAGGCGTTGGACAACAGATTTTTAAGCACCTGCTGCAA
>JBPCOJ010000020.1:0-26816 GCA_051000345.1 Pyrinomonadaceae bacterium | reverse complement strand
ACGCTTCTCTTTGTCTTGGGCAAGCTTACGAGAAGAAGAAAATGTACGGGCAGGCGATTGCGACATTTCAAAAGGGAATGACTCAAGCGGAACGCAATCCGAAACTTCTGGCTTCGCTCGGACACGCTTACGCACTCTCCGGCGAACGCGATAAAGCAAACGAGGCTCTCGCCGAACTGCGTGAAATATCCAAACATCGTTACATCAGCCCGTATCTATTCGCCGTCGTCTATCTCGGTTTGGGCGATAAAGACCAAACCTTCGCGTGGCTGAACAAGGCAGTTCAAGACCGTTCTTCTTTTCTGATCTGGCTGAAAGTCGAACCACTTTTCGATTCCTTGCGCGACGATTCGCGCTTTCAAGATTTGCTGCGGCGTGTCGGTCTCCCTTAATTATTAATGGCGTGCAAGGAAACATGAGCGCGTGCGTTCTATTAACTGAACACGCGCTCGTTTTGCACGCGCATCAAGCATTTTCGAGGAGAGAGCCATGCCAACCAAAAGAATCACGATCCGCCTCGCGGCTGTTTTGTTGATGATAATCAGTCTGGCGGCGGGAAGCGCACACGCGCAGGGCATTATTATTCCGCGTCCATGCGGGCGATGCCCGCGTCCGATTCCTTTGCCGCGCCCCATACAACTTCCGCGCGCTCTGCCCGTCAAATACATCAAGCTCGATACGAAGATCAGAGAGCAGGTGGCGACCACGCACGTCGAGCAAATTTTTCGCAACGATACGGACGCGATGCTCGAAGGCACTTACTTTTTCCCGATTCCGGAGACGGCTTCGATTACGGAATTTGCAATCTGGGACGGGGAGCGCAAACTCGTCGGCGAAGTTCGCTCGCGCGAAGAAGCGCGACGGATTTACGACGACATCATGCGCCGCCAGCGCGATCCGGGACTGCTTGAATACGCTGGCAAGGATTTGTTTCAGGCAAGCATTTTCCCGATCAATCCGCATTCCGACAAAAAGCTCGAACTCACCTACACGCAAATTCTGCGCGCCGAAAACAACACAGTCGCTTACCGCTATCCGCTCGGCACAGGAGGCCGCCAACTCGCAGCCATCGGCACCGTCGCCGGACGCATCGAGATCGAAGGCCGCGACGCTTTGCGCAATCTTTATTCGCCGACCCATAAGATCGACACGGCACGAAACGGCGCGAATCAGGCGCGCGTTTCCTTTGAATCGGCGGCGGGACGCGACCCGCAGGATTTTCAACTCTTCTACACACTCTCGCGCGATGATTTCGCGTCAACGCTTTTAACGCACCGCGAGCCGGGCAAGGACGGCTATTTTCTGTTGATGATTTCGCCGAAGGACGATCTGGCGGAGCGCGAGTATGCAGCGAAGGACATCGTGTTTGTGCTCGACACATCGGGTTCGATGGCCGACGAAGGCAAAATGGAAAAGGCGCGCGCGGCGCTTTTGTTCGGCGTGAAAAATCTGCGCGCGGCGGATCGCTTCAACGTCGTTTCGTTTTCCGGCGAAGAACATTTGATGGCGGCCAATCTCATCGCGGCGAATGACGAAGGCCGCGCGCGCGGCCTCAAATTTATACAAGCCTTGCAGCCGACGGGCGGCACGAACATCAACGATGCGGTGCTTGCCGCGCTCAAACAATTCGACGGGCAGAGTCGCCCGAAGATGATCGTCTTTTTAACGGACGGCTTGCCGACTGTGGGCGAAACAAAAATTGCAAGCATCATCGGCAACGTGCGCGATGCCAACGCGCGCACTTCGACTGTGGCGCGCAATGTTCTCGCGGGCGACGCACGCGGCATCGGCGAAGTGCGCGGTACTGTGCGCCTGTTCACGTTCGGCGTCGGCTATGACGTGAACACGCAGCTTCTCGATAAACTCGCGGCGGAGAACGGCGGCGCGGCGGATTACATCGAGCCGAAGGAAGATTTGGAAATCAAAGTCTCTGGCTTTTTCGTAAAGGTGACGCATCCCGTATTGACGGATTTACAGATTGATATGGGCGGCGTCGAAACGGATTCGGTTTATCCGCGAAGTTTGCCGGACATTTTTCGCGGCGCGCAATTGACCTTGATCGGGCGCTATCGCAACGCAAATGATCTGCGCAACATCAGTCTTCGTTTGACGGGCGACGGCGGCGGCGGCAACGGCAATCACACGCGCACGTTCACCTACACGGGCGAGCGTTTTCCCTTGATCGAAGACGGCAACGATTTTCTGCCGCGCTTGTGGGCGACGCGCCGCGTCGGGTGGCTGATGGAACAAATACGCGCCAATGGCGAAGTGCGCGAAGTGCGCGACGAGATTGTTGACTTAGGCACGCGCTACGGCATCGTCACGCCTTACACGTCCTACCTTGCGCTTGAATCAAATAACTCTGCGCAGGCAAACGACGACATGATTCTTAATTCGCCTTTGCCGATGAATGGACGGCGCGCGATGAAAAGAGACAGAGCGCCGAGTATGCCAAGCAGCAGCGCTAGCGCAGGCAACGGAAATTTCTCTGCGACGACGGGCGCGGAAGCAGTGCAAATGAGCAAGGGCGTGCGGGCGCAGCAGGAAACAATAACGGTGACGGGAGATTCGTCTGCGGCTTCTGCGACGAAGCGCGATGTGCGCGGCAAAACCTTTTACCTGCGCGAAGGAGCGTGGACGGATGCGGAGTTCAAAGCGGAAGCGCGCTTGCCGGAAACCATGCTTTCATTCGGCAGCGACGATTATTTCGCGCTCCTCAAACGCGAGCCGAGACTCGCGGAGTTCTTCGCTCTGGGCGAACGCGTTATTGTAGTTTTCAACGCACGCGTGTACCGCATCGAGAAGGCTTCCCCGTAAGGCGCGCCAACTAAAGAGCGCGGATTGATCTGCGCATGACAATTGAAGGACAAGATAAGCCGCGTAGCTTTCGACGAAAAAAAGCTGCGCGGCTTATCTTGTCTCGCGGGCGGCACGATTTTGCACACTGTTGACGGCGGCGCGACGTGGACACAGCAACGCTCGAACACGACGGCGACGCTATATCACGTAGACTTTCGCAACAACCGCGTCGGGTGGGCAGTCGGCGAGCGCGGCACGGTTTTGCGCACGACGGACGGCGGCGATACATGGTTTCCGGTCACGCTGCCTGTGCGCGCGACGCTTCTCGGCGTGCAATTCACGAGCGACGATGACGGCTGGATTGTCGGGCGCGGGCGGCACAATCCTGCGCACGGGCGACGCCGGGCGCACATGGATAAGACAGGAAAGCACGACGACGCAGAATCTTTACGCGCTCTATACAGACAAGAAAAATAACTGGGCAGTCGGCGGCGACGGATTAGTGTTGCAATACGAACGCTGATTCATGCGCGGCAGTGTTTGTCGCGTGAATTATCTCAAAAGGAGCAACGAAAAGTCCTAACGACATTTTTATTAAAATCCCGAGCTGTGATAAACTCACCGCTCTGAACATCGGAAGCAGCCTCCGGCAATTATTCTTAAACTTTGAAGCGAGGAATTCATGCGCTCTGACCGTCAATCCACGATTATGCCGTCCAGCGTGTATAAGCGCGAGCAAGCGGCAATATCCCGCCGCCGCCTTTATCCCGTAACGGTTTTCTATACTTGTTTTTCCGCGCTCATGCTGGCGTTCGCGTTCAGAGCGGCGCATCCTTGGACGGCAATTGCTTTTTTCGTCGCGGGAGTGCCGATGTGGTCGCTCGTCGAATATCTCTTTCATCGCTATATTCTTCACGGGCGGTTCAAGCAGTCCAAAAAGTTTTATAAGAAATTTTATATGGGCTTGATGAACAAGTATCTAGACCCGCTGCACTGGGAACATCACGAGCGCCCGTCCGACGGAATGCACATCAACGGCGAATTGAAGGACTTGCTTCCGCTCTTTGCGGTGGCGCTGCCTTTGAGTTTTATTTTTCCGTTCTACACGGCTCCCTTGCTGCTCGCCGGAACGATTCAGAGCTATGTTGCCGAAGAGTGGATACATCACTCCATACACTATTACAACTTCAAAAATCCTTACTTTCGTTACGTCAAGCGGTATCATCTCTATCACCACAGTTCGCGCGGCATCGAAAGCGGGTTCGGCATTACGAGCGGCGTCTGGGATGTGATGTTCAAGACTCGCTTTCCCGACAACGTTCGACAGCTTTTGTCCAGTCGTGGCAAAGCGCGCGTGTGAATTGGCGACATAATCAAGCCGAAAAAAACTGACAACGCAATGCGGAGATTTCAGGCATGACTCAGCCGGGCTATGCTCTTGTGACGGGTGCATCCATGGGTCTCGGCAAGTTCTTTGCGCGTGCGCTGGCGGCGCGAAAGCAGAACGTCGTGCTGGTGGCGAGATCGAAGGATAAGCTCGAAGCTCTGGCAACTGAACTACGCGCTGCGCACTCGATTTTAGTCGAGCCGCTCGACTTCGATCTCGCTTCAGCGTCTGCCGGTCAGCGCCTCGCGCAAGAATTGCGTACACGCGAATTGCACATCGAGCTGCTCATTAACAACGCTGGCGTCGGCCTTCGCGGAGAGTTCCTGAAGCTTTCGCTCGATCAACAATTAGAAATGGTGCAGCTACAAAACGCGTCCGTCGTCGAACTAACTTACGGCTTGTTGCCGCCGATGATCGAAAAGCGGCAAGGCGCGATTATCAACGTGTCTTCGGTGGCGGGATTTCAACCGATTCCTTACGCCGCGCTTTATTCCGCCGCGAAATCCTTTCTCACAACCTTCTCAATGGCGTTGCGCGAGGAAGTGCGATCATCGGGCGTGAAAATCGTGACGGTGTGTCCCGGCAGGCTCCGCGCCGATCCTGAAAAGGCGGAAAGCCATGAGCAAAGAGGCAAGGTTCCGGGCGGCGAACAAGGCCATGAAGAGGTTGTGACGGAGACTTTGAAAAAGCTGGATGCGGGCGGCGGCCTCGTCATTCCGGGAAGAATCAATCGTTTGACTGTTCTAGGGCAACGCTTGATTCCGCCGAATGCCGTGCCGAAAATCGTCGCGCGAATGTCCAAGCCCTGATCGCTTGCCGCACAATCTTTCAACGCGCTTGCTTTGAAAAAGCGTGCTCGTAAATAAATTAAACCGCGTGTCGCTTGCCTTATGTGCAAGCGACACGCGGTTTCTTTGTTGCGGGTTCTTCTCTCTCTCGCGGATTACGGATTAATCTGGCGCGTGCCTGTGAAGGGAAGCGCGGGCGCGTTCGGGACGGCGAGATTGATGGAGCCTGTCATCTTGTTGTTGTCGGCGCTGCCCGTAAGTTTGGCGTCGATTTTTTGTCCCTGCATTTCAATCGAGAGCGCGGCGTTGAAGTCTTTGCCGTTGAGCGTCAGATTGCTCAAGGTCGTCTCGCCCGCAATCGGTGTTTTGACTGTGCCGCCTAGCACATTGCCGTTTTGGTTAATGACAAGCGTGGCGGGAAGCGTTTGTCCATTGGGCGCGGTGATTTCGAGTGTCCAAGAGCCGACGAGGTTAGCAGCATTGCCGCTACCGCCCGCAATAGCATTTACGCCGCCCGCTGGCATCGTTCCCGTTCCCGTTCCACTACTGCTGCCGCTGCTCATCGCGCCTGCATTCATTTCCTTGCGCGCGCCCTGTGCGTCGTAAAGCTCTATGTTTTGGGCGTAGGGCTTGATCTGATCCATGATCTTGCCTGCATCGCCGACGACGACGATGGCGACGCGGTCGGGCGTAATGTAAGTTTTCGCAACGCGCGTAATGTCTGCGGAAGTGACGGCGTTCAGGCGTTCGCGGTAAGTCTCCAGATAATTGGCGGGCAAATCGAACATCTTGATTTGGACGAGTTGATTAATGAGACCTTCCTGCGTTTCGAGTTGGATCGGAAAGACGCCGGTCAAATAAGCTTTCGCGTCCGTGATTTCCTTGGAGGAGACGGGTTCCGTGCGAATGCGTTCGAGTTCGTAGAAGAATTCCTTGAGCGCTTCGCCTGTGACGGGCGTGCGAACTTCGGATGAAGCGCGAAAGCTTCCGGCGTTACGGCGCGCGTCAATGCTGGAATAAGCGCCGTAGGTCAAGCTTCGTTTTTCGCGCAAATTCATAAAGAGGCGCGAGGAAGCGTTTTGGCCTAGAACCGTATTCATCACGACTGCCGGAAAATAATCTGCGCTCGAACGCGTCAGTCCTAGATTGGAGATGACGATGTTGGATTGCGCGGAGCCGGGACGATCAACGAGATAAATCGCGCGTGCGCTTCGTGCCGGCGGCGCGGGAAAGTTTTGCGCGAGCGGCTGGCCTTTGCTCCACGAACCGAAAAGCATTTTGACCTGATTCGTCACCGCATCGCGTTTGACATCGCCGACGATGACGAGGACGGCGTTGTTCGGCACAAAGCTTTGTTTGTGAAAGCTTACGAGTTTGTCGCGCGTGATGGCGTCGATGGATGCGGGCGTCGGGCTGATTACAGAGTAAGGATTCTGGCCGTAAATGACTTTGGCGAGGCGTTCATTAGCGAGAAAATCCGGGCGCGAGCGTTGCAGCACTAAGCCCTGCTTGCTGTTTTTTTTCTGGCGCGCGAGTTCGTCTTCGGGGAACGATGGATGCAGCGCGATGTCTGCCATCAAGTCCATAATCTTATCGCCGTAAATCGAAAGCGCGGAGGCGGAGACAGTCGTGTAGTCAGCATTGCCGCCCGCGCTCAAGGACGCGCCGAGCCGCGCGACTTCGTCGGCAATCTGCTTGCTCGTGCGCGTCGCTGTGCCTTCGTTCAAGAGTCCGGCCATGATGGAATTGAGGCCGGGCAAGTCGGCGGGGTCGTTGGCGTTGCCCGTGCGAAAGGCCAGACGATAGCTGACGATGGGCAGGCGCTTGTCTTCGAGCACGACGACGCGCAGGCCGTTTGCGAGCGTGGTCTCGAATGGTTTCGGAAGCGCGAGCGGTTTGGCGGGCAAAGGCGCGGGCGCTTGCCTGCGGAAGTCTTCTGTTTGGGTCATGGTTTGCGCGAAGGCTGTCGTGGTGAAAGAAGCGACTAAAAGAAGCGCCAGTCCCGGCAGCGTTGATAAATAGTTTCGACGAATCATTGCGTTTCGATCTCCTTGATGCTTTTCGTTTACGGGCGGCCGGGACGCGCAGTAGTGGTGCTGCCGGGCTGCGTTTGCTTGGGCGCGTCGGCGGGTGACTGCGGCTGTTCGGGGTGCTGCGCGTCGGGCGAACCTACGGTTGCCGTTGGCTTAACAGGCACGGACGGCTGCGTTGCAGGTTTCGCGGGAACTTGCGGCGGCGTCGCGCCATTCGGCTGCGTGACTACTGCATCGCCTGAACCGGCGGCGGGTCTGCCTCCTGTTCCGGCGCGACGACCAGCGCCACCGCCTGCCGGAGGCGCAATGTTGAGCAACACGCGATTGTCCGTGTCCAGATAACGCGCAACAGCCGTTTTGATTTGTTCGGGCGTCACGCTCATGTAGCGGTCAAACTCTGTATTGATGAGTTTAGGGTCGCCGTCGTAAAGCGCGTATTCGGAGATTTGCATGGCGCGTCCGAGCGATGATTGAAGCGTGCGAATGGCGTCGTTGCGCAAGCCGTTGCGCAGCTTTTCCATTTCATCTGCCGTCGGGCCGTTCGTCGCAAGGTTTTTGATTTCGGCGAGAATAACTCCGCGAATTTGCGCGGGGTCTTTGCCGGGCTTCGGAATTGCAATAATAGAGAACGAAGATGGGCCGCGCCTTTCGCCCACGCCGCCCTGCACGGCGAGCACGGATTCATCCTGCTTAACGAGCTTCTGATAAAGGCGAGAGCTTTCGCCGCCCGTCAGAATTTCGCTCGCAGCTTGCAGCGCGTAGGAGTCTGTTGTGCGGCGCGCGGGAATTTTCCAGCCGAGCCGGAAGATGGGAAACGGAGCCAGCGGGTCTGTGAAATCCTCTTCGCGCACGGCGACTTCCGTCGGTTCAGTGACATTGACGGCAATTGGATCGGGCTGGCGCGGAATCGTCGCAAAATATTTCTCGACGAGCGAGCGCGCCGTTTGCGGATCGAAATCGCCGACGATGGTCAGCACGGCGTTGTTCGGCGCGTAGTAAATGCGGAAGAACTCGCGCACATCCTCAACCGTCGCGGCGTTCAAATCTTCCATCGAGCCGATAGTCGAATGCGCGTTCGCCGGATTCTTGAAAATCAATTCATCCATGCGCAGGGAAGCTGCGGCGAACGGTTGATTGTCGATGCGCAAACGCTTTTCTTCCTGCACGGCGTTGCGCTGGTTGTCGAGGTTTTCCTGCGTGACTTTGAGCGAGAGCATACGGTCGCTTTCGAGCCACAGCGCGAGCGGCAATTGATTGGCGGGCAAGGTCTCGAAATAATTCGTGCGCTCGCTGCTAGTCGTGCCGTTCATCGTGCCACCGGCGTTCGAGATGAATTGAAAGTGCGCGGCCTTCGGCACGTTCTCGGAGCCTTGAAACATCATGTGCTCGAAGAGATGCGCGAAGCCCGTGCGCCCCGTCTTTTCGTTGCGCGAGCCTGTGTTGTAATAAACGGCGACGGACACGACGGGTACGGCTGTGTCGCGGCTCAGGACGACGCGCAAACCGTTCTGGAGCGTGAATTGTTCGATGGGAACAGTCGGCAAAACGAAATTTGATGACATAACTTTGTTGGATTGAATCGGATCATTGGCTTTCGCCGAAGCGATTGTCAGGCCGCCGCCGTTTGTTTGCGCGCGAACTTGCGGCGCAGTAAATGTTGTCGTGGCGCAGAACAAAGCGGCAACCGCCGTCAGCGCAGAGCGAACTGGAAACTTCATATCGATTCCTCTGTAAAAGGGGTTGTAATCAAAAGCGCCGTTCGTTAGTGAACAGCGCCGGAGTATGCGAACGAGATGGATTCTTAAGTTTCTTTTTCGTCGATCATGCCGCGCAGTTCGGCGCGCAGGCGCTCGATCTCGGAAAGCTTTTGCTGCACGCGCTCAAATAAGGCCGATTGCGTTTTGATGCCTTCGTCGATGAGGTAAGCGGCAGCTTCGGCGCGGTTGTGAAAGACTCCCGCCTGCACGAGTTGTTCGAGTTTATCCTGCGCTTCGGGTGAAACTTTGACGGCGATCACGTAGTCGTCCTTTGCGGAAATGGCGCGTTCGATGGTGCGGCTGATGTCGCGCCCGATGGCGCTCAAGGATTCCGGGATACGCGATGCTCTATCGCGGACGGAAGACGTGGGGCGCGCGTGCTGTTCGGCGTTCTGGTGCTCGCCTTCATCTTCGCGCAGCATTAAATCTTCGATGGGTTGCGGCGGCTGCAATTCATGTTCTGGATCATACGGCCTGCTCATAATTTTTCGACAATCCTCCTCGAAACATTCAGCGCACGCTTAAAAATAAAAAACTACGCTGCTCGTGTAAACCATAAAAACGGGAATCTATAATCAGCTATGATGCGGCGGGGATGCGTTTACGATGCACGCGTAAAGGCCGATTTTAAGAAGCGCTCGGAAACGACGAAACGGAGAAAACATTCTACGAACCAGCCCGAAGCACAGTCAAGCGCAAGCGGCTCGAATCCCGCGCAAGCGCAAATTAATTCCTTGTCGCGGGCAGCGCGGCGCACAACCTTGCCCGCGTCGCAGGCATCCGGTAATATGCACAAGAGGCGCTCTCTTTCGTAGTCGATTAAATGTCGTCAAACGAAGCCTGAAGAACGCATACGGAAAAGGCTTATTGCCTTATTGAAAGACACTCGCCAGTATTTGAAACTCTTAGAGGTTGCCGAAGTGAAAAATAGGTTTTCAAGCGCTTTGTTCGCATTGCTCGTCTTCGCCATTACGCTCCCGCCCTTCGTCTTCGCACAACAACAAACACGTAAACAAAATCAGGGACGAACTGCCGGACAAAACGGCGCTCCGGTTGTTGTTCCCAACAATCAAGGCCGCCGCCCGGAAATAAGCTCTGTGCCTGCTGGTCGGCGCGCGGCGCGGACTTCCGACGAAACGACTGCCGAAGTCGAAAAGGACTTCGCCGAAGCTTTGACAATCGTGCAGGAAAATTACGTCGGCGGCAACAAACTCGACTACAACGCGACCTTCAAGCAAGCGATCATCGGCATGTTGCGCTCGCTCGATCCGCACTCGAATTATTACGATCCGCAGGAATTCGACGAACTGCGCACAGACCAGCGCTCGGAATACTTCGGCATCGGCGCTTCAATCGGCGACAGGCGCATCGGAGATCAAACGGATACTTATATTCTGGCGACGTTTCAAGACGCTCCGGCGGCGCGCGCAGGGCTTCGCTTCGGTGATCGCATCGTCGCGGTTGACGGCGAACCGATTCGCGGCAAGGATTCCAGCGCTGTCCGCGATAAACTGCGTGGGCCGCGCGGCTCCGCCGTTAAAGTGACGGTTGAGCGCGCTGCGACGAACCGCACGGAGATTGTCGAAATCACGCGCGATGTCGTGCCGCAGCCTTCCGTACCCGATGCTTATATGCTGCGTCCCGGCGTCGGCTACGTGGATATGACGCATGGTTTTAATTACACGACCGCAGACGAATTGCAGGCCGCGCTCGATTATTTGCACGGCAGAGGAATGACACAACTCGTGCTCGATCTGCGCGGGAATCCGGGCGGCATTCTCGAACAAGCCGTGCGCGCCGCCGAAAAATTTCTGCCGCGCGATCAATTGATTCTGACGCAAAAAGGGCGCAGCCGCGTGGAAGACAGGCCGTACTCTTCGAGAAATTCCAAGCCCGACACGACGCCGCTCGTCGTTTTGATTAACAGCGGCTCGGCCTCCGCTTCGGAAATCTTCGCGGGCGCAATGCAGGATCACGACCGCGCCTTTATCGTCGGCGAAACGAGCTTCGGCAAGGGACTCGTGCAGAGCATTATTCCGCTCGATTACGGCGCAGGCTTGACGCTGACTTCCGCTAAATACTACACGCCTTCGGGACGACTTATTCAGCGCGATTACTCGAACGGCGGCTTCTATGATTATTACAGAGGCAGCACGGCGCTATCTCTCGATCCGAAAAACAAAAACGCTGTGCCGCGCCCGACGGGGCCGGAAAGCCGCACCGACACGGGACGCCCTGTTTACGGCGGCGGCGGCATCGCTCCCGACGAAACCGTTAAGCCGCGCACAGGCAACATCACGCAGTTTCGTTTAATCGATCCCGTCTTTGCCTTTGCGCGGGAAGTCATTGCCGGTCGCGTCAGCGGCTTTGAATCTTATAAAGTCAACCGCGCGATTGATTTCGATCATCAACTCGCGCCGACGGATTTCCCCGTGACGGATGCCGTGTACAAAGCGTTCAAGGATTTTGTTGCAAGCCGTGCCGAATACAAAACGCTCGCCGCGCAACTTGACCGCAATCGCTCGTTCATCGAACTGCGCCTGCGGCTCGATCTCGTCACCGCCGCATACGGCACGGTGACGGCCAATCGCGTGCTGATTCAAACGGATGATCCGCAAGTCGCCAAGGGAATCGAAGTGCTGCCGCGTGCGCGCGAACTCGCCATGTCAGCGCTGCGCGGGCGCAATCCGTAATCGCAAAATTTCAACTTGTTCAAATTAAAAAGGGAGCGCTTCGATAAAGGAAGCGCTCCTTTTTGTAAATGCTACATGCACTCGTTTCGGCTTGCGTCGGTTTCTTACTCCTCGCCTGTTTCGCTGTGCGGGTGATCGACGGGCTTGGATTCCGGCGAGCCTTTTTGCCGCAAAAAAATGGAGAGGACGATCAGCACGCCGACGGATAAAAATTCGCTTTGCCAGTTTTGAAAAGACTGAAACCAGAACTGCGACGTTCCCATAAATTCCAGCATCGTGACGGCTTGCTCGCCGTGTGCTAGTTGGTCTGCGCTGTACTCGCGCGCGCCGCCCGCCGCGTGAAGCAGAAACGAAATGAAGAAGAGCAAAAACAGCGCCGCCGTTAAAGAATGTTTGTAAACTGCGAGAATGAGTCCGCCGCGATGCACAGGCCAAGGAGCGTTCGCAGGCGGATTCGCAGAATTTGGTTCCGCGTCCGTCGGTTCAGCCGCATCGAGCTTCTTGGATTCGGGCGAACCTTTCTGAAAAAGAAACGTTGTCAGCAGCACATACGCGCCCATCTGTAAAAATTCGCTTTCCCAATTTTCAAACACCGCTTCGACGAAATGCCCGCTCGTGAGATACGCGCCGAAGGAGAGTTGCATTTGATGGTGTTGCTGCAAATCGGAATTCTTTTCGTGATAGCCTGTGAGCGCCTGTCCGACGAGAAAGAGGAAGAATAAGCCGAACATCGCTAGCGATAAACCGTTTTCACGCAAGATTCGTTTCATTGCATTCTCCATTCGATTGAGAACATTGATGCGGAACGAGCGAGAGAATATCAGTTGATGTGAAATACAAAAAGGGCGAGCTTCGTAATCTTTACGAGACTCGCCCTTTTTCCATCCCTTTGCTCGTTCAATAAGAAGCCGCGATTAACGTGTCACCGTCGGCTTCCCGTTTATCAATGAGAGGCGAGCCACTCATTGAAGACTTGCGCCGCGTCGTGCTTGTTGCTCCAACGCGCGCGATTCTTGCCCGTCAATGCGACGACCATCGCTTGGTGCTGTCCTGCGCGGTCACCGAGCCGCTCGAAGTAATTAAAGAGCCGGTCTATTTTCAAGACGCTTTCCTGCGCCGCTTCGACGGTTTTGAATTGCAGCACGTTGCGAAAGAAACGCGAGTAAACATTCTGCTCGCGCGCCGTCGTCGTATACAAATCAAAGTAGCCGCTGATAAATCCAGCGCCCTGCAAGACCTGCGCGACATAGGACGGGCGGGCGCTGATGCGGCGCACAATCTGCGCGATGTCCGTCGTGCCGCTTTCATAAAGCGCGATGATTTGCTCTTTCTTCGAGGTTGTTTCCGTCGCTTCATGAGTCGTCGTTGCTGCTGTTGCCGTCGCAGTTGTCACGGCAGCTTTTGCAGCGGCTGTCTGCGCGGCGTTTGATGCTTCGGTGTCGTCCGCGTAATCAAGCTCTAGCGCGAGCGGGCGGCTGTGTTGTTCGATCATTTCTTCTGTCGTCATTTTCTTCGTTCCTCCCGAACACACGACGGGCGGGATTACTCGAAAAAAGCATTCTTACTTTCTGCTTCGACTCGTAAGCCCGCCGCTGTCGTTCGTCAGTTTCGTTTGACCTTACGCTCATAAGAGCGCGAACAAATTAGCTGGCGCGGCGCATTCCGTTGTTGCCACCGTTCGCTGCCACTGAAGTATCCTGCTGTTGCAGATTCTTCAGGTGATCGATAAAGCTGGAGGCGGCGCGCTTCGACAATTCATCTGTCTTGCAGCGCAGAACGTTCTGGCACTCTTCATCGATCTCGACGTTCGCTTCGCGGCCTAAAGCGCGGATCATGCCGAGCTGTTTCGGCGTCACTAAGTCTGCCATCGACTTGGCGAGCGGATCGCGCGGAAATTCGCTTGCTTGTGCGGCTGCGCCTGTTTTCTCAATGACATCGGATTCGCGTTGATAAAGCTCGCGTGCGATGCCGAACTTAATGGCGGCGCGCTTCAAGGCATCGTGCTCGGCTTTCTTGATGCCGGTTTCGTTGTCGGCTGTGCCTGTGCCGACGCCTTCGCGCGTGACATCGTCAATCGTAATCGCGGCGGTGACGGCGACCATATCGCCAATTTGTTTGATGTCGCGCACGGCGTGTGACCATGTCGGCGCAACTCTGTCGAGCATGTCTGCGACGGTGTGCCACTCGACGTATTCGACCATGTGAGTATTGCCGCTGCGATCCGTCCAGCCCTCGCGCGTTTTGACGAGTCGCGGATCAATCGGCTGGCGCAACGTGCGTAAAGTGCCAACGAAGCCGTCCGGCCTCAACTGCACGACGGGCGCAGAATGCTGCTCTGCCGCAAATTCCGGTGATTCCGATTCGTGCGCTTCTTCAACGTCCGGCGCGAGTGCGACGTAGGTATTCGTATTCTCTTTTTGTCTGGTCATTTCCTGTTCCTCTTTGTCTGTGTGTTGCGCGAGCGAACGAACTTTGGAAACATCGTCGGAATTTTCCGGCGTGGTTTCTGTTGTGTCGTTCGGCTCCCGTTCGGAACGCGTTGCAGCGGCGGCGAGTTTCATCGCTTTAACTGCGGTGCGCTTCTCGGATGCGTTTGTGTTTGTGTCGATGGGCGCTTCTTCTGCGTGCGCCGGTTCAGGTCCCGCGACAGTCGCAGCCGTATTTGATTCGGCGACGGCTTGCGCGGGTTCAATGTTTTGAGCCTTCGTTGTCGGCTGTTGTTTGGTCACGGCTTCCGTGTTTCTGGCGATCAAAGAATGTTTGACGGCGAGGACGTGTTCGCAGCGAAACGTCGGATCGACGGCCTCGCCTTCCTCGAATTCGAGACAGGTGCAGCGAACTTTGCCTGTGTCGTCGCGCCAGACTTCGTAGCTCGTTTTGCGCCCGCGCAAGGTCGGAGTCGCCACGCGAAAACGGTCATTCTCGCGCGTCACCAGACCCATCGCCGCGATTCCCTGCGCGCGCTTGTCGCGCATAATCGCCTTCTTGTCGGAAATCGCTGCTCTTACTTCTGTGGTGGTGGTCGGCATGATGAATCTTCTCCTTAACCTTATTAGGCCGCGCGCTCGGCGGGCATTTCGTTGATGACACTAAGCGTTTGTGCGTTCTGCTGCGACTGCGTTTGCGGCGGCACAGCGGAGATTGTTCGCTCGCTTAAACGGCGTTCCAGTTCGACGATGCGCGTCTCTAATTCATTAACGCGCTTGTCCTGACGGTTGACCGTCTTGAACAATCCGTCAAACGTTTCCCAGATAAATTCGCTCACGTTTCCTGTCTCCCGTTGGCTTGTTTTCACTGTGGATGAAATAAGCTGTTTCATCTATGAAACAGTGTACCAGAAGTGTCTTTCTGTTGCAAGCATAAAACAAAGTCTTGCATCTAAAATAATTCTTGTGTTATGTTCTGTGGCATGAAGGCGGGAGGCCGGACGTTTTAGAGCGTTGCGGCAAGCGCCAAAAGGAGAGTCGAGATATGGCAGAATCCACAAATAACATCGTAAATACGATTGAACTAGGTCGCGCAATCCGGCGCAAACGCGAGGAACAGGGCTTGAGTTTGCGCGATGTCGCAGATGAAACAAATGTTTCCGCGTCAACTTTGTCGCGCATTGAAAACGGCACGGGCAAGCCCGATGCGGACAACATCGCACGCTTGACTACGTGGTTAGACGTGCCGATGGAGCGCATTATGGGCGGGCGTCGTCAGGAAGGCGACGAAGCGCAACCGGTCGTTTATTTTCCGCAGGAAGCGACGCCGGAAATCGTCGAAGCACATTTACGCGCGGACAGAAATTTGACGCCCGATACGGCCAAGGCGCTCTCGGAACTCTTCCGCGTCGCCTACGCGCAGTTCAGCCATCCGGGTGAAGAAACGCGCAAGCGCCGCCGCTAAAGAATTACGGCAGCTTCAAAAAATCGAATAGCCGCGTTGCACAGAAAATGCAGCGCGGCTATTTTCGCTGCTTCCTTATCCTTACAATTCATCTTTGCAAATCGCTTCTCACTTCACTTAATCGCCTGTGCGTAAACCCTTCAACTCTACGAAGTCTCGATAAGGTATAATAAACATCGTGGACGAAACAGTTTTGCCGCCGACGTACAAGGGAAGACAATACGAATTGCGCGCTCTGGGCTTGCGCGATTTCGCGGGCGTGCGCGACGCGGAGCCGCTTGATCCGTTCGCGCTCGCGCACTTTGCGAAGTTGATGGTGATTGATTTCGAGCACATCCAAGGACTATCGAAGGAGACGCGCGAACACTTGCTCGGCACGGGTTCCGAAGCATGGAGCGGCGGCACTTGTTCGCGCCCTTTGCCGAACGGTTGGCGCGTCGTGATTCTCAATCCGAAGCACGGAGCGCAACGCAACAACGCGACTTTGATGGAAGAAGTCTGCCATGTTTTTCTCGGCCACAAAGCCAATCGCCTGCACATCGTCGCGCAAAACAAGCAAGGCAAAACCGTCGCGCGCGATTACAACGAAGCGGACGAGGAAGCAGCCTACGCCGTTGGAGCCGCCGCGCTCGTTCCTTTCGCCGCCCTGCGCCGCTTCGTTCGCGCGGGCAAAACATCACTTGAGATGGCGCGGCATTTCAACGTCAGCCGCGAATTGATCGAATACCGCCTGAAGGTTTCGCGCCTCTGGCCTGATTACAAAAAGCGCCACCCGAAGGAAATAGAGCAACGCCTCGCGCAAAGCAGCCGCAGCAATAGCAACGGAAACGGCGACAACGCCGAAAAATCGGCGCGCACTTCTTCAATTTAATCATCGAGCATTGCCCGCGTTCGTGCTCACTAAATTGCTTTATCGCCGCTTCGCACAATCTTCCGCCGGTACATGGAACAATCCAAAGCAGACCGAAAGCCCGTCTTGCGCGCGCTGTGTGAAGCGATCAAAGCGCGCATTGATTATCGCCAGTTTTATCTGCGCTTTTGTCGTGAAGAACGCCCGACGATAAGCGGCGCGCGGCTGCAAACGCGTTGCCCTATCCCTGCGCACGCGCACACGGGCAAAGGCCAGCCGTCGTTCTCCGTCGATTTAGCGCGCGGGCTTTTTCATTGCTTTTCGCGCGATGAAGGCGGCGACGCGATTCGCTTTTACGAATTGATGCACAACGTTTCGTTCGCCCGCGCCGTTTATGACATGGCGCGCGAACTCAATCTCGATCCTGAAACTCATGATAGCCGTCAAACGTCACTCGCTTTTGCGTCAGCGCCCGACGCCGAAACCGCAGATTATTTTGAGCCGATTAACGCGCCGCTCGCCGCCGAACGAATGAGTTGCGTGTGCGAAAGGTTTTTGGAAGTTTGCCGCGAAGAAGATCAAACGGAAGCCGTCAATTATCTCGCGCGTCGCGGCATCGACAGGGAAACCGTGCGTGGCGCAGGCATCAGCTATTTTCCGCGTCGCGCGTATCGCCGCGTGATGCGTTGTATGCAGGAATCATTCGCGCTCGCGGAATTGCAGCAAAGCGGCTTATTCAACGCCCGCGCGCATCTCACCTTTTACAGGCATCGCCTGCTGTTCCCGTTCTACGTCGAAAGGAGAGCCGTTTATTTGCAAGCGCGAACGACTGCTGCAGGCGTCGAACCACGCTGGCACAATCTGCGCGGCGGCGTTCCGGCGCTTTATAACATCGACGCGCTCGACAATCTTGCAAGCGACGCGATTGTATATTTAGTCGAAGGCTTCACGGACACTTTGACGCTGGCGGCGCACAATTTCGCCGCCGTCGGATTAGTCGGTGCGGGCGGATTGAAGGAAGAATGGATTGCATCCTTGGCGCGCTTTCAGGTTGTCGCCGCGCTTGACCCGGACACGGCGGGAGAGCGCGCCGCCGTGCGTTACAGAGAAATGTTTGCGCGGCGCGGCTTACAACTCGCGTGTTTGAAACTATCGTCGGACATCAACGAGTTTTTTCGGCACAGGCCGTCGGCGGCACTCGAACTTGCGCTGCTGACGGAAACGGCGCTCGATGAATTTGAAACGAATATAGCGGCGAATGATGCGAGCGGGTATAATTGATTGATGAGCAGCCTTCGCGCCGCACAGAGAAAAGCGAGAAGCATCGTAAATAATTTATGGCTGAACAAATCAGAGAAGGAGCGGCGGCGGCAGCGACGATGACGGGATTATCCGTCACGGACAAGCTGCGTTTGCTGCTCGACATCACGAAAAAAATCAGCCGCTCGCTCGATCTGGAGGAAGTTCTGAATCTTGTGATGGACACGCTCGGCTCCTTGATCCCTTACAACGCCGCCGGGATTTACATCATAGACAAAGCGACTTTCGCAAAAACGGGCGCTCAATCGTCGCCTGCAAAATTTTTTCGCACAGAGACCGTGCGCGGTTACGACATCGAAGATTTGACGGAACTCGGTTTGAAGATGGGCGAGGGCATTATCGGGCATGTCGCGCAAACGGGCGAGCCTGTGATTTCGCCGGATGTGCGGCACGATCCGCGTTATGTGAACGCGCGCGGGGAAACACGCTCGGAAATGGTCGCACCGATTATTACCAACGATGAAGTAGTCGGCGTCTTCGATCTCGAAAGCGATCAATTAAACGCCTACACGTTCGATGATTTGCAGGTGCTGCTGTTGCTCGCGTCACAGGTTGCGACGATCATCGAAAAGGTAATGCTGCACGAACAGCTTATCGAAAAGAAACGGCTTCAAGGCCAACTGGAAGTCGCGCGGCAAGTGCAACTCCAACTCCTGCCCGCGCGCGATCCGCGACTCGAAGGCTTCGACATCTCCGCCTACAATTATCCGACGGAAGAAGTCTCCGGCGATTACTACGATTGGGTGCGCATTTACGAAGACCAGATCGGCATCGTCGTCGCCGACGTGTCCGGCAAGGGCGTTCCCGCCGCGCTACTCATGGCGTTCCTGCGCGCTTCCTTGCGCGCGGCAATCCACATCGGCTATGCGCCGCACATTTCGATGGCGAAGGTCAATTATCTGTTGTGGGAATCCATCGAGCGCAATCAATTCGTCACGGCCTTTTACGCCGTGCTCGATGCGTCGAATCGCACGCTCGCTTATACCAACGCAGGGCATAATCCGCCTTTGCTGCTTGACGCAAATGGCGATGCGCGTTTTATCGAGCGCGGCGGATTGCCGCTCGGCATGTTCAAGGACACGCGCTACTACGAATATTACTTGCCGATTGAGGCTGGACAAATCCTCGTGCTTTACACGGATGGAGTGACGGAAGCGATGAACAGGGAAGAAGTGGAATACGGGCGCGAACGGCTCGAACAAACGGCGCGCGCCGGAAAAGATTTAAGCGCGCGCGAGCTAATCTCGTTTATTCACAAAGACGTGCTCGCGTGGACGGATGGACAGGGCGCAGACGACGACATTACCTTCGTCGTCATCAAAGCGCTGGACGTTGCGGAAGCCGTGGGCGTTAAAGGCTAAAGGGAAAAACTAAAAGGCAAAAGCTGTGGAGTTTTTCGTCCACGCGGCTTTTGCCTTTCGAGCTTCGTAGCTTTTAACTTGCTTTAGTGCGTCGTCAAAGAATTATGCGCGTGGTCGCCGCCGGGCGCGAGCGGCGCGCGATAATCGCCGAAATGAAAACCTGTTTCGGTGTCGGAAAAAGCGTAGACATCGAAACCGTATGCGTCCAGATAAATAGCCATATCGTCGGGCGAAGCGAGGTAAACGGCGGGCGTGTAGCCGCAATCGCTGCGAATTTCTAACAGGCGCTCGACGACTTCCAACGGAGCAAACACTCTGACGGGGTCTCTATAAGTTGCCATGACTTTGATAGCGCCTCTCTTTTCCTGAATTCGAGGCGGCGCGCTTCTTTAATACGATAAGCGGGCGCGTGCCTCGCATCTTGCAACCATTGTGATGTACGCTTCATGCGCCGCGTTTGTTCGCGCACGTATTTATTTTCGGTCACAAAGGTTTACTGAAACTTTGCCGCATATTGCACCAATTGCCGACGAACTGAAATTCACGGAGAAACAAACGATGAATCGCCGCAACTTTATACGCCACTCAATCGTTGCCACCGCTGCCACAACCGCCGTCGCCGCGTCGCCGCTCGCCAAAATCGCCGAAGGCCATAATATTAACGCCGCGACAGCTTCCGGCGCGACGCCCATGCTTGCCGCGACTGCGCGCCGTTCTTTAAGCGCCATCGGCGGTTTCACCTTCGCGCGCCTGCGCTACGAATCGGGCAATTGGGACGCAGACCCGAAAATGCCCTCGAATCTTTTGAACTCGCTCGTCGAATACACTTCAATCCGCGTCGATCCGAACGAGCACATCGTGGACGCGCACGCCAACACGCTTTTTAATTACCCGTTCATCTACATGACCGGCAACAAACTCGTTCGCTTCACCGAAAAAGAGCGGCTTAACCTGCGGCAATACTTACGCAACGGCGGCTTTATGTTCGTAGACGATTGCAACCACGACCTAGACGGAACCTTCGCCAAAACCTTCGAGAGCGAAATCAAAACCGTGCTCGATCAACCGTCCGAAACAATGCGCAAGCTTCCCGCGCAGCACCCGCTTTATGACACATTCTTCAAATTCCCGGACGGCGCGCCCGCCACCTCCCACGAACTCAACGGCTGGGGTGACGACATCATTCACGACTATCTGCGCGCCATAGACATAGATCAACGCATCGCCGTTCTTTATTCCAACAAAGACTACGGCTGCGAATGGAATTACGACTGGGAAAACAAACGCTTCGCCACCAAAGACAACACGCGCTTCGGCGTCAACATCATCGTCTACGCCTTAACACATTAAAAAACAGAAGTCAGGAGTCAGAAGTCAGGAGACAGAATAAAAGCAAGAAGATTGAGTGCGCTTAGCCCGAACTCAATTGTCGTGGCCTTTGTTATCTTCTTCATTCTGACTCTTGATTCCTGACTTCTGTCTACTGAAAGTTATGAGCACACAGCAGCCACCGACAATGCCTCAGGCGGGAACGCCTGCCGCTTCGACGACGCCCGCGACGGGCGCGCCGCCGCCGAATCTCGTCGGCGTGTTGCAGCGCATGTTGAGCGTTTCCGATAAGGTGAGCGATTTGATTTTTTCGCCGGGACGCCCGCCGCAAATCGAACTGATGGGTAACTTGCAGCCCGTCATGATTCCCGGCCTCGAAAAGCTTTTGCCGCAGCACACCGCAGGCATCGCCAAAGTCATCATCGGCACACACCAGCGCGCCGCCGAGAGTCTGGAAAAATACGGCTCGGCGGATTTATCTTTTAGCGCGCCCGGCTTTTCGCGTTTTCGCGTCAACATTTTTATGCAGCGCGGCACGCACGCCATCGTGATGCGTGTTATCCCCGCCCGCCCGCCGCGTTTTGAAGAGCTAAATTTGCCCGCGCAATTAAAGGAAATCGGCGAACTCAAAAACGGCATCGTGCTTGTCACAGGCCCGACCGGATCAGGGAAAAGCTCTACGCTCGCGGCGATTATCGATCTGATAAACGAAACGAAGTATTACCACGTCGTGACCATCGAAGACCCGATTGAGTTTCTGCACGGCCACAAAAACTGCACCGTACACCAGCGCGAGCTTCATTCCGATACGCCGGACTTTGCGCTCGCCCTGCGTGCCGCCCTGCGTCAAGCGCCGAAGGTTATTCTCGTCGGCGAAATGCGCGACCGTGAAACCATCGAAGTCGCTCTCGAAGCAGCCGAGACAGGCCACCTAGTGCTTTCGACCTTGCACACGATTGACGCGTCCAAAACAATCGACCGCATCCTCGGCGTGTTCCCGAAAAACGAGGAGCAGTCCATACGCACGCGCATCGCGCAGAGTTTTCGTTTTATGATCGCGCAGCGCCTCTTGCCGCGCGCCGACGGAAGCGGGCGCATCGCCGCCATCGAAATTCTCAAGTCAACCATGCGCACCAAAGATTACATCGAAAGGGGCGAGTCCGAAGGCAAGTCTTTGTTGGACGCGATGGAGCAGGGCGATCAAGAGGGAATGCAAACCTTCGACGGCGTAATTGAAAATTTGATTCGCGCAGGCACAGTCAGCAAAGACGAAGCGATGCCCTACGCAACGAACCAAAATAATTTGCTGCTGCGTCTGTCGGATTTGTAAGGGATATGGCTTGCGGATTCATGCAACAATACTTTTCGTTTTATGCAGTTGATAAATGAAAGCGAAAAGGCGGCAGCCCTCGATGCGCTGCCGGAAACCATCAGGCGCTTGGAGACGGAGATTGCGAAGGTCATCGTCGGCCAGCGCAACGCCGTGCGCTTTATTATGCTCGCGCTCGCTTGCGGCGGCCATTGTTTGCTGCGCGGCGTTCCCGGCCTCGCCAAAACACTCCTTGTCAAAACGCTTGCCGAAGCTCTCTCGCTAAGTTTCAACCGCATCCAATTCACGCCCGACTTAATGCCTTCGGATGTCACAGGCACGGACGTGATCGAAGAAGATCGCGCAACGGGTCGCCGCGAAACTCGTTTCATACACGGCCCCGTGTTCGCCAATGTACTGCTCGCGGATGAAATCAATCGCGCGCCGCCGAAAACGCAGGCCGCGCTTTTGGAAGCGATGCAGGAAGCGCAAATCACTACGGGCGGCGTGCGCCGTTTGCTGGATGCGCCGTTTTTCGTGCTCGCCACGCAAAACCCGATTGAGCAGGAAGGCACTTATCATTTGCCGGAAGCGCAGCTAGACCGCTTTCTCTTCGAGATTATCATTGATTATCCGAGCGCATCGGACGAGCGCCGCATCATCGAACAAACAACAGGGAATCGCTCCGTCGATGTGCGCCCTGTGCTCGACAAGGAAACGCTTTTGCGCATACAGGAAATCGTGCGCGACGTGCCAGCCGCCTCGAACGTGATCGACTATGCGGCGCGGCTCGTTCGCTCGACGCGCCCGCACACTCCCGAAGCGAACGAGTTCGTCAACGAGCATGTGCGTTGGGGCGCGGGGCCGCGCGCCGGTCAAGCTCTGATCTTAAGCGCCAAGGCGCGCGCGCTTTTTGAAGGACGCTTCGCCGCCGGTTTTGAAGACGTGCGCGAAGTCGCATATCCTGTTTTGCGCCACCGTATTCTCCCCAACTTTCGCGCCGAAACTGAAGGCGTCACTGCCGAAAGCATCATCACGCAGCAATTGAGCGTAGTACCCGAAGACGCTCCGATGCGAAAGTAAATCGCTGAAATTTTCCGTCGCACTTCGTTCAGCAGATTATTCAGCAAGGGAGAAAATAAAATGTTTCATACGCGATTTTCAAAGCCCCTCCCGGCAATCTCCGTTTCACTTTTTTGCGCCGCCCTTCTTTTTCTCGCGCCGTTTTTCTTTGCGCGCGCCGCCGCACCGCAAGGCACAAACAACGATGCGTTAGCGACTGATGCAAGCGACGTGCGCGCGGATTTGCCGCTCGGCGGCGAGTTGCGCGTGGAGAATGTTCGCGGCGGCATAAGCGTCGAAGTGTGGAATGAAAAATTCGTTTCTGTAACGGCGACTATCGAGAACGCAAACTCTAAAACAGCTTCGCGCGTCTCGCTTGTCCGCATTGAGCGCACAGACGAATTGCTGACCGTCAATGTCGCACGCGCCGCTACTCTCGCCGCCAATAAGACGCGCGTGAATTTGAGCTTGCGCATACCCGAACGCGCCCGCGCCGAGATTATCAACGCGAACGGCGAAGTGCGCGTGCGCGGCGTTCCCGAAACGCTTTCCGTGCGCACCGTTTCCGGCAACATACGCGCAGAGTCTTCGGCTGCTTCCTTGAATGATTCAGACATCATGGCGCGCTCCGTCAGCGGCACAGCGATAAACACACTCGCGCTTGCCGACAAACTAGGCGCACCCGCCAGCGCAAAATTTTTTCACGTTCGTTTAGGCAACGGCAGCAAACTCGTTCGCCTTCGATCCGAACGCGGGCGCATCACTCTCGCCTCGACGGATACGACGAACGACACTGCCGCCGCCAACAACCGCAGCAACAATAAGAGCGGCGATGTTGATACGTCCGCGCGACGTTCCGCGCAAACGCCGCCCGTGCTGCGTGGTGCGAGAAAAAACGCTTCAACTCCTGTTTCAAACACAACTGCCGTTGACCCGTCTGCGCCGCAGGAAGTAGACGAAAACGATGTGATACGCGTCGATACGCAGCTTGTGACGATCAATGCGAGCGTCGTTGACCGCAGCACTAATCGCGGCCTCGCAGGACTGACGCAAAACGATTTCAAGTTATACGAAGACAACGCGCCGCAGGAGATTAGGAATTTTGAATCGAACGCCGCGCCGTTTAATTTAGTTTTGCTGATAGACCTCTCCGGCTCGACAAAGGAAATCGTGAATCTGATACGCGGCGCGGCGCTTCGCTTTGTCGCCGCCGCGCGTCCCGCTGATCGCATCGCGGTCATCACGTTTGCCGCCGCGCCCGTCGTCGTTTCAGAATTGACGGCTGACCGCAATCTGCTTCGCCGCCGCATCGATGCCATAGAGCAGCCGCGCGGCAGCACGAAGCTTTACGACGCGCTCGACTTCACGATGAACGAAGTCTTAAAAAATGCGAAGGACTCGCGTCGCAATGCCATTGTGCTGATGAGCGACGGCCTAGACAGCTCTCTGCCCAACGTTAAAGGCGCAGGCTCGACGCTTTCCTACAAGGAACTGCTGCACAACGCGCAGGAATTCGACGGAGTGATTTACAGCTTGTGGCTCAACACGGAATACGAATCTCTGAGCACAGAAGATATTCAGCCGGAGACGTTCGATCTCGCGCATGACCGCGTGAAGGAATTGGCGGAAGTTGGCGGCGGCGTGTTTTACGAAGTGGAAAAGCTGGACGATCTGGCGGGCGCATACGAGCGCGTCGTCGCCGACCTCGGCACTGTTTACAGTTTCGCTTATCGCCCGACAAACAAAACGCGCGACGGCGGTTGGCGCTCCGTCCGCCTGACCGTCGAGCGCCCCAACGCCGTCGCGCGAGGCAAACGCGGCTACTATGCAAACTAAGCAATACCGGCAAAATCAAACGACGGCACATACCGCGCAATCAACGTGCGTCTCGTAAATCATTCGGACTTAACCGCACGCACGCGGCGCGGCTACTACGCCGGTCTGCCAGCGAATCTTTTGAATCGTTACTGGTGGGATGTCGCATTTATCAATTCCAGCTTGGGATTTGCGGTAGGCGATAATAGCGCGTTCGCTGTCACTTATGATGGAGGCACGACATGGAGCGAACGAAAGATGAACACAAGCGATCATCTCAGAGTCATTCGGCATAATGGTCGGATTGTATTGGTGTTGGGTTCGCAGAATGTCTATAAGGTAGATTGGAAGAGTTAAATTTTGAATGCTTGTTTCGTTGTCTGTGCGCATGGTCAATCCGGGCATCAAATAAAATTCTCCGTGACCAACATAAACTTTACGTCGCATAATTAAATGATTGATGCCGACTCAACTGAACGCTTGCTTGATCCGTCCGTACTTGCTTTTATCGGGCGGCTCGATTTGATTGCGCGCACAGTTGTCGAAGGCTTTCTGCTCGGCTTGCACCGCAGCCCTTTTCACGGGCTTTCGCAGGAATTTGCGGCGCATCGCCCGTACATGGCGGGCGACGAATTGCGGCGCATAGACTGGCGGCTTTACGCGCGCACCGACAGGCTCTATGTCAAAGAATTTGAAGAAGAAACGAATGCGCCCGTGCACCTGCTTGTGGACGCGAGCAACTCTATGCGGTATAGGCCGCGCGAAAATGATTTGAGCAAGCTCGACTACGCGCGTTACCTTGCGGCTTCGATTGCCTACCTCGCCAATAAACAAAATGACCGCACGGGGCTTGTTTGTTTCGGCGGCTCGACACACGCGCGACTCGAAACGCGCGGCGGCGAAAAACATTTTCACAGAACGCTTGCGATGCTCGAAAAACAGCAGGCAAGCGGTCAGGCGTTTGTCAACGAAGTGCTGTTGCGCGAGGCTGCGCTCTGGAAACGGCGCGGACTTGTCATCCTTATCTCCGATCTTTACGACGAGCCGGAGCAAGTAACATCCGCCGTCGCGCGCGTGCGCCGCGCCGGTCACGACGTTATCGTTTTTCATTTGCTCGACCGCGCCGAAAAACTTTTGGAGCACAACGGCGTGCGTGAATTTCGTGACCTCGAAACAAACGAAACGATGATGGTGGATGCCCCGCGCGTGCGCGAAAATTACCGAAGGCGCGTCGCGGAAGTCTGCGCGTTTTATCGGCGCGAGTTCGAGCGCGCAGGAGCAGACTACGCGCAATTGGACACAGCGATGCCGCTCGACAAAGCGTTGGCGGCTTATCTGCGCGGGCGTCGTGCGTCCCGAAAGTTGCGCTGAAATGCCTTCTGTGAAATTGTTGCTGTATGGCCTTTTTGTCTCCGTTCGCGCTTCTTTGTTCGGCGCTGCTTGCGTTGCCCGTCGCCATTCATTTGCTTGTCCGGCGGCGCGCAAAACAATTGGATTTCCCCACGCTCCGGCACTTACGCGAGACCACTAGCTTTCGCCTTCGCCCGCAGCGCATTCAACAACCGCTGTTGCTTGCCTTGCGCGTCACTGCGCTCGCGCTGCTTATCATAGGCTTTGCGCGCCCGCTCATTTTTCCTCGAAATAATCCGGCGCGCATTACACACGTTATCCTGCTCGATGCTTCGTTCAGCATGAGCGCGCGCGGGCGCACCGAAGCGGCACAGGAGCAGGCGCGCAACATCATCAATGGATTGAATGAGCATGATCGTGCCGCGCTCATTGAATTTTCATTGAACGCCACTGTGCTCGCGCCGCCCACGTTTGACCATCAAACGCTTTTGCGCGCGCTCAATCAATATCAAACAGGATATGCGCGGGCGGATTACGCGGCGGCTTTCGATAAAGCCGAAGCGTTGCTGCAAAATGATACGGCGGGCGCGGCGGAAATTAATCTTATCTCCGATTTTCAGCGCAGCGGATTAAACGTGCAGCAGACCTTTTGCCTGCGCCACATGAAAGCGCCGATCATCACGCTTCCCGTCGGCGAGCAACTCGGGCGCAACGCTTTTATAATCGACAAAATAATCAATGCAACTGCGCGCGGCGTTGAACTACACGCGACTGAAATCGTCTCCACGGATGAGGGGCGAAGCGGCGCGCGTCAAGCGTGGATGATCGATGTGCCGGAAGCCACGCGTTCCAATCTCGAATGGCGAACCGAATTGAACAATCGAATCACAGGCTCTGTAACGGCAATCGCGCCGGACGATTTCGACGCCGACGACAAAAGCTTTTTCGCCTTCACATCGCCGCGCGCCGAACGCGTGTTGCTGATCGACGATGCGCCGTCGGATGCAAGCCTTTATCTACGCGCCGCGATTGAAGCAGCGCTCGCCGCAAACTCTGAAAAAACTTTGCCGGA
>JBPCOJ010000057.1:0-44359 GCA_051000345.1 Pyrinomonadaceae bacterium | reverse complement strand
CACAGTAATGATAAAAGTGTCTCTGTCCATTGAACCGCTCCTTTGTCAGAACTTGTGGTTTCGTCACCAGCAATTCTACATAGGTTTCGGTTCAATGGATGCTTAAAAAGAGTCACACATTAGGTTCCTGCTTTATTTTTTAGAATCAGCGTTGCCTATGGATGACGGCGCGCTATATCGCAATGAGTAATCCGCAATGCTCTGGCATGGTTGCAAAGTAACGGTCAAGCGCTCTGTCGCTTCGATGGCGCGACGCAATTTAGTGCGATTCTCTGCGTCCCATAAAAATGGTCGCCGTGCTTCGCCTGCCGCTGCCGTCGCGCCCGCCGAAGTTTCTTCCGACACGCGTGCAACTACCTGATAACGTCCGGGCGCGATATTTTTGAACTTAAAAGCGCCGTCTTGATCGACGAAGGTTTCAGCATAGCGCAACGCCTCATTGATGCGTTCGGGTTCGAGCGGCACGAGGTAAACGCGTAGCTGCGCGGGCAGCGGCGAAGTTTCGGCGGAAGCAACGACGCGCCCGCCGAATTGCGCCGCTCCGCCCCCCAGCGTAATTATTAAGCCTTCCTTTCGCTCGCCGGATTGCAGCGCAATTGTTTCGTCGCGGCGATTATTAATCAGCGAGTTGGTTGGCGAACTGTTCTCAATCGAAGCGACATACAAAGTCTCGTTCGGCGGGCGCACCTGCAAGCGATAGCGTCCCGCTTCGAGATTGCGGATCGTAAAATCTCCGTCGGCGTTCGGCAGCGCGGAGAATCCAGAAGACGCAACGGGCGGCACGCGTTGTTTCGCCGCGTCTTTTTCATCGCGGCGCGCATTGAGCGCAGTTTCCGTCAGCGATGCGGGCGGGCGTTTGTTTACCGCGCACAACGGCGGCGATGGGTTCGGTTCTTCCGTAAAACGCACGCGCCCTTTGATGTAGCCGAGCGGTTGGAGCGCGAGTTTTAAGCCGCTCACGTTAGCGCCGCGCACAGAGACATGCGCGGGCAAAGACTTCATGCCAATACTGTCTTCGCTCAAACTATTGCTCTGCGCCGCAACGTCATACTCGCCGTCGGCCACGCCGTCGAAGGCGAATCCTTTGGCTATCTCATTGAACAAATACGTGGTGGCTTCAACCGTTCCGTTTGAAGAGTGATAAAGCGTGATATTAATGCTGGAGAAGCCGGACTTTGCGGCGGGAGCATTAAGGATTGTGCCGCTCACCGTATGGCCCCGCTCGCCGCGATAACGTATGTCTATGCCGCTCGCTTCTTCGCCCGCGCGCACGGCAATTTCGCTCGCTGTGTCGCGCGTCGCCGCCGACGGATAATATGTCGGCGCGTCTGCATCGTAGGCCGTTAATCTATAGCCGCTATAAAACGGTGTAGCGCCGCCGACAGCAATCAGATAAGTACCCTGTGCCAGCCCGTAGAAGCGATAAATGCCGCGATCATCGGTTTGCCGTGTGGGTTGGTAAAGATTTTCCTGCGAGTTGGTGGAGAGATTATTCGCGTCCCGTATGCGAATCGCCTGCACACGCGCGCCGACGATTGCCTCGCCCGCCGCGTTCAACGCTTTGCCCGTTATCACGCCGCCCTTAATCATCGTCAGCGTTGCGTTGTCGCCGAGATAGTAATAGCCGGATTCCTTCTGACCAAAGTCAATCGAGAAGGATGTATCCGGCTTTGCTACATAGCCGGGTAGCCGCGCCGTCAGGCTATAGGCGGCGGGCGTCAAATCCGTGATGCGAAAGTTGCCATCGGCATCCGTGTTCGCCGAGTGCGAGGAGTTTTGCGCGCCCGCTGCGGCATAAACGGTCACGTCCGCGAGCGGTTGTCCACCATCACTCAAGACGCGCCCTGAAATAGAACCCGTGCGAACAGGATTGGCGCGCGCGCTTTTTTTCGTTTCGACTTTATCGGGTATGCGCGGCGCAGTGCTGTTTTGCGCGTGTGCGAAATTCGTTAGCATCAGCAACGCGAAAACGATGCGGTGTGCGCTGCTTACTCGAAGATAAAGCATCATGGCGTTTTCCCTTCGCTGCCTGCGCTCAAGTCGAGCGTGAAGTTCGCTTGTGTTTCCGCGCCGTCTGTTACGGTGACGGTTTGCTTGACGGGCGCGGCGACATCGCGCGGCGGCGTCGGCGGAGTGGCGTCAGAGAAAATTCTCGCTTTCAACGTCAATTCATAAGTACCCGGGGGCATTCCCTCGATAAGAAAACGATTTCGCTCATCGACAAATACGCCGTAATAATTGCTTTGATCGTCGCCCGGACGACGCGCCGTCACGCTGAGGCGCGCGCCTTCGGGAACCACGCCGTTTTTGATCTCGACTTGCCCGCGCACGGCACCGTTGCCGTAGGCGAGCACAAGGCGCACGCCGTTGATTTGTTCGCCCGCGCCGACATCTATGCCGCCCGGTTGCTCTGCGCCGTTGCGCTCGACGCGCACAAGTGAAAAGCCTTTGACGGGTGGATAATTGCCGAGCGAGATTTTTGTTTTGCCGGGATGGAGTCCCTTTAGAAGAAAGCTGCCGTCAGCGTTGATGCGGTCAGCCCGGAAGTTAAGCGTGCCTGTTTCCGGAGCTGAATTAAAGACACGAAGTTGCAGCTTTGATAACTGCGCGCGCGCGGCTTTGTCGTTCGGGTTCTCCAACACGGTGACACCGCTGATCGTCGCGCCGCGATGCAACTGGATTTCGAGATTGCTGACATTTGCATCCGTGATTTCAAAAATAACTGAATCGCTATAAGAGTCTGCCAGAGCGCCGGTGTCGCCGCCCGTGTTAAATGCAAAGATCGCGTAATTATCCGGGAGCAATCCTTCAATGCGAAATTCGCCTTTGGCATTGGTCGTGGTGTTGTTGAAGCCAAACGCGCCCACTCTTTTTGCGCTGGTGTCGTAAGTGCCGTAAGCGTATGTAACGTCGGACACGGGCTTGCCTGTCTCCGCATCAATGATGCGCCCTGTCGCGACGTAAGTGCGTTTCGGCGGATCGAGCGTAATGTCAATGCCCGTCGCTTCGCCGCCCGCCGTTACCTCGACAATCGTCGCCTTCGCTTCGTCAATCACGCCGGGATGAAACGTTTGCGGAAAGAAGCGCCCGCCATAGCCGATGCGAACCGTGCCTTTCGTTTGTCCGACGCTGATTAGATAGCGTCCCGCGCGCAAGCCGTAAACGCGATACATACCCCGGTCGTCCGTGTCGAATAAGTAGGAATTAAAGTAAAATGACGGAACCTTCTTTCCGGCCTCGTCAACAAGCGTGATGGAAACATGCTCTTCAATCACGGGCTGGCCGTTTGACTGTGTCACGCGCCCCGTTACAACACCGCCACGCGTCAATGTGAAGTCAACGTTTTCAATCGTCTCGCCTTCGGCGACGGTGATTGTCTTGCCGGAATTCTCAAAACTTGTGCTTTGCTTTGCAACGAAACCTTCGGCGAGCGCCTGCACGGTCATGCGCCCTGCCGGAACATTAGTAATCTGAAAACGCCCGTCCGCATCCGTTACGCTCTGCCCGAAGACTTTACGCTCCGGGCCGTAGTCGGAAGTCGCCGCTGCCACTGTGACACCCGCCGCCGCTTTGCCTTCGACAGTGACGCGTCCGCTGACAATTGCCGCGCCCGTCGCTTTGGCGTTCTTCGACGCAGAAGATGATGCCGATTGCGCGGCGGCGTCAAAGGTCGAGCCAGACAACAGCACGGCTAACACAAATGCTACACAAAATAGTTTATTCATCGCCTCTCCAATTTATACACCTCGTGTAGAATTTTCAGTTTTAGTGCTACGGATAAAAACGCCTTATCACAACGTATGCATCCGGCTACGATTTCATCAATTCCAGCACCGCCGTCGTCATGGCTTTGATCGCCGTTCTGATTGTCGGTTCCGGCACGGGCGCAAACTTGCTCGAATGAAGCGAGGGCAAAGGCTTGTTGCTTTGGCGGCTCTCTTCGATCTTCGCCGGATCGACTGCGCCGACCCAGAAAATCGTCGTCGGAATCGCGTGATCGAGACTGAACGCGCCGAAGTCTTCGCTGACCATTGCGGGCGGAATCGGCTGCACGTTGTCTGCGCCGAGGACTCGTTCCCAAGCCGTCGCCAGTCTCTGCGTTAGTTCAGGATTATTGTAAGTGGATTCGAGCGGTAGCGTGTCGAGTTCAACTGTCGGAGCGAGTTCGGGCGGAATGCCTGCGGCGATGGCGAGTCCTTTGGCGATGCGTTCGATGGACGCGAGAATGCGTGTGCGCACTTCCGCTTTGTAGGTGCGGACGGTTAATTGAAGTTTGACTTCGTTCGGGATGATGTTGTGCTTTGTGCCGCCGTGTATGGAGCCGACGGTGACGATGGCAGGGTCTAGCGGCGAGTCTTCGCGGCTAATTATTGTTTGCAGCGCCATCACGAACTGCGCGGCGGCGACAATCGGGTCTTTCGTGTTTTGCGGAGCCGCGCCGTGTCCGCCGACGCCGCGTATCGTGACGTTGACGGAATCGGCGCTCGCCAGCGCATAACCCGTCGTGTAGCCGATCTTGCCTGTTGCCAGCGTCGCATTGTCGTGAAGCGCGAGCGCGTAATCCGGTTTCCCGATTCGCCCGTAAAGATTATCGCCGAGCATCGCCTTCGCGCCGAGTCCTGTTTCTTCCGCGGGCTGTCCGACAAGGACGAGCGTGCCGTGCCATTGATCTTTGAGTTGAAGCATCAACTTCGCTGTGCCGAGAAATGAAGTGATATGCACGTCGTGGCCGCAGGCGTGCATCACGCTGACTTCTTCGCCGTTCGCGTTTTTTGTTTTTACGCGGCTCGCGTAAGCCAATCCTGTTTCTTCCGCGACGGGCAAGGCGTCCATGTCCGTGCGCACGAGAATCGTCGGCCCCGCGCCGTTCTTGAAGACTCCCGCGACGCCGTAGCCCTTGAGTTCAGGCCGCGCGTATTTGCCTATGTGGTCGGTGACGGTGTAGCCCATTGCCCGTAGTTGCGCGGCGACGAAGGCGGAAGTTTTTTCTTCGTGATAGGAAAGCTCCGGCTGCCCGTGCAGCATTTTGTATGTGGCGAGAAGCCCGGGCGATTCACGCTCGATGAATGCGTCTATGGAAGCTTCGACGGTGTTGTTTTCTGCTGCCCCCTCGCGGCTGTTATTATCCACGCGCGGCGCGGCAAAGTCGTTTCGCCACTCTGCGGAAACGATCATGGAAGCGGCAATCAGGAAAAGCGTGGCGAGTGCAATGCGTTTTGTCATAGGATTATTCTTTTTCAGGCCTTGAGTCTCATAAGTTGAAGTGTGCCGAAAGTATATACGCGGGGAAAATTCGTGTCCATTTGATATATTGATTTGCGTCGAACGATAAAGCCTTGAAACCATTTGAAACGGAGAAGGAAAGTTGACTGCGCAAATAACCGAAGCGACGAACACGACAAAAGCGACGAGCATGAATGTGCCTTTACTCGATCTGACGAGATACGACGACGATGTGATGGAAGAGTTTCGCGCGGCCTTCGAGCGCGTGCTGCGAAGCGGCCATTACATTTTAGGGCAGGAAGTCGAAGCGTTTGAACAGGAGTGCGCCGAATACATCGGAGTGAAACATGCCATCGGCGTTTCGTCCGGCACGGACGCGCTGCTGCTCGCGCTGATGACGCTCGGAATCGGCGCAGGCGATGAAGTCATTTGTCCCACATATACGTTCTTCGCCACCGCCGGTTCGATCTGGCGCATGGGCGCAAAGCCTGTTTTTGTGGACAGCAATCCCGTTTGCTACAACCTCGATCCGGCGCAAATCGAAGGCAAGCTGACGAAGCGAACGAAGGCCATTATGCCCGTGCATCTCTACGGGCAATGCGCAGAGATGGACGAGATTATGGAGATTAGCCAACGCCGCGGCATTCCCGTTATCGAAGACGCGGCGCAGGCCATCGGAGCCGAATACAAGAATCGCGGCGCGGGAACGATGGGCGCGTTCGGCTGCTTTTCGTTTTTCCCGTCGAAGAATCTGGGTGCTCTCGGCGACGCCGGACTCATCACGACAAACGACGATGAGTTGGCTGCAAAAGCCAAAATCCTGCGCGCGCACGGCGCAGAGCCGAAGTATTATCACAGGCTCGTCGGCGCAAACTTTCGCATAGACGCGCTGCAAGCCGCATTGCTTCGCATCAAACTACGGCACCTGAACGACTACACGGCGAAGAGGCAAAGCAATGCCGCGCTTTACTCAAAGCTTTTAATGGCGTCCGGCCTCGCCTCATTCAACACAGACAGCGATGTCTGCGCCGCTTACTGCGCTTCTTCAAAGATGGACGCGAACGCTGCTGCCGCGTCGCTTTTGTTACCCGTCGCCTGTCAATCGAGACACATCTATAACCAGTACATCGTGCGTGTGAAAGGCGCGGGACAGCGCGATGAGTTGAGAAACTTTTTGAAAAACAAAAACGTTGCGACGGAAGTTTATTATCCTGTGCCGCTGCACTTGCAGGAATGCTTCGCCGCGCTCAATCACGCGCCGGGCGATTTTCCTATGGCTGAGACTGCCGCCGCCGAAACCCTGGCCCTGCCTATTTTCCCGGAATTGACGGCTGGCGAAATTCAATACGTCGCCGAACAAATCGTTGCTTTCTTTCAAAAGTAAACACTGCCCTTACATAAACCTGCCTTTTGCTGTCAAGAATATATGTAAATAAAACTCGCTATAGCATGTTCGACAAAGAAGCGCCGCCGGAGTGTATACATCCCGGCGGCGCTTCTTTGTTAAATCGCTCGATGTTGAGCGCGCTCTTTTATTGCTTCACTGCTACAACAACTACTGCGCGCAGACCTTGTCGGTTCGACTGACCACCGAGCTAAACCGCAGTTGATACTCCGCCGAGTTGATAAACGCGCAGACCATCGAGCGGTAATTGTTCGGCACTCTGTTATTAAGCACGTCGAGCCAGAACTTGTAACCGTCAGTGTCCGGGTCGCGCTTCAGATAACCGAAGTATTGCATCAGTACGAACGAATTGTTGTACTCCTTCTGTCCGAATGCTTTGTTGTCCACAACAGCGCGAAGGATCGAGGCCGCCGTCGCCGTGTTGTTCTTCAGCCCGTTCACCAACGCATCCCTTTCCGTTTGCGTTAGCGAGCTTCCAGCGTTGGTGTTCAAGAAATTCACATACTCCTCTGGCGAGACGGACTGCTTCTGGAAGTTGTTGGTCAAGCTTGCGAGGAACGCTTGTCTGGTGGCGAACTGATTGACGAAGTCTGTCTTTCTCGCTTCAAGGTCAGTGCCGCCGATCAAACTATTTCGATCCGCCGTGAACTCCGCGTAAGTTGGCTGGCGTCCGAGCGTCGCCTTGTAGGTGCGAACGATGAAGCTTCCCGTGTCCTGAAATTCCTGTTCGATAAAGAACGCGGCGGAGACGGAAATGCGTTGTGTGTTGATGCACTTGGCATCTGTGGCGGCACACTTGGTAATCAGGCTTGCCCAGTAATCGAAGCCGCCCTGATCCGGTTCGCGGTTGAGGAAATCGAGGTAGTGCTGGCGAACGAAGAAGCGCGCGTCCGCGTCGTCGAGCGGATTGGTTTTAGCCGCCGACGAATTGTTGTTGGTGATGTTGATGGTCGCCACGTTCGGCATCATAATCGCGCCGCCGACGGGGTTGCCGATGATGAGTTTGACGGTACGCGTTGCGCCCGCGTCCGCTTGGCTGTAGCGATTATTGATGAGCGGGACGGTGATCTGCTTGGTCGTTTCATCTGCGGCGAAAATGATTGTGCCGGAGACGGGTAGATAATCGGAACGCTCTGTGGCCGTGCCGCCGTTTGTCGAGAAGTCAACTGCCACAGGCACGCTCGTGTCACCGATGCGCGTGAGTGTGATAATCGCTTTGCCCGTCGCTTTGTCAACCGTGACGTTGGTTGAATCGAATTGAACGACGGCGGGATTGAGGGCGACGGCGAAGACTAAGCCTTGCAAGTCCTGGATGCGCGGGGTACTCGTATTGTCGAAGGCGACGTTGAGTTTGCCGCTTGTCGAGCCGTCGTCGTTGGTGGTGCTGTCATAGGTCGGGTTACTGTTGCCGGATGAACGAACGAGGAACCAACCACGACTGCCGTTACTCGCCAGATCGCTTGCCGACAACATCGGTATTGATAAGTCGCCTCCTGCGCCTTGCGCGTTGCGTGCGCTCTTGCCCGTGAAGTTGCCGCCGCCCGATGCAACCAAGTTACCGCCGCCTGAAGCGACCAAGTTACCGCCGCCGGACGCAACGAGGTTGCCTCCACCGGATGCGACGAGGCTGCCGCCGTCTTGACTGAGGAGACCTGCGCCAATCCTTCTGCGCCTTGGCCGCCTAGCGTGCATTTCCGGCGTTCTTGGAAACTCGCTTCGTCCTTACTCGGATGTAGCGTAGCGCAGTAGGCAGCTATCTCGAAGAAGACAGGGGTAATTGTGGTCGGACTATCAATATTATTTGTAATGTCGAGGCACGTCTCGTCGTCCGGGTTGCCGAGAAAATCCAGATGCCCGCAAACCGTTTGTCTTGTATTGGGCGGGATGGTGGCGTTTTTCAACACGATGGACTGTTCCCGTCCGGTGTTGGCGGCGAGTAGATAATTGCCGTTGGGCAAGCCTTCGATGTGCGTTGTGCCTTTCGTGCTCGCGCCCGCCGGGACAGGCGTGACGACGTTGATGTCGCTAATCTTGATGCTATCAAAGGCAGGGTTGGGCGGAAGATGCGCTTCGAGTTCCTTGATGCTGCCGTTCGTGTTGTAGATAACGCTGGTGAAGCCGTTGATCGGCTTGCCGTCGTTATCAAAGCCTTCGAGCGGCGCTTTGTTGAGTACCACCTGCGAAGCTGCGGTGAAGTTCGTGCCGGTCACATGGATGATGTGATAGCCGGTCGCCGCATCCAGCGAAGCCTGACAGAGTTTCTGCGATTGGTCGGACTCCTTCGTGCAGCCGATAGCCGGATAGACGCTCGTCAAGACTTGCTGCGGCAGGGCGGGCGTTTGTTTCAGCGCCACGCTCCAGTGCAGCGCGATGAAGCCGGTCGCGCCTTTTGCGCCGTCAACCGCGATAATGTAAATCTGATCGGGCTTGTAATCGAAGCGCACAAGGCTCGTCGAATCGCTCGCTGTGACGTTATCGTTTGCCGCAACGACGGGGAACGAACCGAAAGTATCGAGCGATGTCGCGCGGACTTCGAGCGTGGTATCAAAGGTGCTGCGGCTTCCGTCGAAGGATGTTGCGGCGGTTGAGAACTCAACCGAGCCGGGTGCATCTGTCGGCGGTTGCCAGACGTACCACACGGATTTCGCGGCCTGTTTGTCGGCATGATAAATCTCGCCGGTGCGATCATAAAGAATCGGAGATTGAGTTGACGCTCCGACGTTTGTTCCCTTGACAGTGCCTTGTAATTGAGTCGAGCCGTCAACTGTTCCGGGCATTCCGGGCAATAAATAGTTGCCCAGCTTGTTCAGCGCCGACGGGAAATTGTCGTTAATCGGCGGCGCATTCGGCACAACGGAAGTCGTGACGCTTGCGTTGTTGTTCGTCGAATCATAATCAAAGATGTCGCTGGTGACGGAAGCATTCAGCGTGACTTGCTTGCTTGTGCCTTTTGCCCGCACCTGAAACTTTTCTATCGTTACGCCAAGCGGCATATTGTTGATCGTGCAGGTAACCTGACGCGACGAGACTGCGGCGCAGTTGCGCGATTGATCTTGATATTGGACATAGACCGTATCGCTGTCGAGGATGAACACTGCCTGCGCGTTCGTCGCCAGCGGCCCGTTGTTAATGACACGCGCGGTGTAGATAAGCGGTGCGTCCGCTTGCACGGGGTTAGAGTCGCCCTCCACCGTGATCGTCAGGTCTGTCGCCGAGTTGGTCGAGGTCGTCAAGGAAAACTTATTCGGGTGCTTGTCGTCCACCGCTTCGGGCTGATCGCTGAAAGCGGCGGCGGTTGTCTCGAACGATCCGGCTTGCGTCGCGTGAACGTAGAAGATTGAAACAAAGTGATTGTTGCCGGACGAAGCCGCGCCCATTGTGGTATTGCTGCCGCGCGTGCATGTAACCGTGCGTCCCGTTGAATCGACTTTGCACGAACTGGCTTGATCCGAAGATTCAAAAACGATGCCCTGCGGCAAGTCAACGACGAGAATCGGATTCGTCGTCGTCACTTCACTGTAATTGACGACGTCCGTGTAATAACGGAAGCGTTGGCCTGATGCGATTGAGCCTTTTAAGGCGACGCCGCCCGCGTCTTGCGCGCCGAGGCGCAAGCCCAGATCGGTTGCCGGAAGTTGTCCGACGGTGGCGCTGGCCGAAGCAGTCTGCCCGCCCTGGAAGGTAATCGTCAGCGTAAAAATTGCGCCCGGCTTAAAGACTGTGGTGTTGGGCAAAATCTCTGCGTTGCTGTCGTCTGCGACGAAAATCTTGTTCGTCGCGCCGAGCGATACGTTGACGCTGCCGTCACCGTTATTTAGCAACATGCTGTCGAGTGTGTCGGCGATAGCGGCAACCGGAATGCTGCTGTTTGCCGGATCGGTATTGCGAACGAAGGCGTTCGGCCCTTCCAACTTGAGTCCTGTAATAGTGCGCCCTTTATTTGCAGCCGAGAGCGTAATGGTGAATACGCCGTCAGGCCTGCCGTCATAACCCGCAGCGGTTTCCAAAAGCGAGCCGTCAATTTTTTTGGTGTCTGCCACTCTATCGCGCAACTTGCCGTCGAAGCTCAAGGTGAAAGCATCCGTGCCAATCGGCGTCGGAGATGGAGATGGCGAGACGGAAGGAGAAGGCGACGGTGACGGACTCGGCGATGGAGTTGGCGAAGGCGACGGTGATGGAATCGGTGTTGCGGACGTACCTGTTCCCGGCGCCCAACTCGGCGAGTCGTCGCCGTTGGCGTTCTGGTTGGTTGTTAATTGCGAGAAATTTGTGGCGCTGACCGTGTTATCGGAATTGATGACGAGGTCAGCGGTGTAGAGTGCGACGCCGCCGTAGGTGATCTTTTTACCATCCGGCGAAAAGCTCGGCGAGAAGCCGAAAATAGGGCTACCGCCGGTGCCGCCAATCTCGTGCTGCTGTGTACCGTCGGCGTTCATCAGCCAGAGATTCGTGCCTTTGGTATAGATGATCTTTGTGCCGTCGGGCGAGTAAGCGGGCGCTTGGTAAACGGCAGGACTGCTGGTCAGGTTGACGGTTCCCGTTTCGTGTGCGACGCCGTTGGCTTCGATAAATAAATCTGTCGCGTAGATGTCGCGTGTCGAGTTGGCTGCACCCGCCGCTTGCCGCACGAAGACGATGCGGCCAGAGCGCGAACCGCTGTTCGAGTTGAATTTTGGAAGCCATGCGGGATCAGAGTTCACCGCGTTGGTCGAAGCGTCCAACGTCGTCGAGTTACAGACGGCTGCGTTGTATTCGTTGCCGCTTGTGCAAGCCGCGCCGGTGATTTTGACTTTGTTTGAGATTGATTGATAAGTGATGAGCGTCGCGTCTGGCGACCACTTCGGCTTGAGACCGCTCAAGAGCGAGCCGCCGCCCGCGACCAGTAATGATGTCTGGCTGTAGTTGGCAGCGCTTGTCTTCGTAAGGATGCCGTTCTGGTTGTCGAAGACGATTTGCGTGCCGTCGGGCGAGTAGTTCGGGTGATTGCCGCCGCCGAACAGCGTCTCTGTTTTCGAGATCGGGTCAATCTTGTAAAGCTGGCCGCCGCGCCCGAATTGGTCAACGTCGTAGCCGCGTTGAAAGACGATGCTATTGCCGTTGACGAGCGGCGGCGCGGGCGTGGGCGTCGGTGTGGGGGCGGCAGTAAGGACTCCGAGCAGCACGCTTACATTATTGTCGCTATTGTTTGCCGTCGCCGCGTCCGGCACTTTATCGGCGTTAAAGTCCGCGACCGCGATTCCTTGCGGGCCTGTGCCGGTGCTGAAATTCACCTTGCTCTGAAATGTGCCGTCGCCGTTACCGTACAATACGCTGACGTTGTTATCGCCGTCGTTGGCTGTGATGAGATCGAGTTTGCCGTCCGCGTTAAAATCAGCCGCCGCGCCTAAGAAGGGAGCAGAGCCGGTCGGGTAATCAACTTTACTCTGAAACGTGCCGTCGCCGTTACCGAGCACGACGCTAACGGTGCCGGGAGAACCGGGGTCGGGGTTATTGAAGTTTGCCGCAGCGTAATCCAACTTACCGTCGCCGTTAAAATCGCCGAGCGAAAACGAAGTAACGGTATCAGCGGAAATGCATTGTCCATACTGGAATGTGCCGCCGCCTTTGTTAATTGCGGGGCAGATGGACGGCGGACTTCCGAAGAAATTTGACGAAACCAAATCGGGCTTGCCGTCGCCGTTGAAATCGCCGACGCCGAATATACCTGTGGTGCTTCTCAATCCGGTGTCCGCCACAGCTTGAAACGTGCCGTCGCCGTTGCCGTACAGCACGCCGATATGTCCGATGTAGGCAACCACAAGGTCTTGTTTGCCGTCGCCGTTGAAATCCCCGATGGCGATTGAACGAGTTGAATTATTACCGAGCGAATAGCTCGTGGGAACTTGGAATGAGCCGTCGCCGTTACCGAGCAGCACATATATATTATAAGGGCTGTTAGAAGTCGCCACCGCGATGTCTTGTTTACCGTCTTTGTCGAAGTCGCCGACGGCAATCCACTGCGGAGTCGAATCTACCCTCGTATCGTAATTGCTCTGGAACGTGCCGTTGCCAATCCCCAGCAACACGCTGACGAAGCTGCTGGAGTAGTTTGCCGTGATGATGTCCGGTTTGCCGTCGCCGTTAAAGTCTCCTGTCGTGGCAAACCTCGGGCCTGTGCCAGTCGGATAATTCACCGCAGGCTTGAATGTGAACGAACCGCCGCCGGTCGTACCCTGTGCCGCGCTGGTACGACTCCAGAGAATGCCTGCGAGCGCGAGGCCGCTCATTAAGATTGTTAATAAGAACAATTGGGTAAATGATTTTTGGGGAACTTTTTGGGCGGATTTCATGTTCTTCTCCTGTCGAAGTGTGTTGCGCGATGTTTAATCGTTTGCCGCGTGCGTCCGGTGTTTTGACCATCGAAGGGGCGATGGCTTCCATAATGCTGTACGCGAGCGTGAATATCGGTTTATAATCCGAGACGGGCGGGCGACCTTAGTTGAGCCGCACCATTTTGTGCTGATGAGCACACGGACTAAGCTTGTCCGCCCGTCTCTTGGTTTGCCGGTTGAGATTGCAGCTCTTCCGACAAAATTTCCTCTACAAATGTTAAGGCGTATTTTCCGACCCGAAACCGGAAAAGTTTTTTTAACTTTTTTTGGTGCGCTCTTTCGGCGTGCCTCATACACCCTATAATCCGGCTTTTCTGAAACGCGTTTTTTCATTTCGCCTTTTTCGCCAATGAGTGATTTACCCTCGCAAAATGTGACGCAGTGGCTGCTGAAGTGGCAGGCGGGCGATTCTCACGCGCTTGAAGAACTAACCGAATTGGTCTATGAGGATTTACGCCGTCTCGCCCACAGTTATCTGCGCCGCGAACGCTCCGACCACACTTTGCAGGCGACGGCGCTCGTCCACGAAGCCTATTTACAACTACACGGTTTACAGCACATCGAATGGAAGAACCGCGCGCAGTTTATCGGCGTCGTGGCGAACGTGATGCGGAATGTCCTTGTCGATCACGCGCGCGGACATGCGGCGCAAAAGCGCGGCGGCGATGGTGATAATGCAGCCATTAAGCTGCCGTTGAGCCGCGCCGAGCGTGTCGTCACGAATTCGGGCGTGAATTTGATCGAGCTAAACGACGCGCTGGAAAAATTGGCCTCGCAATCCGAAAAATCGCGGCGCAAGGCGAAGGCCGTTGAGCTTTTTTACTTCGGCGGATTGAGCGTCGCGGAGATTGCGGAAGTCATTAGCGCGGAAGGCGATGAGGTAAAGCCCGCGACCATCGAGAAGGATTTGAAAACGGCGCGGGCGTGGCTTTTTCAAGCGCTCGGCAACCACCAAGAGTAAAGGCGACAACGTGCGAGACCGTGAAGATTTAGTTGACGAATTGTTTGCGGAGGCGAGCGACATTGAACCGTCGTTGCGCGCGAAGTTTTTTGCCGCGCGCCGCGCCGAACACGATTCGCTTTTAACGGAAGGCGTGTTCGATGAAGTCTCCGCGCTGCTCGAAGCCAACGACGACGCGCAGGAAAAAGGCTTTCTGCAACAACCCTTGATCGAAGATGAAGACGAAGAGGCACAGGCGAGCGCGCTTATCAATCAACCGCCCGACGGTTACACGATTCTTCGCTTGATTGCGCGAGGCGGCATGGGCGAAGTTTATCTCGCGCGCGATGAAGAATTGAATTTCGATGTCGCCATCAAGATCGTTCGCGGCGGCATTTTCGGGCGCGGAAATTTAATCCGCCGCTTTCACTCCGAGCGACGCATTCTCGCGCAGCTCAAACATCCGAACATCGCCAAAATCTTCAAAGGCGGCGCGACGCCCGACGGCTCACCGTATTTAGTGATGGAGTATGTTGACGGTCAATCCATTCTTCAATACGCCGAGGAATCCAATCTCTCGATTAACGCGCGCCTCGAACTGTTTCGCAAAGTTTGCGCGGCGGTGGCCTACGCGCACAGTCATCTGGTTGATTCACCGCGACATCAAGCCGCCGAACGTTCTTGTCACGAGCGAAGGCGAGCCGAAGCTGCTTGATTTCGGCATCGCCAAGCTGCTCGATCCGGCGCACGCGGCAAACGAAACAGTGATGGGCGCGCAGGCGATGACGCCCGAATACGCCAGCCCCGAACAAATCAAAGGCGAGCCTGTCACGACCGCGACGGACGTTTACTCTTTAGGCGTGCTGCTCTACGAATTGCTGACGGGGCATCGTCCATATCGTTTGAAGAACCGGCGTCCCGATGAAGTGGCGCAGATTATTTGTACCCGGCAACCGGAACGCCCGAGCGCCGTCGTTCGCCGCCTTGAAAATCCAGTGCTTGAAGAATCCGCGCCGCCAATCACGCTCATGCCCGAATCCGTCGGCGCGAAAAGCGACAACACACCGGAACGACTGCGGCGCAGCCTTCGCGGAGACTTAGACAACATCGTGCTGATGGCTTTGCGCAAAGAGCCTGAACGTCGGTATGTGTCAGTCGGGCAGTTCAGCGAAGACATACGCCGCCACCTCGAAGGCTTGCCGGTCATTGCGCGCAAAAACACGCTTCAATACCGCGCGGAGAAGTTCATACGGCGAAACAAGATTGGCGTCGCGGCCGCGGCAATTGTCGCTCTGGCTTTGATTGGCGGCATCATTGCAACGACGTGGGAAGCGCATGTGGCGCTTCAAGAGCGAGCGCGTGCTGAGCGACGATTCAATGACGTGCGACGCATGGCTAATTCATTTATGTTCGAGATTCACGATTCGATTATCGACTTGCCGGGTTCTCTGGCAACGCGACAACTGCTCACCAAGCGGGCTTTGGAGTATCTGGATAGCCTCGCGCAGGAGGCCGACACTGACAGAGTGCTACAAAGCGAGTTGGCTGTCGCTTACAATAAGATCGGCGTGTTGAGTTTCAACGTGGAGAAGTCGCTGGAGAGTCATCGGAAGGCTGTCGCAATCAACGAAGCGTTAGTGAAATCCGAACCGGCGAACAAGAAATACCGCGAGCAGTTAGCGGACAGCTACGGCCACGTCGCCGGAATAATGAAGGATAAAGGAGACACGGCAGGCGCGCTCGATTACTACCGCAAGGCTGTTGGGATCAGCGAAGCCTTGGCCGCCAAAGAACCGTTTAACCTTTCCTATCGCGCGCAGCTTCGTGATCTCGACAACGATTTCGGGCAGATGCTGGCGACCTCCGGCGATGTCGCGGGCGCGCTGGAGAAACATCGCCACGCCTTTGCGCTGGCCGAGCAACTTGCGGCAGTTGATTCGTCAAACACCGTTAATCGCCGCGAACGAGTCACCGCATATTTATTTATCGGCAAGGATTTGATGGATCAAGGCGACTACGCGGCGGCGCTCGATAAAGACAATCAGGCGTTGGCTCTCTGCGAATCTCTGATTGCAACCGATCAAACAAACAGACAATATCGAATCGTACTCTGGGCGACTCATTGGCGACTCGGCGAGACATTAGCGAAGATGGGTGAAACGAAAGAGGCGCTTCGTCATTACCGGCAATCTCTGGATATTATTGAATCTCTGATGGCGGCTGACCCATCCGATAAAGGATTCGGCAACTATCTTTCGCGCACGCATCTCGCCGTCGGCCAAACGCTCGCGCAACTCGGCGAGACGCGCAAGGCTCTGGACAATTATCGCAAGGCAACGGAAATCAGCGAAACGTTGCTCGCCTCCGATCCGTCAAGAACAGAAACGCGCTTCGACCTCGCTAAAATTTACGCTAGCGAGGGCAGCCTCTTGACCACGATAAACAAAATGGATGAAGCCTCGCGTTATCTGCAAAGAGCGACATCGCTTCAAGAAACGTTAGCGCACACCGATACGCAAAACGCGCGCGCGCAAGGCGATCTAGCGGACGTGTATTTCAAAGTCGCAGAGCATTACGCGAAGCGTGCTGCAAGCGCAGAGACTTCGACGGGCAAGCGAGAAGAAGACTTGCGCGAAGCGCGGTTGTTTTATCAAAAGAGCATCGACACATGGCAGCAGTTGCGTGAGCATGGCACGTTGCGCGGAGCGGACGCAAACAAACCGAGCGAGGTGGCTCATCAAATGGCTTTAATTTAATCGCAATAGCCTCAAGGCCGAATGGCGGCCACATTCCGTCCGCTACTATTGCTGATAATCCACAAAGTATACGCGGCACGAAATCATCAAAACCTAAAAATAACAATAAAAAACGAGCACTCTGCGTAACGTCACAGAATGCCCGTTTTTATCTGATATGCCGAGGGCGGGACTCGGACCCGCACGGCCTCGCGGCCAACGGATTTTCTTACTACTATGGCTTTCGCCACCTGCGATAAAAAAGCAGTTTGTAGTCTGGGCGATGCCTTCTCCGTGCATCGGTAAATTGATGTCTAGGAGGGAGCCGTCTCGTCTCTACACTTTGCCAAATAGTATTTCTTTTGTTTGGCCTTAGCTCGGCGTTGGCATCAGCTTGACCTGTTAAGCGTTCACCGACTTTGACTCCATTCACCTTGAAGATTTCTCTTCATGTGCTCAAATTACTCAAGTCCGTCGTGTATACCAATTTCACCACCCCGGCATGTCGGAAAAGATAACACGCCGCTCGCCCGCCGTTCAACTTCTTCACAGCCCGCCCGAGTGTTAAGATGAAATCACTTTGCCGGAGGCGCGTCAGCAGCAGAGTTTAAGAACAACAGGGACACGAGTATCAATGACTGAAGAGCACGAAGTATTTCACGAACACTTGCAACGCGCAGGCCTCAAACGCACCGCGCAGCGCGATTTGATCCTGGACGTTTTTCTGCGCACCGAAAAGCACATGTCGAGCGAAGACTTGTACCGCCTCGTGCAAAACGAAGACACGTCTATCGGGCAGACAACCGTTTATCGCACGCTTAAGCTTTTCACCGAAGCGGGACTCGCGCGCGAAGTGCGACTCGGCGACGGGCGCACGCGCTACGAGCACGGCTATAAGCACCAGCGGCACGACCACATGGTTTGCACGGAGTGCGGCACGAATATCGAATTTTTTTCCGCCGAACTCGAAGCAATACAGGAACACATCGCCGCCAAACACAAATTTCTGCCCGCGCAATACTCTCTGCGCATCGAAGGCTTGTGCGCGGAATGCCGCAATCATGCGCAGATACAAAAGAGATCGGAGACACACGCGCCTTCGCAAATCCGGCTCGTTACTAAACACATTCACAAGTAACTTTTTGGCTAAAACAACGAAGCCGCTTTATTCGCAATCTTATTCAATCGTTGCGGCCATTTTTCATTAAAGCTTTCTTCATTTGCAGGCGAGGTACATATGAGCGTCGATATTAAATTTGAACCGGACAATCGAAGCGGCGTCATCGCCGAAGGTAGTTATTTGTGGGACGCGGCGAAGCGATTAGGCGTGCGCTTGCCAGCCGAATGCGAAGGGCGCGGCGAGTGCGATACTTGTGCCGTCGTCGTTGTCACGGGCGCAGCGCTTCTTTCGACCGTCACGCAGGCGGAGCGCGAACATTTAAGCGCAGATCGTCTGGCAATCGGCGAACGCCTTGCCTGTCAGGTCAAGGTCGAGCGGGCTGGCGAACTCATTCTGCGTCCCGTGCCAATCGCCGAGCGCAAGGAAACCACAGAGGAAACCGTCAAGGAATTTCGCAAGGAATTCAAGGAACTTCCGCTTGAAAAAAAGATCGCCACGCTCGTCGAACTCGAAGCCGTTACTTTGTTTCAAACGCTCGGCGCGATAACGAGTCTGCCGTCCACCATCGGCGAAAAACTAATGGACTTGATGGCCGGATTCGGGAAAAGCTTGAGCGCGCGCGAACGCGAAGCGCGCCGTCCCGCAGAACATCGCCGAACCGAATCGGACGCTTCCTCTGTGAAAGTAACTATAGAAAACTGACGCTCGCTTTCGCTTTATCGCACGCGCCGCAATGTCTATACACATCATCCATGCTTAAATATTTTCACACGCGGTTCACTGCCGCTAACGCACGTTTCTTTTCATGTGCGCTTTTGTTTGCCGCGCCGCTCGGCTTTCTTAGCTGTCCCGGCAATTCCGCGCAGCAAAACAACAACATCTCGCGCACCGAAACCATCGCCGCGACAACCACCACGCCCGCAAGCGCGTCAACCGACATGCCCGCGACTGCAAACAACAGCGGCTTCGACGGCGAACGCGCCATGAGGCACGCGCGCAAACAAATCGAGATGAAGCCGGGAGCCGCCGGTTCCCCCGAACTAGCGCGCACGCGCGATTACATTGTAGGCGAGTTAAAGTCTTACGGCCTGAATGTTTCCCTTGATGAATTTCGCGCCGCCACTCCCGTCGGCGAACGCCGTATGGTAAACATCATCGCGGAAATTCCCGGCGAGTCTGCCGATACCGTTCTGCTCACCAGTCACTACGACACGAAACCCATCAAGCAATTTCGCTTCGTCGGCGCAAACGATCCGGCTTCGAGCGTCGCCGCCTTGCTTGAAATCGCGCGCGTGCTCGCCGCCGACAAACAGAAACCGAAGTTCACGCGCCGCATCGTGTTCTTCGACGGCGAGGAAGCTTTTTGTTTTGATTGGGAGCAGTGCGGCAAGCCGAACGCGCCCGACAATACTTACGGCAGCCGCCATTACGTCGCGCAGTTAATCGACAAAAACGAAGTCAAGCAAACGCGCGCGATGATTCTGCTGGACATGATCGGCTACAAAAATCTCGAACTGGGGCGTGACACGATGAGCACGCCTTGGCTCGTCGATACGGTTTGGCAAACTGCGCGCGGCATCGGCTACGGCGCGCAGTTTGTTGACCGACCCGAAGGCGTCGGCGGCGACGACCACGAACCGTTTCTTAAAGCAGGCATCGAATCGCTCGACATTATTCAACTGAGCAATTATCCGTACTGGCACACGGCGGAGGATACGCTCGATAAACTATCCCCGCGCAGTTTGAAGATCGTCGGCGACACTGTGCTCACAAGCTTGCCGCGCATCGAAGAGAAACTCGCAAGCAAACGCGGCGCGTAAAATTTAACTCTGAAATTAAAATCCATGAAGCTTGCCTGTGGATGTTTTGTGTAAGTTTTGAAACGAAACTCGCAAGCGAATAACGTAACTTCAGCGCTCGTTAATCGGATATAACGCGAACTGAAAATTACGCGAACAAGAAGGAGAAAAGAATGGCGGATCAAAATGCTGAAACGGTGCTGGTGCGCGGCAATCAAGCGCCGCGCGGCGAACAGGGCGAACATTTGTTAGTCAACGGCGAGCGAATGGCAATGCGTTTGTGGACGCATGAAAAAGTCGGTGTCACTTCGCCCGAACACTCGAACACTTACGAGTATGTCGCGTATGTCGTCAGCGGGCGCTTGCGTGTTAAGCTCAACGGGCATTCGTTTGAAGCGGGCAAGGGCGATAGCTACTGCGTGCCTGCCGACTCGAAATACTCGCTCGAAATTCTGGAAGAAGCGATGGTCGTCGAAGCAACTTCGCCGTCGGATCGCGGCGCGAATACTTTGCCGGAGAAGTGATGACGAAGCGCGCCGCACATCGCATCGCCGTTGTCGCGGGCGACGGCATCGGGCCGGAAGTCACGCGCGAAGCCGTGCGCGTGCTCGAACACTTGCGCGAAACGCACGGCGTCCGACTCGAATTACAATCATTCGATTGGAGCGCAGACAAATATTTGCGTGAAGGCGTGAGCTTACCGGCGGGCGCGCTCGAAGATTTCTCGAAGAATTTCGATGCGATTTTTGCCGGAGCGTTCGGCGACCCGCGCGTGCCATCGAATCAGCACGCCGAAGATATTTTGCTGGGGATGCGGCGCGGACTCGATCTTTACATAAACTTGCGCCCCGTGAAATTGCTCGACGCTCGTTTGACGCCGCTGCGTGATTGCCACGTCGAAGACATCGATTTCGTCGTCTTCCGCGAAAACACGGAAGGCGCTTATTGCGGCGCGGGCGGCTTTCTCAAAAAGGGAACGCCGGATGAAATTGCGACGCAGGAAGAACTGAACACGCGGCGCGGCGTCGAAAGAATCATCGTCGCGGCCTTCGAGTATGCGCGCGAACATGGACGGCGGCGCGTGACGATGGCTGACAAGTCGAACGTGCAACGCTTCGGCGGCGATCTGTGGCAAAGAGTTTTTAAGGAAGTCTCCGCGCGTTACCCGGAACTCGAAGGCAATCATCAGTATGTTGATGCGATGACGATGTTTATGGTGCTCGATCCCAAGCAGTACGAAGTGATTGTCACGAATAATTTGTTCGGCGACATTTTGACAGACCTCGGCGCGGGTCTTCAGGGCGGCTTAGGGCTTGCCGCATCCGGCAACATTCATCCCGGCAGAGTTTCACTATTCGAGCCTGTGCATGGCAGCGCGCCGCCGCTCGCGGGCAAAGGCATCGCCAATCCGACAGGCGCTATTCTCACGACGGCGATGATGCTAGAATATTTGGGTGAAGGGGAAGCGAGCGCGAGCGTCGAACACGCCGTGCGCGCTGCCGTTACGGAGAAGCAAACAACGCGTGATCTGGGCGGCACGCTTTCCACAGAACAAGCGGGCGCGGCGATCCGGCAGCGCATCGAACAAACACTTAACGCAAAATAACGAACGTGAGACATGAACGCGCGGCAGTGAATTTAGAAACGCGTTCAAACATCGTTCGTTAAGCCTCATACACGTTTCCGCTAACCGCAGAGTTGCAAAAGCAATGGGCAGTAAAGGAAAAGAAGCGACGCAAAAACTGCTCGCCCTCATCGTGATTATCTCGATGCTCGGCGTGATGAACATTCCTCCGTTCGTCATCGTCTTTTTCGCCGCCGTCGCTTATTTCATCTGGCGCGCCGTGCAGCATTCGGAACAGGAAGACACGACGCGCATCTTCAAGTTTTATGTGAAAGCCAACGATCTTCTGCGCGATGAAGACAAGCGTTGGTACGGCTACGAAATCGAAAAGGAAATCGAGCGCGGCGAAAAGGTGTTCCATTCGATGACAGACCCGCCGCCGCTCGTTTGCTTCGCGCTCGGCGCTCTTTATCAACGCGCAGGCCATCACGAAGCGGCCATAGAGCATCTCGCCGAAGTCGTCGAAAATCCAGACTTCGATGAGCGCCAGCGTTTCGCTCCGTCGCCGGAACTGCGCCGCTACGTTCGCCTGTTGCGCAAACTAGAGCGCGAGCCTGCCGAAGCGCCGCAAACGATGGTCGCCGTGCGCAGCCTCGAACGCGCGCGCCGCAATCGCGCCGCCGATCTTCTCGCACAGAGCCGCGAAAAGTTGAACGCCGCCGCGCCGCAAACCTCCACACACTTAAAGGCCGCGCCGCCGCAGCCCGCGTTGTTTGCGGACGTGTTGAAAGATAATGTCATCACCCATGCGTCCAACACCGCTGTGCGCGATCAAAATACTCCTCCGCCTCCATCTATCACGGAAGTCCTGCGCGACGTTTACGAAGAAAAAAAGACTGCTTGAAGCGGGCGAGCTTTTCTTAAGTCGAAGCGCGGTGTTCCTCCAAACATCGAACTAAATATTGCGCTGTCTTTCGCGTGCTCGGACAATGCTATGCGCCGTTGTTTCTGTTATAACTAACAGCAAAGGCGACGAAAAAATTGGATTGCCCGCTTCTTTTTTGCGCGGCGTGAGTTAAAAGTTTGGCAGCCGAAACAACCATCATCGGAAGCTATCAAGTCGATGAGCGCATCGGGCGCGGCGGCATGGGCGTGGTTTATCGCGGGCATCATCTGCAACTGCCGCGCGAGGTAGCCATTAAATCCATCATCGCGCGCGACAATCGTGATCTGCGCCAACTCAAGCCGCGCTTTGAAAAGGAAGCCTATATTCAATCGCAGCTCGATCATCCGGGCATCGTCAAAATCTACGATTACATCGTTGCAGAGCAAACTTATTACATCATTATGGAGTACGTGCGCGGGCGTTCGCTGGCGCAGCTTCTGGCGCGCGAAGCCTGTCCGTTGCCGACGGCGCGCTCGCTCGATTTGTTCGAGCAGATTCTGGAAGCCGTCGCCTACGCGCAGAAATTCATTTACCGCGACCAGAATAATCTGGCGCATCGCGGCATTATTCATCGTGATTTGAAGCCAGCTAACATCATCGTTACGCCAGATGACCGCACGAAGGTTACGGATTTCGGCATCGTCAAACTCGTCGGCTCGGAAAACACTGACACCTTCGGCGGGTCTTACGGCTCGCCGCAATACGTCTCGCCGGAGCAGGCGCAAGGCCACGCCGTTGACGAGCGCTCGGACATTTATTCGCTCGGCGTCATTTTGTACGAGATGCTGACCTGCGCCACGCCATTCGGCACGGACACCGCCGATCCGCTTCCGCGCACAGACATTTTGCGCGCGCATATCGAACAGCCGCCCCGCCCGCCTTCCGAAGTCAATTCTGATATTGCGCCGGAACTCGAAGCGGTGATTTTACGCGCGCTCGAAAAAAGCCCCGATAAACGATTCGGGTCGGCTTCGGAATTTCTCGACGCAGTTCATCGCGCGCGGGGACGCGAGGTCAAAGACGCGCCGAAAACTGAACTTGCTTCAGCAGAGTTCTCGCCGGTAAAAGAATTTAATGCCACGACGGATGAACTAAACGCGCGTGGTGTCGATACAGTATCTACAAAGATAACGGGACGCGGTGAACGTGAACGTGAAAGTTATGTTACGCAGCCCATTGGCGCATCCGCCTGCGCGACGTGCGGCGAGGAAGTTTCGCCGCGCGATAAATTTTGCGAGGCGTGCGGCAGCGAACTGAACGCTTCGCCTTCGACGGTCAAACTAACGCGCCGCGATGCAACAAGCTGGGAAAGAAGTCGTAGGCGCGGCTTGCAAATTTTTATTGCTTTGTTTTGTCTGGCAATCTTTAGCGGAGTCGTTTTTTTCGCGCGCCGCGACACGCTTGAACGTGGCAACGCCGCTGCTGACGCTCGAAAAGTCGAAGCGCCGCAACCGACGCCCGCGCCCGTTTCATCGCTCGTCGAACTGCGCCCGACTCATATTGCAGTCGATTCGAGTTACAACGGTTACAGTCCCAAGCCTTTGACGGACGGCGAAACGGATGTGCGTAAAATCGCGCGTATGCGTTACAACAAAGGCAATTGGAGTTCCGACGAAACGCCCGCGCCGCACTGGATCGAATTCGCCTTCGATCAGCCCGTGCAACTCGCCGCCGTTTATATTTTCTGGGGCTACGACCGCAGTCGCTTCGTGCCTTCGCGCCATGTCGAACTTCAGACGCTCGACGATAAAGGCGCATGGCGCACTGTCTCGACGCTTGAATCAGGCGAAGATTATGACCGCGCCGCATTTTCGTTTGCGCCGCTTAAAACAACGCGCGCACGAATCCTTCAGCCCGCGCAGCAAGGGCCGACGAACCGTCCCTTTGTAATGTGGGTGCGTGAAATAAAAGTGTTCGGCACAAGCGACGCCGCCGCCGCGCCCGCGCAGTAATCAACTACGACCAAGTCACGCTTCGTTTAATTTATGCTCACAGCAGAAATCATCGCCATCGGCTCGGAACTTTTAACGCCTGACCGCGCGGACACGAACAGTCTCTGGCTCACCGAAAAACTCAATAACATCGGCATCGAAGTCAAACTCAAAACCATTGTCGGCGACGACGACGCGCGGCTCGAAGAAACAATCAAAGACGCGCTGCGCCGCTCGCGTTTCGTCATCACGACGGGCGGACTCGGCCCTACCGAAGACGACATCACGCGCAAGATCGCGGCACGCGCGCTCTCTCGCCGCTTGATGCTCAACGAAAAAGTTTTGGAGAGCATACGCGAAAAATTTCAGCGCATGGGACGCCCTATGCCGGAGATAAATTCGCGTCAGGCGATGATTATCGAAGGCGCGGAGGTGTTGGAAAATCCGAACGGCACAGCGCCCGGACTTTATCTGGATCAAGACGAACGCGCCATTGCTCTCCTTCCCGGCCCGCCGCGCGAGATGCGCCCGATGTTTGAAAACTTCGTGCTGCCGAAACTCATTGCGAAAGCGGGCGACGTGCGTGTTGCGCGTCGCATACTGCGCGTTGCGGGCTTGGGCGAATCCGCAGTCGATGAACGCATCGCGCCCGTTTATACGCAGTACAAAAATCCGCAAACGACGATTCTTTTTAATCAAAGCGAAATCGAAATCCAACTCACCGCGCAAGCGAAAACAGAGCAAGACGCGGAACTGCTTTTGGACGGCCTCGCGGGACAAATCGAAGAACGGCTCGGCGATGCGATTTTCGCTTTTCGTGGCGAGACGATGGAGGAAGTCGTCGGGCTGCGGCTCGCCGTCAAGGGATTCACCTTGGCTGTCGCGGAAAGCTGCACGGGCGGCTTAATCTCCGAGCGTTTGACGAAGGTTTCCGGCTCGTCCGTTTATTTTATGGAAGGCGTCGTGACATACTCGAACGACGCGAAGATCAGGTCGCTCGGCGTGGATGCTAATTTAATTGCCGCGCGCGGAGCCGTCAGTGCGGAAGTTGCCGAAGCGATGGCGGACGGTGTGCGCCGCCGTGCCGACACGGATTTCGGAATCAGCGTGACGGGCATCGCGGGGCCAAGCGGTGGCACAGAAGAAAAGCCCGTCGGCCTCGTTTACATTGCGCTCGCAGACGATGCGCACGTAGAGCATCGCAAGCTGATGCTGCCCGGCGACAGGCATCTTATACGCTGGCGTGCATCGCAAGCCGCGCTCGATCTGCTGCGGCGACGTTTGCTTTGAAGTCTATATAATTGAGCGATGAGCCTTTGCTTGTCGCACGATTGTGCCGCTTGCTATATTCTTTCTTCGCCTTTTAAAGCAAATTTTCCGGCGCGCGAAATCTTTTGATGAGGCACGCGTTTATTTTAATCGCCGCATACTTGCTCGGCTCGATTCCGTCCGGTTTTTTAATTGTGCGATTGACGAGGCGAGCGGATGTGCGCGAAACGGGTTCGGGCGGAACGGGCGCAACCAATGTCACAAGGCGCGCGGGTAAATTGGCGGGCATACTGACGCTTGCGCTCGATGCCGCGAAGGGAGCGGCAGCAATTCTGTTGGCGCGCTGGCTGCTTGCGGCATCCGTTGTTGATTTCAACGGCGCTTGGTGGATCGCGGCGGCAGCGGTGGCGGCGATTATCGGGCATGTGTTTCCGATGTGGCTGGGCTTTCGCGGCGGCAAGGGCGTGGCAACGGGTCTCGGCGTTTTTCTTTGCCTCGCGCCGCTCGCCGTCGTTCTCGCCGCGCTGGTTTTTATTTGTGTTGTATGGACGACGCGCTATGTTTCGCTCGGCTCGATTTGCGCCGTCGCCGCGTTGCCTGTCTGCATTGCAATTATCGCGGGCGCTCGCTTGCCTCTGTCAATGGAATTTGCGCCCTTGATGATGGCGGCGATTGCGTGCGGCGCGCTGATCGTTTTTATGCACCGCGAAAACATACGAAGGCTGCGAAGTGGCACAGAAAATAAATTTCGTTAAAGCGAAAACACTGTGAAGCGGTTGGCAATTATCGGCGCGGGCAGTTGGGGAACGGCGCTCGGCATCGGCGCGGCGCGCGCCGGACATCAAGTGCGTTTGTGGTCGCATAACGAAGATGTCGCAGCGGAAATAAACGCGAAGCATTTGAACACGCGCTATCTCGCGTCGCATGTTGTTGTCCCGCAGAATGTCTTTGCAACGTGCGGCTTGAAAGACGCATTGAGTGAAGCGTCAATGGTGATTCTCGCGTCGCCATCGCATGTCACGCGCGAACTCTGCGAGCGAATGCTGCCGTTTCTGCGGCCTGAAATGCTTTTCGTCAGCGCGACGAAGGGCATCGAGATTGGCACAGGGAAACGCATTTCGCAGATACTGTCCGAAGTCGTCTGTGAAAAATTCGAGCCGCGTTTCGTGTGTTTGTCGGGGCCGTCCTTCGCGCAGGAAGTAGCCGCAGGGCAACCGACGGCGATTGTCGCGGCAAGCGCGTATGAGGATGACAGCCGCCTTGTGCAGGACGCATTGAGTTTTGATAATTTGCGCGTCTACACGAACACGGATGTTACAGGCACGGAACTCTGCGGCTCTGTGAAGAATGTGATGGCTGTCGCAGCAGGCATGGTCGCAGGTTTAGGATTCGGAACGAACAGCGTCGCGGCGATTATCACGCGCGGCCTCGCGGAGATTGCGCGCCTCGCGCTGGCGCAGAATGCTAAATTGGAAACGATGATGGGACTAGCGGGAATGGGCGATCTCGTTTTGACATGCACCGGCGCGCTCTCGCGCAATCGTTTTGTCGGGCAGGAATTAGGAAGAGGCCGCGCGTTGCCCGACATCATCAAGGGAATGCACGAAGTCGCCGAAGGCGTGAAGACGGCGCGCGCCGTGAAACTCCTTGCCGATCAATTACATATTGAAATGCCGATCACAAACGAAGTTTACGCAGTGCTTTACGAAGGCAAGAAGGCACGCGACGCAGCATACGAGTTGATGAACAGACCTTTGCGCGTGGAGTTTGAAAGATAAAGCATGACGGCGAAAAGCAAAGACGTTATCGCGCGCAGTTTCGCGGGCAAAGAACTTTCAATCGCGGACATTGCCGTGTTGCTTTCGGAGCAGAACGAAGCGGCGTGCTGCGAGATGTACGCGGCGGCAAATGAATTGAAGGAAACTTTGCACGGCAGGCGCGTTACCTATATCGTCAATCTTAATTTGAACTTCACGAATGTTTGCGAGCAGCACTGCGGCTTTTGCAATTTCCGGCGCGATGATAATGACGCGGATGCGTACCGCATGACGATTGACGATTGTCTTGAACATATCGGGCGCAGGCTTTCGCTCGGCATTACGGAGGTAACGATTCAGGGCGGGCTGGACGCAAAGACGCCCGTCGAGTTTTACTTCACGCTTGTCGAAGAGATAAAGCGCGCCTTTCCGCAGATTCACATACACGCGTTTTCGCCCGAAGAAATCGCCTATATACATGAGCGAAGCGATGAACCTTACGCGCGCATCATTGACCGGTTGCGGGTTGCCGGATTAGGCTCGATGCCGGGCACGGCGGCGGAGATTCTCGTTGACGATGTGCGCAGGCGCTTGTGCAATCAGAAAGTGATGAGCGGCGAGTGGTGCGAGATTGTCGAGACGGCGCATCGCGCAGGATTGCGCACGACTTCGACAATGATGTACGGGCATATCGAAACAGTCGAACAGCGCGCCGAACATCTTTTGCGATTGCTGGCGGTGCAAAGGCGAACCGGCGGCTTTACAGAATTTATTCAATTGCCGTTCGTCGCAGAGAAAGCGCCGATTGCCGTTAAGCGCGGACTCTGTAGCCCGCAGAGGCAGGAAGCGTTAAATTTAATTGCCGCCTCGCGCCTGCTTTTCCGCGACGAGTTACCACACATACAGGCCGTCGCGTGGGTCAAGCGCGGGCTTGATGAGGCAGTCCAATCGCTTCATTGCGGCGCGGATGATCTGGGCGGCACGCTGATCGAAGAAAAAATTACGCGCGCGGCGGGCGCATCTCACGGCTCGTATGTCCCGGCGGCAGAATTGCACAGGCGCATCGAAGCCGAAGAATTAAAGGCCGTTCAGCGCACAACGCTTTACGGCATCGTCGAACCGGAAATGATCGCGCATGTCGGCGAAGGAAATGTCGTCACAAGCCTTGCGTGCTGATCGCAGGCGAGCGAATGATTGTGTATGAAAGTGGTAAATTAGTTTATGGCGGCGACAAAGGAAGAAAAGGTTTTGGCGGCGAATCGCGCGGCCTTTCACGAGTATCATATTTCGGATAAGTATGAGGCTGGAATCGCGCTCAAAGGCACGGAAGTCAAAAGCGTGATCGAAGGCCGCGTGCAGTTGAAGGATTCGTATGTCACGGTGCGAGGCGGCGAAGCGTGGTTGCTGAACGCGCATATTTCTCCGTACTCTCACGGCAATCGGGAGAATCACGAACCGCTGCGCGAGCGCAAGCTTTTGCTGCACCGCAGAGAAATAAATCAACTCGAAGAACAAGCGACGATGAAGGGCATGACGCTCGTCGTGACGCGCGTGTACACGAAAAACGGGCGCATCAAATTTGAAATCGGAGTCGCGCGCGGCAAGCAATTATACGATAAGCGCGAAACGGAAATGCGCCGCACCGTTGACCGCGAAACGCGCGCGCAGCTAAAAGAACGAAACAAAGATTAATCTCACGAAAGGTAAATAACGATATGCAGATTACGGGAAGCGCAAAACGCTATGCGGAAGATGACGCGCAGGCACTGGCCGTCGCTGTTTTCATAAACGAAAAAGCCGACGAGGGATTCCTCAAGGAACTCGACGCCGCAACGGGCGGCCTTGTTCGCTCTGTGATCGAAACGGAGGAATTGAAGGGCAAGGAAGGCGAACTTGTTTACATGCACTTGGCTGCTGCTGGTAATGGCAACGCGGCGGGAAATCTGAAAGCACAGCGATTGCTTCTGATCGGCGTCGGCGAGCGAGCGGATTACAAGCCCGCGCAAATTTCGCAAACGGCGGGCGCGGCCACGCGTTTCCTTCGGAGTAAAAACGTCAAGTCGATTGCCTTTGTACCGCGCGCTGAAGGAGACGCGGAAAGCATCGTTGCGGCGGCAGTCGAAGGCGGAATTATGTCGCTGTTCGACCCGGACAAATACCGCACGTCCGACAAGGAAGAACGCACCGTTGATAGTTTCACCGTTATCATCGAAGAGGCGGATGAAAATGCTTTGCAGCAGGGCGCGGAGAAAGGGCGCATCATCGGCGAAGCGGTCAATTACACGCGCGACCTTGCCAACGAACCCGGCGCTTACATGACGCCGACGGACATGGCGGCGCGCGCCGAGCAACTCGCCAAGGAATTCGGCCTCGAAGTCGATGTGCTCGACGAAGCGCGCATGGAGAAGGAAGGCATGGGATCGTTGTTGAGCGTTTCGCGCGGCTCCGAACAACCCGCGAAGATGATCGTGCTCAAATACACGCCGCAGAACGCAGCGGCGCAAAACGGAAACGAGTTGCTCGCTTTTATCGGCAAAGGCGTCACGTTCGACACGGGCGGCATTTCGCTCAAGCCGGGCGAGAATATGGAACTGATGAAATACGACATGACGGGCGGCGCTACCGTGCTCGGAGCGATGCGCGCCATCGCGCAGCTCAAGCCTGCGATTCCCGTGCTCGGCGTTGTGCCGTCTGTGGAAAATATGCCTTCCGGCACGGCGACGAAGCCGGGCGATGTCGTGCGCGCGATGTCCGGCAAAACAGTCGAAGTCATCAACACGGATGCCGAAGGGCGTTTGATTCTCGCGGACGCGATTACCTACGCGAAGAAACTCGGCGCGACGCAATTAGTGGATATGGCGACCTTGACCGGCGCAGTCTCGATTGCGCTCGGCGATGTCCACGCGGCGATTCTCGGCACGGATCAAAAGTTGATTGATGAAGTGATTGAATCCGGCAGGGAAGTCGGTGAAAAGTTCTGGCAACTACCGCTCGATAAGGAATACACGAAGCAAATTAAATCCGACATCGCAGACATCAAGAACGTCGGCGGGCGTAAAGCTGGAACCATTACCGCCGCCGCCTTTTTGAAGGAATTCGCAGACGGCGTGGCGTGGGCGCATCTGGATATTGCTGGCACGGCGTGGAGCGACGATGCAAAGCCTCATCGCGCCAAAGGGCCGACGGGAATCGCCGTCCGCACGCTTTTGAAAATCGTCGAGCGCGCCGAAAATCAATCCGAGGGCAACGGCAACCATCAAGGCAAAGCCGCGCGCACTTAGACGTCTCGCAGCGGGACTATAGTAATCGCAAAAACTCAGGGCAGTGAAGGATGCTTAAGTATTTTTCGCTGCCCCGAATTTTTTCTCAAGTTTGCTGTTGCAACGATAGAAGCCCAGCCTGTGAAGTGTCTTAAATTGTGGACAATTGTTCATAAAAGTGGACACTCGACAGGGATTTTGGCGCGTCGCTACTCAAAAAATATAGGTTTTTAGCTTTTTCCTTTTTGGTATGGCTCTTGCAATAAAACTTACAAGAGCTAAAGGGCGCGGTCACCACTAAGATGTCCTCGCCCCACTCGGACCCACCACCGAGGTTGCAAGAACCGCCCCTTTTGCTCTGTTTTAAGTTGCCTTTATCACTCAACTTTCCCACCTTCTTTTACCTTTACATAACAACAATTAGCGGAAGACTAAATTCCCCTGACAGTGTTATAATGCGATTTTCAAGGGCGACCCTTCCTGCCCGAATACGCAGAGATTATTAAGGGCGTCCCATCGCTGGCTTTTGGAGTCGAAGAAAAGCGCGGTGGTTAATTACTACAAAATTCTGGGTGTTAAATCCACTGCGTCGGCGGTTGAAATCAAGTCTGCCTACCGGCGGCTGGCGCGTGCTTATCATCCAGACGTCAATCGAGATTCAGCGCGCGCGTCGCACGACTTTGCGCTGTTAGCGCTCGCCTACCGCACGCTCAGTGACACGCAGGAACGCACGCAGTATGATGCAAAGCGCGAGCGCCTGCGTCATTCTTCTTCTTCGGTTATTCATTCAAACAATGTTCATGCGCGGCGTATGCGCATGGTGACGGTGCAAGCGCGGATCGACAAGGCGGTTGATCGCTGGCTGGAGGTCGAGCGGCGCGAAACCTTTGCCATGCAGCAAGCCGTTTTCACTACCGTTACGTTATTTCTTTCGACGTTTATCGTTGCCATGCTCAAGCCGCGTTTCTGGCAGAACTTCAACAGCTTTTTCGGGCGCGCGATGCTCGTTACCTTATTCGTAATCGGCGTCTGGCATCTCGCGCAACGTTTGCGTGAGTGCTTCGTGCGCTACACATATCGCCCGAGCTTTGTGCAGGATTCGATTATGAGCGGCGAAGAAAAACCGGATAAGCCATTCACGCGCTTCACTGCTTCGGCCTTCCTTGTCATAGGCTATGCGGTGAGCATCGCGTTCGGGCTGTTCGTCGGCGAACACATGCATTATGTGGTAAGCGACATGGCTTTCTTTTTCGATCAACATGTGCGGCCTGACTTGCTTTTTTACCCGCCCATTGCCGTGCTGATCGTCGATACGATGCACACGGTTGCCTCCAAAATAGATTCGTGACCTTATCTGCCGATAAAGCCAAACCGCTCGCGCGCGTCGGCGTCGTCTCCGACACGCACGGCAAGCTCGATCCGCTCGTCCTCGAACTTTTCGCGGGCGTCGATCACATTATCCACGCGGGCGATGTCGGCGACGAAGAAATTATCTGGCAATTGGAAGACATTGCGCCCGTCATCGCCGTGCGCGGCAACATAGATGCGGACGCCGCAATGTGTTTGCCGAATGAGCGAATAGCCGTAATCAGCGCGCGCACATTTTACGTGCGGCACCAGTTTGCGGCAGCCGAGAAGCTGACTGCGGCGCAGAAACATTTGATCGAAGAGCGTATGCCGGAAGTAATCGTCTTCGGTCATAGCCATAAGTTTTATGTCGGCCTGTGGCGCGGCACGCTGCTTTTTAATCCGGGCGGAGCCGGAGCCAAACGCTTCGACTTGCCCAGATCAATCGGCCTGCTCGACATTCACGCTGAAAGCATTTCTACGCGCATCGTCGATTTAGAAACCGGCGACGATTTAGCTTGATCGCTTGTTGCACCCTATGGATACTGCTGATGAATTCAGAGGTGATTTGAAGAAGTTTTGAACTATATTCTCATCATGAAATTAATGCGCCACTACGAACTCGCACCTACGAATAAAAGAATTGCATCCGTATCCAACAAGGCGGCGCACATATCTCTGTTGCACGGGCTAATGGCACTGCTAATCCTTCCCGTCGCTTTATCAACATTTGTTGCGGGACAAACGACTGAAACAGAACGGCAGCGTGCGCGTTTGACTTCAGCGAGCGTCGATGATCGGCGCGATGCCGTTCAAAGGCTCGGCGCGATGAAACGCCCGGATGCGTCGCGCGTCGCTGCGACGGCGCTGCGTGATGAGTCGGCGATTGTGCGCGCGACGGCAGCCGCAGCCGTGCTTTCGCTGCCTGCGGAAGAAGCCGCCGCCGCGCTCGCGCCTTTGCTCGGTGACCGCAACGAGTTTGTGCGGCAGCAGGCGGCTTACGCGTCGGGTGAAACAGGCGTCAAGGGAAACGTGCCTGCGCTCGTAAACATTCTAGGGCAAGATAAAAGCGCGGGTGTGCGTGGTGCTGCCGCCGTCGCGCTCGGTGAGATAGCAGATGCGTCGGCGACGATTCCGCTCACGCAAGCTTTATTGAGACGCGTGCGCGCAAGCGGGATTTTGAATCGACTGCGTCGGCGCAGCGTCGCTGAAAATGAGTTTGTGCGCCGTGCCGCCGCGCGCTCACTCGGACAAATCGGCAGCCGCGTCGCCGTGCCTGCCTTAATCGTCGCTTTGACTGATAAAACATCAAACGAGGATGTGCGCCGCGAAGCCGCACGCGCGCTCGGCTCGATAAACGATCCGGCGGCGATTCCTTCATTGCAGAGTGTGCTCGCCGCGCCCGACCCGTATCTTTCACGCATCGCGTTTGAAGCTCTTAAGCGATTGTCGCCCGCCGCCGCGACGCAGCCGCAAATAATTGCATCGCCGAAAAAGCCATCTTCAAAAAACCAACGCTGATTCGTGTCGCTGCTGCTGCCGTCGCGTGACTCATACACAAAGATAAAAGCGCCGGACTGAATAATTCAATCCGGCGCGTCTGCTTTTGTGATGCGGCGTGATTTAGTTAGCCGTCGATTTTCTCGCCGCGTCCTTGGCCTTTGCGCGCGACCTTTGTCTGCGGAATCGGCAGCGCGACGCCGCCGGATTTCGCTTCGACTTCTTCCGGCTCATCCGCCATTGCAGGCACGTCTTGTATGAGCGCACCGCCCGAACGTTTCGAGAAAATGAGTTTGCCTGTCTCTTCGTTCAAATCCACGCTCACCAGATCGCCCAGACCGACTTGCTCTGTCGCCACCAGATTCGAGAGCGGGTAAACAAGAAAACGTTCGATGGCGCGTTTCAGATGGCGCGCCCCGTATTTATAATCAATGCCTTCGCTGAGAAGCATTTCCTTCGCCGCGTCCGAGCACTGAAAGACAAATTTCGTTCCCGCCGAATGCATCACGCGCTCCTGCACGGCTTGAAGCTCGAGGTTCAAAATCTCGCGCAGATGATGCTCCTTGAGTGAGCGAAAGACCACGACCTTGTCGATGCGGTTCATAAACTCCGGCGAGAATTTACGTCTCGCCGCTTCGACTGCCGTGCGATAAATTTTTTGGTCAACGTCCGCGTCCTGCGGATTCTTCGAGCCTTTGCCGGAGCTGAAACCGATGCCGCCGGAAATCAATTCGGACATTTCACGCGCGCCTAGATTCGAGGTCATGACGACGATGGTGCGCGAAAAATCGACGCGACGATTATCGCCGAGCGTCAGAGTCGCTTTGTCGAGAATGCCGAGCAGCAGTTGCCAGAGACTGTCGGAAGCCTTTTCAATTTCATCGAAGAGAATAAGCGAAAGCTTAGTATCTTCCGTGTGCATACGGTCTAGGTTTTCCTGCGTCAGCATCGGCGAAGTTTCGCGGTGGCCTAGATAGCCGGGAGGCGAGCCGATCAGCTTGGCAATTTCGTGCGAGTGCTGAAACTCCGCGCAGTCGATTTTAATAATCGCGTGCGGGTCACCGAAAAGCACTTCGGCGGCGGCTTCGAGCACGCGCGTTTTGCCGGAGCCGGTCGGCCCCAGAAAAAGCATTGTGCCGACGGGACGCGAGGGCGCGTTCATTCCGGCCAGAAAAATCTGGTAAAGGCCGCTCATGCGGCGCACGGCGCGCTCTTGGCCGACGATGCGGCCTGAAAGCTTTTCTTCAAATTCCTGCGCGCGCGGACTTTTTTGATCCGGGTCAAGGAAGACCGTCTCGGCGGTGGTTTGTTTCTCTTTTTCCATTTCTGCAATCATGGTGCGTCCTCCTTGCGTGAAAGCTGCCTGCTCATTGATGCGCGCGCGAGAAAAGTCTGTGTGGCGCATGACCGAGAGTGATCGCACCCGGCCTCTTCTGGCCGCATCAAGCAATTATATATGCAAGGAACGAACCGCTGTAATTTTCGATGCTTGATAAGGCGGCGGCGTTTACTTGATCCGAACGACTCCACCCCGCTATATGATCTAACCGAACACTATATATACGATAGCCCGCCGCTTGTCACCACAAAATATGAGAAGATTGATGCGTTGAAGATTTTTCAGGCAGCTTGCCGAATTATCCTTCGATGACAAAACCCGGCAGACAATCTTGACAATTAATGTCTCTATTCAAAATTTTGGATAAGGAAGTTACGAATCGATGCCCTTAAACGTGAGGCCGCTCCACCAAAAAGTCGGAACACAGAGCTTCACCGGAAACGATGAAGGCGTGCGCCTCACATTCAAAAAGCGACAAGGCCGCACGATGTCGCGCGGCCTTGTCGCTGCTTAGATTTTGTTGCGCCGCTGTCGGCAGTATTGCGTCAGTCGTAGTATTCGAGGCCGAGGTGCGTGATTAAATCTTCACCCTGCAAATGGCGCAAGGTGTTTTTGAGTTTCATTAATTGAATAAAGACATCGTGTTCCGGGTAAAGGCCGGGCGCTGTTTGCGGCGACTTGAAATAAAACGAGAGCCATTCCTGCACGCCGCCCATTCCGGCACGCTGCGCGAGGTCTAGGAAAAGCGCGAGGTCGAGCACGATGGGCGCGGCTAAAATTGAGTCGCGGCACAGAAAGTCGATTTTGATTTGCATCGGATAACCGAGCCAGCCGAAGATGTCTATGCTGTCCCAACCCTCTTTGTTGTCGCCGCGCGGCGGATAATAATTAATGCGCACGACATGCGAGAAATCCTTGTAGAGTTGCGGGTAAACTTCCGGCTGCAAAATATATTCGAGCACGGAGAGTTTGGATTCCTCTTTCGTCTTAAATGATTCTGGATCGTCCAGCACTTCGCCGTCGCGGTTGCCCAGGATGTTGGTCGAGTACCAGCCGTGCAGCCCTAGCATACGCGCCTTCAAGCCGGGCGCAATAATCGTCTTCATCAAAGTCTGGCCGGTCTTGAAATCCTTGCCGCAAATCGGCACTTTGTTTTCATCCGCGAGATCGTGCAGCGCGGGAACATCGACGGACAAATTCGGCGCTCCGTTAGCGAAAGGCACGCCGGATTTCAAAGCAGCGTAGGCGTAAATCATCGACGGCGCGATTGATTTGTGATTGTCGCGCATCGCCTGCTCGAAGGATTTGAGCGTTTTGTGGACGGCGTGCTGCTTGAGGAAAATCTCCGTCGAAGCCGCCCAGACGATCACTAGGCGCGAGCATTTATTTTTGCGTTTGAACTCAGCGATTTCGGCGATGAGTTGTTCGGCCAACTCCATTTTGTTCGCCGCTTCCTTAACGTTGGTGCCGCTCAAACGCTTAACGTAGTGCTGATCGAAGACGGCGCGCATCGGCTTGATTTTTTGCAGCGGCGTTTTGATTTGCGAGAGAAGCTCTTTTTCGAGCACGCCCGCGTGCATCGCCGCTTCGTAGGCGGAGTCCGGGAAAATATCCCACGCGCCGAAGACCAGATCATTCAAGTCCGCGAGTGGCGCGAATTCCTTGATAAGCGGCGAGCGGTTGTCCGTGCGTTTGCCGAGACGGATTGCGCCCATCTGCGTCAGGCTTCCGACAGGCTCTGCGATCCCCGCTTTAATCGCTTCGACGCCCGCAATAAATGTCGTGCTGACCGCACCCAAGCCGACCAGCAAGACTCCCAGACGACCCTTTGCCGGAGCAATCTCCGCGCCTTTTTCAATTGCCATGATTATTTGTTCCCTTCAAAATTTGTGAGCGCAATCATACGCGAAGGCGCGCTGCACAAGTGCGCTTATCTTGCTCTATATCGTCGCCGGATTGCTCAATGGAAAAGCAAATGTCAGATACTAGATATTAGATGCTGGATGTTAGTTCATGTTTTTTTACCAGCATCTAATATCTGACCTCTAGTATCTGTTCTTGACGAGAGCGGCGCGGAAGGCTCGCGGAGTAATGCCTGTTGCTGCGCGGAAGGCTTTGGTGAAGTGGCTCGGGCTGGAGTAACCGACGCGCGCGCTTAATTGCGTGATGGAAAGATCGGTTTCGGCAAGCAAGGTTTGCGCGTGTGCGGTGCGCAAGGCGGCGAGATAGGCGTGCGGCGAAGAACCCGTAAGTTTCTTGAAAAGGCGCGCGAAGTGAAACGTGGAGAGATAGGCGGCGGCGGCGATTTCTTCGAGCGGCAGTTCGCGCGCGAGATTGGCGTGCATCAATTCGACGGCGCGGCGTATGCGACGGTCAACGAGGCCGACGCGCGATAGCTCTAGTTCGTCGGCGCGCCGCAAATTACAGTGATGCCGCAGCAGATGCACGACGATTTGTTCGATCAATGCCGCCGCCATAACTTCCTGTCCGGCCTGTTCCACCTTTAATTCGCTGACTAGATCGCGTGCAAGTTGCATAAGATATTCGTCGTTCGGAAGAACACTCGCGCGAAAGATTACCTGCGCGCCGCCTGCGCCCGCCATCTGCGTTCGTAAGGCAGCATCGAGCATGAAGGTCGGCGCAAGCATGAGCGTCAGAAATGTTGCGGCAGGGCTTTTAACGTGCGCGGCGTTGCCCGGTTCGATGAGCAGCGAGCCGCGCGCAGATAGTTCGCCGGAGTAATCGTTGACGTTGTAAGTTAATTTGCCATCGAGCAGAAACAGAACTGTGTAAACAGGGCGCGACTCGATTGCAAGGCGCAAGTGCGTGGCTTCGCGGTAGTGAAGAGTGTAGTGCGGGCGTATAAAAACCTTGTCCATCAAAGCAGCGGCTACCTAAAAAACAATTAACTAAAGATCAATCGTAAAAATCGATGTTGTCGGATTTGGCACTTCGAGTATTCGAGCACGCTCGGCGCACAGGCGTGCTGGGTCGTTTGTGATTAAAGCATGTATGCCGTAGCGCGCAGCTCGCTCAATCCAAGCGGGCGCATCGACTGTCCAGACGATTGTTTTCAAGTTATGCCGCGCGGCTTCCTGCGTCGCGCGCTGCAACGGAAATGTGCGGTGAAGCGCGAGTTCATTTGCTTCACAGGCAACGGCTTGCGCGATGATGCGGCGCAGCGAAAGCGCGGGACGTGAAAGCGTGCGCTCGAACAGCGCCGCTGTGCGGATAAGCGGATTCAAGCGCTTGATTTCTGCGATTGATTCGAGCGCGAAACTTTCAACCACAACCTGATTCGTTAATGAATAATCCCAGACGAGTTGTGCTACTTGCCGCGCCAGAGCTTTATAAGAATCTTGCGGCTCATATTTCATTTCGACATAAAACAGCGCATCGCTTTTGGCAAAGGATTCAAAAACTTCTCGGAGCGCAGGTATCGTCGCCCGTGAATATTCGGCGCAGGCTTGTGCCGGATAGCGAAGATTGAACCATGTTCCGACATCCACGCGCTTCAGCTCATCAAACGAAAGTTTTGCAACCTCGCCGCTTCTTAAAGCAGTTCGCCCAAGCACCGCGTCGTGAATGACGACTGCCGTATCGTCGCGCGCGAGCCTGACATCGAATTCAATGCCGTCTGCGCCGTCGGACAGAGCGCGCGAGAAAGCCGTGAGCGTGTTTTCCGGCGCGATTGCCGACGCGCCGCGATGCCCTATGATGAGCGGCAAACGGTTCCGGCTGAATTGATCGCTCACGCTGATTGATAATGACGGTAATCGAGTTCGGCGAAAATGTTGTCGCGCGCTTCGATGTCTGCGAGTCGTGCTTCGTCGATTGAGTTTTGTTCGATGGCATCGGTGAGAAGATTAAAGCGGCGAATGTGCGAGCGAAAGCGGCGCGCGGCGTATTCAACCGTCGTGCCTTGAAAGATTTGAAACGCCCAATCGCTCGACTGTGCGAGCAATAGTTCGCGCGCCGCTTGATTAAGCGCGCGCCTTGTTAAATCATCCGGCGCAGTGTGTGCATCGGCGAGCGTCGTCATGCGCGTTTCGGCGGCGTGCTGGTGCGGGTACATCCATGCGTTCGCTTCGTTGAGCCAGACTTTGTAGTAACCGTCTTCGCCCCATGATGAAGCGGAGAGTTGTTGTGTTTGAATGTGTATGCCCGAATCGAGCACGTCGCCGGGCGTCACCGTCTGAACATCGTTTTGATCCCAATGAAATTTACGAAAAACGAAATCTAGAAACTGCACGCCCTCATGCCACCAGTGGCCGAACAATTCCGCGTCGTAGGGCGAGACGACGAGCGGCGCGCGTCCTTCAAGTAAATCGTAGAGCTGGCGCGACTGCTTAATGCGCTCACCGACAAAATGCCCTGCGTCGAGTGCGGCACGCTCGCTCGCGGCTTGCGGATCGTAAGGCAGCTTGTTTGGCTGCGCGACGTCGCGGCCTGTGATGCGGTGATATTTGAGGCCAAGGTTCCGGCGCTCGCCGTTGGCATGTAAATGCGGAAGCAAATAATCGAGCGGCGCGTCCCAACCGATGTCCCTGTAAAATTCGCGGTATTCGGAAGCGCCCGGATACCCGACGACGGAACTCCAGACCTGCTGGCTCGTTTCCAGATCGCGCGCGAACACGGCGACTCCGTTAGGGCAGCGCACGGGCGCATAAACGCCGTAACGCGGGCGCGGCTCACCGTAAAGAATCGCGTGCGAATCGGCGATGAAATATTCGAGACCGGCATCGGCGAGCAGATTTTCGATGCCCGGTTCATAAGCGCATTCGGGCAGCCAGATGCCGCGCGGATGGCGTTTGAAATGTTTGCGGTAATTAACGACGGCGGCATTGATTTGCGCGCGTTTGGCTTCGACGGTGGAAATGAGCGGCAGAAAGCCGTGCGTCGCGCCGCAGGTAATAATTTCGAGCACGCCCGCGTCCTGCAATTCACGAAAGCCGCGCAGCAAATTCCCTTCGTAACGCTCTGACCAGAGCTTCCAAGCGGCGCGCAGATTATCGTTGTACATGCGCGCGGCAGGATAAAATTCCGGCGCTTCGCGGAGCGTGCGCGCGCATTCTTTTTCGGTCAACGCGAGAAGATTTTCGAGATGCCGCGTGTAGCGAGTTTGCAGGAGCGGATCGGCGAGCATTTCGCACAGGGTCGGCGAGACATTCAATGCGAGACGCGGAGCCGCCCCGCTCGCCTGCAAACTCGTGAGGACGAAGACGAGCGGCAAGTAAACTTCCGTGATCGCTTCATAGAGCCAATCTTCCTCTAGGAATTCAGGGTGCTCTGGATGGCGCACGAATGGCAGGTGCGCATGAAGTATGAGACTGAAGAAGCCTATCGCCACAGGAATTGAGAAAGTATATTTCGCTTCGTCGGGAGTGAAAGCAGGTTATCCGTAAAAAAAACGGCGCGCGCTGCCTTGCTGTTAATTGCTGTTAGTCGATTGAGCAAGCGGGCTTTCGTTTCGACGGAAACGAAGCGCCATGCTCGGCAGCCAGACATGCGACGGCAGCGTTGGCAGATTGACGCGGCTCGCGCTCCACATAAAACGCGCCGCGATTCTCGTCGTTTCGTCTGCCGGAGCAGAGGGATCAACGCTCAATTCAAAATGCAAAACCGAGCGCAAAAGCTCCAGCACGCGACTCGCATCGAAGAGTTCGCCGTGTCCAATGATTATGCCTTTAATCCATTGCGAGAGCGCGGGCGAAAGCGTCGGCTGCACGTTAGCGAGCGGCGCGCCGAACGCGAGCGCCACAATCAACGCGCGAATTTCCGCAAAGTCGAAATTGTTCACCGCGAATGTTTCGTTCACGTCGCCGAAGCCTTCGAGGATTTCGCGCGTCGCTCGATTGTGCGTCTGCGCGTCGAGTGCTTCGAGCGCGACTTCGAGCGCGTCGCCCGGATAACCCGCTTGATCCAGCACGCGCGCAAATTGCATCGGCGCGACGCGAAACTCCGGCGCGTGTTCGGTCAAAGGCGACACGCCCGCGCGCGGCGTATGCACTTCGTTGGAAGAAAGCAAACGTATGAAGCCGCGTCCCTGCGAAAATAATCCGACATCGGCTTTGTATGATGTGCCGGGGTAAACATCGAACCATGCCGCGCGCACCGTCGTGTCTGCTTCGCGCAAATGCTCTGTGCCGTCCGCTGTGCTCGTGAGACGCACGGCGAGACGGTAGCTTTCCGCCTGCGCTGCGCCCACGCTTTGGCGCAAAGCAATAAACGGATCGCGCGCTAATTCCCAGTACAGATAAAGTTTCCGAGGTGATTGAACGAGCAGGCGTATGCGATCAATTGGAGTTGTTTCGGGCAGCGCTTCATCTGCCGCTGTCGGTGCGATGAGTTTGCTGTCGAGCCGCGTCACGATCTTCCGCGCGGCTGCTAAACTTTGCTCGGAACTGCCGGGAAGGAATGTTGCCATGATTGCAAGCGACCTACGCGAAGGTAAGCGAACGCGCGCCAAAACCGGGCGGCGCGGTAGGACGAATTATTTAGAGCGCGTCAAGTTGTACGCGAAGTGCGCGCGCGGTGTCAACATCTCTACCTTGAATAAACGCTGAACACGCCGCGAGGCCGAATGCGTGGCGATTAATTGACAGTTTTCGGTGCAATGCTGCGACTTTTCAACTTAACGTCGATTGTGCCGATGCTGCTTGCGACGTGCGCTTGAACGGGGATGCGGCGCGCGTCGTTTGTAAACCAGATTGATAAAGTGCCGTCGCCGGGCAATAGTTTTTTGTCGCCGAATACATCAACGTCCACGCGCACAGTCGATACTTCACCGAGCGCCGTCTTTAATTTCTTTGTTTCGAGGACGGCAATCGGCACGCTGAATGTTTGCCCAGCGTCGCTCAAATGAACATCGAACTTCAAGCCCGTCGTGAGTTGCCGCGTGCGCAAAAAGTAGAAGATAGAAACGACGTCCTGCAATGCGCCATCGGAGTTTGAAATTAAATTTGTAGTAACGATGCGCGGCGCTTGCTGCGGCTCCTTCGGATTGCGCTCCGTCCAGACGACTTTGCCTGCCTGTTTGTCAAACACCGCTTCGCTCGCGCGCTGCCGCTCGTTTTGTTCATCGAACTTCGTCGTCCGCAGCACGCTGAAGGACGCCGCATCGATTGTCGATTCTACGTGCTCGTGAAAGCGAAAACCGAAAAGGCGCGGCACAATGCCTTTGGACGATATGTCCATCGTAAAGCGAAAATTCGCGTTCTTTGATTGAGCGCCCGCGCCGTTCACATTGCTTGCGGGCGACACGCGTTCGCTCGTAAAGGAAAGCTCCGCGACGTTGATGCCGCGCACCAGCAACCGTGTAAAAAAGCCTTCGTAGCTTAATTTTTCAACTGGCTCGAAAGGGAATTGCGCGCCGTCGTTCGTCTTGAGAATTGCCGGACTCGCCACGCTGCCGCGCGTGCCGTGCGTGCGTACCTGCGCCGACGCTTTGAAAGTAAACGCGGGCGCGCACAACACAAAGACAGCGGCGAGAATGGTAGGGATTAAGCGATACATTGCTGTAGTTGATATGAAGCGAAACCGATTATACGCAAGGTAGAACTAAACGGACGACGCGATAACAAAGTAGCTGCTTCGCCCTCACGTCCAATAACTTGTTAGATGCGGTTTAGTCTGTAACTCGCGCCCGCTTCAAAGTCCATTCAACCATCGTTTCTAAATACTCCGATGCCGGTAAGTTTTCGGGATTGGGTTGTCGCATCAAGTTATGGTCGGCTCCCGGAATTATCATAATCGTAACATCCCGATTTCCGGCACGGCTCAATGCTTCTCGTATCCGTTCAGCGCTCTTCTCGACAGGCACGACCGTATCCTGCTCGCCCCAAAACGCCAGCACCGGAACTTTCACGCGCTCCCAATCCGGTATCGAGGTGCCGTCAATGTCGCGCCACTGCATCCACGTTGCGAGTTCTTCCGCAGTAGGAATTCTCCTAGAAGGAAGAACGACGGAAGCCCAACGGTTTGCCCAAGCCCGGTCAAGAGCCGCTTGCGCCTGTGCCGGATTTTTTCGCGTCCGCACATATTCCTGAAGCTGCTCGATGGCGGCAACCGCGTCACGAATTTCCGCTTCGGAATATCCTTGAGCGCGAAGGCGATGAGACTTTTGATAGGGATTCAATTCTGCGTAAGAAACTCCGCCGCCCGACACACTAATGAGAAAAGCGATGTCCTTGGACTGTGCGGTTGCCATTGCCGCGATTCCCGAACCTTGACTGCCGCCCCACAATCCGATTCGTTGCGCGTCAATGTCATCGCGCCCTTTAAGCAACCCGATGGCAGCCAGCACATCCCCGGCTAAGTCTTCGGAAGAAACCAATTCGGTGGCGGTGATTGAGCCTATGTCGCGTTTGTCATAGATAAGAATTGCTAATCCTTTGCGGGCAAACAAATCAGCATAGTAACGGAAAGTTTCGCGCGTCGAACGTCCCGAACCATGAACGAAAATCAGCGTCGGATGTGGTGCTTTACTATTTGGAACGTACAAACTTCCGTGAAGCGTGGTGTTGCCGTTACGGAAACTAACTTCTTCCTGATGGTAAGAGGCACAGCCTATCGAGGAAAACGCGATTAGAATAAGAATTGATATTTTGAGCATGTCGTAAGCTTCTCGAAGGCGGAAGCACCTAATGCGTTTTAGCAACCTTGTTAATCTTAGCAATCAACGCAAATCTACTTTATCAAAACGACTTCCAGCGCGAGCACGCTCCACGCTATCAACAAGCCAAGTCCCGCGCGATATTCTCTGTAACGCATATATAAACTCGCATCGAACTTTATGCCGTCCTGCGTCTTCGCGTCCTTGAAGGGAAACAGGCGCGGAAAAAACAGCGGCACGGCGCTGGCGTAGCGCGTGTAATCTTCACCGAACATTCCGGCGAGCGTTCCGGCTTCGACGCGCATCACGGAAACGTAGATGCCTAAAAAAAGCGCCGCGAACAACACCGCCAGCAAAGGTCGGTTCGATGCGATGGTGAACCCCAAGCCAAGCAGGAAGCTGCCCAGATAAAGCGGATTGCGCGTGTAAGCGTATGGGCCGGACGTTGCGAGCGCGGCGTTTTTGCGTATATGCCCGGCAGCCCACGCGCGCAAACCTAGACCGAGCAAAGCGATGCCGCCGCCGATGAAAAGCGTCAGCGGGCGCGGGCGGGCGAACACAAAAAAGAGCGCGCCGCAAACAAAGCCGAGCGGCACGCGCAAACGCTGCATCCATGTTCCGCCCCTACGCGACAACGACGCTCTCCAGTTCAGCCGAAAACTTTTGCGCGCGACGCAAACGCTCCGTTGCCGCCGCCAGCACTTGTTCAACTTGTATGTCCATGCAAATCCAATTCAAGCACGCGCGGCGATTGCAATCGATGCGGCACTCGATTTCCGTGCGCTCGACGCAAATATCATCGGCGCGCGGGCTGCCGTTGAACCACCATTCCGTCGGGCCGAAGAGTCCGACGATGGGAGCGCCCGCCGCCATCGCTAAGTGCGTCGGCCCCGTATCGCCGCCGACATAAAGCGAAGCGTGTTTTGCCAGCGCATAAAAACCTTTGAGCGATAGCTTCGCCGCGCTCGCTTTGCCGCTGCGACTTGCCTGCATCACAGACGCCGCCAGATGTTCCTCGCCCGGCCCGTAGGCGACGATTGAGCGTAGCCTATGGTTCGTCCACAATTCATCAGCCAACGCGCCGAACTTTTCCACGCTCCACAGCTTCGTCGGCCATCCGCCGCCCGGATTCAGAATCGCATAGTCAAACTCATGCCCACGCAAAGCCTCGTCCGCTTCGCGTTGGTGTTGAGAACCAACGCCGATAGGAAATTCAAAATCAGTTGGATTAATTGGCAC